>CALXGE010000094.1 GCA_944387775.1 uncultured Oscillospiraceae bacterium | reverse complement strand
GAGTAGATGAAGGTAAAGAGGGCGTCGTAGCCCACTTCCTCGATGAGGGACACGGTGTCCATGGCCTCCGCCTCGGTCTCCCCGGGAAAGCCGATGATGATATCGCTGGTGAGGACGATGTCCGGTATCAGGGAGCGGACCATGCGGACCTTGTCCAGGTACTGCTCCCGGGTGTAGCCCCGGTTCATGGCCTTCAGCACCCGGCTGTTGCCGGACTGCACCGGCAGGTGGAGCTGCTTTGCCACATGGGGACACTCCGCCATGGCGGTAAAGAGCTTCTCCCCCGCGTCCTTGGGGTGGCTGGTCATGAAGCGGATCAGGTAGTCCCCGGGGATCTGGTCGATGGCCCGGAGAAGATCGGCAAAGTCCATGGGTTTCTCCAGGTCCTTGCCGTAGGAGTTGACGTTCTGTCCCAGAAGGGTGATCTCCTTGTAGCCCTCCGAGACCAGCTGACGGATCTCGGCGAGGATCTCCTCCGGGTCGCGGCTGCGCTCCCGGCCCCGGACGTAGGGCACGATGCAGTAGGAGCAGAAGTTGTTGCAGCCGTACATGATGGATACCCAGGCCTTCACAGCGCTCTCCCGGACTACCGGCAGACCCTCGGCAATGGAGCCGTGCTCGTCGGCAATGGAGAACACCCGCTTTTGCCGGGTGCAGACCTCATAGAGAAGCTCCGGGAACTTCCACAGGGCCTGGGGGCCGAACACCAGATCCACATGGCGGTAGGACTTCTTCACCCGCTGGGCCACCACCTCCTGCTGGGCCATGCAGCCGCACAGGCACAAGATGAGGTCCGGATTTTTCTCCTTGGCGTGGACCAGCTGGCCGATGACGCCGAATACCCGCTTCTCCGCGTTCTCCCGGATGGCGCAGGTGTTGATGACGATGATGTCGGCGGCCATGGGGTCCTGGGTGAAGCCGCAGCCCATATCCCGCAGCATGCCCATGATGCGCTGGCTGTCCGCCACGTTCTGCTGGCAGCCGTAGGTATCCACCATGGCCACCGGCCGCTCTCCCCGGCGGGGCAGAAGAGGAGCCAGTTTTTCCGTATAGTCCCGCTGCCGCTGAATGTCGGTCTCGGGGATCACTACTTGCATTCTATCCAAGGTTTTGCCCTCACGTTTCGATAAAAATTCAATTTATTATAATAGCACAAAGGGGGAAAAAACACAAGCCCTGGCGGCTTTTGCCGTCAGGGCTTGCAGTGTCAAAAAAGAGGCTGGAAGTGCTTCCGGGAGCCTCAGCTCGCCAGGTTCATCAGGATCTGGGCCAGCTCCGCCCGGGTGGTGTTGGCCTGGGGATTCAGCTGCCCCTCCGGTCCGCCGGAGAGAAGCCCCTCCTCCACGGTCCAGGCCATGGCTTCCGCCGCCCAGGAGGAGACTGTGTCCCCGTCGGAGAAGGCGGAGAGGTCCCCCTGGGCCTGCGCCTCACCGGTGAGGGCGGCGAACCGCTGGAGCATCACCGCCAGCTGCTGGCGCTTCACCGGGGCCATGGCGCCGAAGATGGTGTCGCTGTAGCCCTGAGCAATGCCGTTTTCCCAGGCCCAGCAGAGGGCGTCGTAGTACCACTCGTTGGAGGGGACGTCGTTGAAAGGAAGTTCAGCGTCGCTCTCCGGGGAGCCGGCCAGCAGGTAGAGGCTGTAGATCACCTGGGCCCGGGTGGCGCCGTCGGTGGGCTGGAAGGTCAGATCCTCGCTGCCCTCCATGAGGCCGGCGCTGTAGACGTAGTCCACCGCCTCGTGGTACCAGGCGTCCTTATCCACATCGGTGAGGAGGGCCACGGCGCAGCGGTGGCTCTCTGCCTGTGTACCGGTAAGGGAGAGGGCAAGGCCGGTAGTGTTGGTGGCATAGTCCTGGGCGGAGATATAGAGCGTGTCGGGAAGGTCCTCTCCGGCCAGGGTGAAGGTGTGGCTCTCCCCTGCCGTCTCATCGGCCCAGGCCTCCTGGGCCAGAAGATTACCGTCCCCGTCCCGGAGGGCGGCGTAGGCGAGATACTGGTCGTCCGCAATGGTGATGATAAGGTCCTCTCCTTCCCGCTGGGCGGTGATCACCGGGGAGAGATCGTCTATCGTCAGGGAGAAGCGCCACTGGAGACACCGGTCATAGGACGCATCCAGAAGCCAGCCGTACCGGGCGGGGTCCGACACGGCGGCCTTGTGGTTCTGATAGGCCTGATCCATAGCCGTGTCCCCTTCCAGCCAGGCGTAAAAGGATACGGTGACCTGGGTGCCGCCGGGGACAGGGCTGCCCTGGGCGTCGGTGCCGTCCCAGTAGAAGCCCTCCAGAGGAAAGGCGAGGCCGAAGCGGTAGTCCGCTGCGGTTTTAGGTATATAGGGCTGGTCCACTGCGGCGTATACAGTCCCGGTATCCCTGTCGGAAACTACCATGATGATGCGCCGGGCGTGGCGGAGGGTGTAGAGCTCCGTAGCCAGCAGATTGCCGGCGGTGTAGAGGGCGTCGCTGTTTCCGCCGGGCAGAGCGCAGCGGGATTCGTCATAGGCGGCGGCAAGGTAGAGGTTCTCACCCAGCAGAGGGGACAGAGCCTCCTGGAAGCCGGAGTGGCTGATGTAGGCCAGGTTGACGCCCAGATCCCGCTCCACCGTGACGGCCTCGCCAGTTTCTTCGGCCTGGGCCTGTGCGTCTATCTGATGGGTAAAATCTGTCTGGGAGAGGATCGGAGCGCCCTGCCAGTCACCGCAGTAGCCCAGGAAGGTGGCGTGGATGGCGGTACCATCCTCCCCGGTAAAGGTCACAAAGCCCTCCGTGAAAAAGCCGTTGGGGAAAGGCTGGGAGAGCTCCTGCCGCAGGGCGGCGCTGACAGACAGGGTCAGGGAAATACTGGCCTCCCCACCGGCGGGAACTGTCACGGACCGGGGACCGGCCACTGTCACCTGGTCGGTAATATCCCGGGGCGTCAGAAGGCTGTGGAAAGAACCGTTCTCCTCCACAAAATCATCGGTGAGGACGGTGATATCCCGCTGGAGCGTCACATCCTCCTGGGAAATATTCCGGAAAGTCAGTTTCAGGGTAAAGCGGCCGGAGTCGCTGTCCCCCAGCTCCGCCAAGGGGTTGGTGAGGATCACCGGCGTTTCGGCCCCGGCGGCGATCTGGACCAGTCCGGCACCTTGCTGCCGGGGGGACAGGGGAAGACCGGCCTCATCGGTGAGGAGAAGAGCGGTGCTCTCCAGCGCCGCCTCTGTCAGATCAGCGGCCTCCTTGCCGGTGAAGCCCCGGGCGGTCATGGCCTCCAGAACAGCTGCCATCGCACCGGCGGCGTTAGGAGCTGCCATGGAGGTGCCGCTCTGAAAGGCGTAGCGGCTGTCGCCCGCCACAGAGGCGGAGAGGATCATGCCCCCCGGCGCCGCCAGGGTGGGCACCAGCCGCAGATCGGCGGTGGGTCCCCAGGAGGACTGGGAGAAGGGCGTAAGGGCCGTACGATAGGGAGCGGAGAAGGTCTTGTCGGTAACGGTCACTGTCACCACACCCGCCTGGGCCAGCTGCCGCAGGTACGCGCCGTCCTCCTGAGAGATGGCGGCGCAGGGAATGGCACTGCTTTCCAGGGCGGGAACGATGCTGCCGGGCTCATTGTTCACGATGAGACAGGCCACGGCTCCGGCGGCGGCAGCATTGGCCGCTTTTTCTGCAAAGGTGATGTCTCCCCGCTCCACCAGGGCGATTTTGCCTGTTACATCGACGGCGGCAAAGTCCTCTGCCCGGCCTACGCCGCCTACCAGCGCCAGAGGCAGGGGCTGGCCCTCCAGCTCCATTAGATCCGGCAGCAGCTGGGTGCCGGTGGCGGCGCTGTCGTTGAAGGAGATCTTCCGCTCCCCGGCGGCAATATACCCCCGGGCGGCGTAGTGGAGGGCGTCCACCGCCGCCACGGCAGTGGCGCCGGGATAGGAGGCGGGGGCGTTGATCGTGCCGTAGTCGGTGTATCCGCCGGAGGGCAGGCCGCTGCTCTGGGCATCGGCGGCGGTGCTCACGGCGTCGTTTCCGGCGGCGCAGCAGAGGAGAATGCCCTGCTGGCGCAGGTTGGAAAAGGCCTGGGCATAGAGTCCGCCCATGGCGTCATAGGCGGTAAAGCCCTCGGCAGAACCCAGGGAGAGGGTGATAATGTCCGCTCCCAGGGCGGCGGCGTCCTCCATGGCCTTGAGGATCACAGTGTCGTCAGCTCCGGCGCCGCTGTTGTCGGGAAATACCTTCATGGCCAGGATCTGAGCTGCGGGGGCCGCTCCCCGGAAGATCACGGCGCCATCCTCCGACCTGGCAAGGCCTGCTGCCAGGGCGGCAACATGGGTGCCGTGGGCGTCGTTGGTGCCCACATCGTCATCCCGGCCCCAGTAGTCGTAGGCAAAGGGAATCCGGGAGGATATGTAGCGGCCGGGAGTGCCGCCGCTCTGGGCAAAGGCGGCTATGTCCTCCTCTGAGAGCGCCGGGTTTTGTGCCAGGCCGTAGTCGGTAAAGGCCTGGTGGCTCAGCCGGAAGCCGGAGTCGATGACGGCAATGACCACGCCGTCGCCGTAGAGGTCCGTGGTTTCGGCAGGAGCCATCAGCTCCAGACTGTTGGCAATGGGACCGGCCTCCAGGGCCTGGGGCTGCCGGGTAGCGGCGGGAACGGCGTTCTCCACTCCGGGCAGGGCCGCGATCTCCTCCAGGGCGGAGGGGACGGCCTCCACGGCGACGCCGGAGAAGGTACGCTCGTAGGTCCAGAGGACCTCCGTATCCGGCAGGGTCTCTATGGCGGAGACAAGGTCCTCCGCCGGGGCCTCGGGGGTAAAGGTGACAATAGCCCGTACCGGCTCCTCACGGCTTTCCGCCGCCAGAGCGGCGGGAGCGGCCAGCAGGGATACGGCCATGAAAACGCCCAGGGCTGCGGCCAGGGCGCGGCGATATCTGGTCATAGAAAAACCTCCTGTTGTGTTGGCTGGTCTCATCATAGCATAAGAAGAAAAAAAGCACAACGCGGGGAAAACAGGAAAGAGCGCCGCCTTCCGGCAGCGCTCTTTGTAACATGCTGAAAAAGGATTCAGATGTCCCGGCGGCCCTCCAGGGCCCGCATGAGGGTGGCGTCGTCGGCAAACTCCAGGTGCCCTCCCACAGGGATGCCGTAGGCCAGACGGGTCACCCGAACCCCAAAGGGCTTCAAAAGCCGGGAGAGGTACATGGCGGTGGCCTCCCCCTCCGTGTCCGGGTTGGTGGCCATGATGACCTCCTTCACATCCCCCTGGGCTACCCGGTCTACCAGAGATTTGATTTCCAGGTCGTCGGGACCCACGTGGTTCATGGGGGAGATGACGCCGTGGAGCACATGGTAGCGGCCATTATACTCCCGGCTCCGCTCAAAAGCCGCCACATCCCGGGGGTCCGCCACCACGCAGATGGTGGAGCCGTCCCGCTTGGGGGAGGCGCAGATGGGACACAGCCCTCCGGCGGTCAGGTTCCGGCACACCGGACAGCAGGTGACGGTTTTCTTGGCCTCCAGGATGGCGTCGGCAAAGGCCTGGGCCTCCTCCATGGGCAGGCTCAGTACGTGGAAGGCCAGCCGCTGGGCGGATTTGCCGCCGATACCGGGCAGCCGTGCAAACTGCTCCACCAGATTTTCCAGAGGCGCGGGAAAGTATTCCATAGGTCCTTATCCTCTCAGTTCCTTGATACGCTGGGGAATATCGGCGGCCTTGTATACGGCGCTGCCTGCCACCAGCACGTTGGCGCCGTTCTCGATGACCACCTTGCAGGTGACGGGGTCCACGCCGCCGTCCACCTCCAGCTCGCAGCCGGGGTTCTTCTCGTCGATCCACTGGCGGATCTGCCGCAGCTTGGGCATCATGTCCGCCATAAAGGACTGGCCCCCAAAGCCCGGCTCCACTGTCATCACCAGAATGATGTCGCACTGCTCCAGGAAGGGCAGCACCGCCTCGGCGGGTGTCTTGGGCTTTACCACCACCCCGGCCTTCTTGCCCTTGCCGTGGATCAGCTCCAGGCAGCGGCGGGTGTTCTCCTCGGTGTCCGCCTCCACATGGACGGTGACGATGTCCGCACCGGCGTCACAGAACTGCTCCACGTACCGCACGGGCCGCTCGATCATCAGGTGGACGTCCAGGGGCAGCTCCGTGGTGGGGCGGATGGATTTCACCACCGGAATGCCGATGGTGATGTTGGGGACGAAGAGGCCGTCCATCACATCCACATGGACGTAGTCGGCGGAGCTGACCTTGCGGATATCCCGCTCAAGATTTGCAAAATCGGCGGAGAGGATGGAGGGGGAAATTTTGATCATGAGGCGCACTTCCTTTTTGTAAAAAATCTTCTCCACAGGGCGGACAGCCCCTCCGGCGGCAGCGGCGGCGAGGCACAGCCGGAGGCTGGGCTTCATAGGATACGATACGCGGCAACAGCGACCGGCGGCGGGGCCGGAGATCCCGTCCTGCGCCGTTCCCTGCCCCCCGGCCTGCGTCCCGGGCGCGCCGCATCATATAAAGGAGGCCGTCGGAGCGAAAGCTCCGGCGGCCTCTCAGCGTACATGGGCCGGAAAATGGGCCCTTTTGGAGAAAAAGAGCCCGCTCCAAGGCCAGTATAGCAAAGCCCGATGGGAAAATCAAGGCGCAGGGGCAAAGGCCTCGCTGTCGATCAGGGCCTGGATGTCGGCCACCAGGCGGCTGAGGTGGAAGCCGTCGCACACGGCGTGGTGGACCTGGATCGCCAGGGGAAGCCTTGTCCGTCCTCCCTCCTCCTGGAACCGGCCCATGGTGAAGATAGGCGGCAGGTAGTCGTAGCCCCGCTGGAGGTTCAGGTTAAAGCCGGTGAAGGAGGCCCAGGGGATCATGGAGACCGGGAAGGTGTTGGGGGGCGTGTCGTCCTGGGGGGCGAAGCCCTCCGCGGAGCCCCAGCGGGCCAGGGCATCCTCATAGGAGCGGAAAAATACGGAGACATCCGGGTCATAGGGACACCAGAGGTTGGAAAAGGTCTCCGTCTCCCGGTGGAATACGGTGAAGGCGGGGTGGACGATGTCATAGTATCCCGGCTGCCCCGCCCCGTCCAGGGACATCCGGAATTCCCGCCGGGCGTTTACCGCCCGGGACAGGCAGTAGAGCATGGCGGGATAGAGCTTGCAGCCCCGCTGCCGGATGGGGGTGATGTCCAGGGATACGGTCATGCTGTAGGTGCAGGGGACCTGGGAGAAGTAGTGGGCAAACCAGGGCTCCCGGGACCAGCTGCTGCGGTCCACAGGGGTAAAGTCGGCCATAAGGGCCCTCCTTTCCAATAGCGAAAACCGGGCGGGACGTTTTCGTCCCGCCCGGCAGGTAACAAAGAGGTACAGGCGATCAGCCCATGGCCTTGACCACGGCAGCGCAGCGGGGGCAGAGGGTGGGGTGCTCGCTGTCGGAGCCCACACCGGCGCTGTGCTTCCAGCAGCGCTCGCACTTCTCGCCGGAGGCCTCGCTGACGGCCACGGCAAGGCTCTCCCCTACCGTGACGGTAGCCTGGGACACGATGAAGAGATCTGCCAGCTCCTGGGCGTCCATGTCGCTGAGGAAGGCGTCCTCGGCGGGAACGGTGACGGCCACGGCGGCCTCCAGGGCCTTGCCGATCTTCTTCTCCGCCCGGGCGCTCTCCAAAGCGCCGTTGACGGCGGTGCGAACGGTGATGATCTTATCCCACTTGGCCATCACGTCCTCGCTGAGGGCGTAGTCGGCAAAGGGCTGGTTCATCTCGTTGAGGACCACGTTCCGGCCGTCGTCGCCCTCACGGTGGGGCATAGCCTGCCAGATCTCGTCGCAGGTAAAGGCCAGGATGGGGGCAAAGAGCTTGGTGATGGTGTCCAGGATCAGCCACAGGGCGGTCTGGGCGCTGCGGCGGCTGAGGCTGTCGGTGCCATCGCAGTAGAGGCGGTCCTTGATGATGTCCAGATAGAAGCTGGAGAGCTCCACCACGCAGAAGTCGTTGATGGCGTGGCTCACCACATGGAACTCGTAGTTGTCGTAGGCGGTAAAGCACTTGGCAATGAGCTGGTTGAGCTGGGTGACAGCCCAGCGGTCCAGCTCCAGCATCTCCTCGGGAGACACCAGGTGGTTGGCGTCAAAGCCGGAGAGGTTGCCCAGGCAGTAGCGGGCGGTGTTGCGGAACTTCAGGTAGTTCTGGCTCAGCTGCTTGAAGATGTTGTCGCTGCAGCGGACATCCACATGGTAGTCGGCAGAGCCGGCCCACAGACGCAGCAGGTCCGCGCCGTACTTCTTGAAGATGTCGGCGGGGTCCACGCCGTTGCCCAGGGATTTGTGCATGGCCTTGCCCTCGCCGTCCACGGTCCAGCCGTGGGTGACGCACTCCTTGAAGGGGGCGCCCTCACCCAGAGCGCCTACGGCGGTGAGGAGGCTGGACTGGAACCAGCCGCGGTACTGGTCCAAGCCCTCCAGGTACATGTCGGCAGGCCAGAAGCCCTGGTCCTTCTTCATGGAGGCGAAGTGGGTGGAGCCGGAGTCGAACCAGCCGTCCAGGGTGTCCTCCTCCTTGGTGAAGGGGCCGCTCTTGCCGCAGTGGGGGCAGGTGAAGCCGTCGGGCAGGATCTCGGCGGCGGAGAGCTCATACCAGGCGTTGGAGCCCTTCTCAGCGAAGAGCTTGGAGACGGCGGCAATGGTCTCATCGGTGCAGATGGGCTTGCCGCAGTCGGGGCAGTAGAACACGGGGATAGGCAGACCCCAGCGGCGCTGGCGGGAGATACACCAGTCGCTGCGCTCCCGGATCATGGAGATCATCCGGTCCTTGCCCCAGGCGGGCACCCACCGCACGTCGTCAGTGGCGGCCACAGCGGCGTCCTTGAAGGCGTCCACGGAGCAGAACCACTGGGGAGTGGCCCGGAAGATGATGGGGTTCTTGCAGCGCCAGCAGTGGGGGTAGGAGTGGACGATGTCCTCGCTGGCAAAGAGCATGCCGCTCTCCTTCATGTC
>CALXGE010000093.1 GCA_944387775.1 uncultured Oscillospiraceae bacterium | reverse complement strand
TCAATATGGCCACCTATGTGGGCTATGTGACGGGACAGGATCTCTGGGGGATCCCCGGCGCCATTCTGGGGGCGGTGATTGCCACCATTGGCCTGGTGACCCCCTCTATCATCGTCATTCTCATTATCGCCGCTTTTCTTAAGAGCTTCCGGAATAACCGGTATGTGGACAGCGCCTTCTATGGCCTGCGGCCTGCCTCCACGGGCCTCATTGCTGCGGCGGGCATTTCCGTGGCGGTGAGCAACCTTCTCTTTACCGATACCCTGGCCCAGGGGGTTTCCCTGGCTCTGATCAACTGGAAGGGCTGGATCCTGGCGGTGATCCTGTGGGTCCTCACCAACAAGGTGAAGAAGACCAAGGGGCTCCACCCCATTATCTTCATCCTGGCCTCTGCCGTGGTGGGCGTAGTGTTCAGCATGTAAAGCGGCCGTTGGACGGGAAAACATCAGGAAAGACCCAACCGGGTCTTTCCTGATTGCTTTTTTTCCAGGAAACGGCTATACTACTTTTGATAAAATGGGGGAGGGACGGCACATATGCTCTATCGGATTTTGGCTATCGGAGACGTGGTGGGGGAGCCGGGGCTCAAACACCTGGAGCGGCACCTGCGCAGCCTCAAACGGCTCAAGGATGTCCACTTTACCGTGGTCAACGGAGAGAATGCCGCCGGTGTGGGGATCCTCCCCGATCAGGTGGAGGCCCTCTACGCCGCCGGGGCTGATGTGGTGACCCTGGGGAACCACACCTTCGGCAAACAGCAGATCGCAAATCGGCTGGATGAGGATCCCTACCTCCTGCGGCCCGCCAATTACACGGGCCGTGCCCCCGGCCGGGGCTGGGGGATCTACGAATGCGGCCATATCCACATCGGCGTCATGAACCTCATCGGCCGCTGCGGCCTGGATTTCCACGCCGACAACCCCTTCACTACGGCGGACAAGCTGCTGTCCGTCGGGGAGAAGCCCAATCTGGTGCTGGTGGATTTCCATGCTGAGGCCACCAGTGAGAAGCTGGCCCTGGGCTACTACTTGGATGGCCGGGTGTCTGCCCTGTGGGGCACCCACACCCATGTGCCCACCGCCGATGAGCGGGTACTTCCCAACGGCACCGGCTACATCACGGACCTGGGTATGACGGGACCGGCGGTATCGGTGCTGGGCATCGCCCCCCGGCAGAGCATCGAGACTTTCCTGGGGGGGCTGCCGGGGCGGTACCAGCCGGCGGAAGGAGCCTGCAAAATGGAGGGGGCATTGTTCACCCTGGACAGCAGCAGCGGGAAATGTACGGCAGTGGAGCGCATTGTCATAGAGTAGCGAGGAGAAAATAATATGTCGATTGAACGGGTGAGAGAATACCTGAAGCAGTTTAACGCCGAGGGGCGGATCCGGGAGTTTCCTGTGTCCACCGCCACGGTGGAGCTGGCGGCCCAGGCCGCCGGTGTGGAGCCGGGCCGCATCGCCAAGAGCTTGAGCTTCAAGCTGGAGGACCGGACCATCCTGGTGGTGGCCGCCGGAGACGGCAAGGTGGACAACGGCAAGTATAAGGCTACTTTCGGTGGGAAGGCCAAGATGCTCACCGCCCAGGAGGCGGAGGAGCGCATCGGCCACGCCGTGGGCGGCGTATGTCCCTTCGGTGTGAAGGAGGGTGTGGAGGTGTACCTGGACCGGTCCATGGATCGCTTTGAGACGGTGCTGCCCGCCGCGGGCAGCAGCAACAGCTGCATCGAACTGACCCTGCCGGAGCTGGAGAAGTTCTCCGGCGCCAAGGGCTGGGTGGACGTTTGCAAGCTGCCCCAGGGATAAGGAGGAATATCATGCCCAAAATTATTCACGGGGCGGACTTTCACCTGGACAGCGCCTTTGCGGGGCTGCCTCCGGAGAAGGCCCGGCAGCGGCGGCGGGAGAGCCGGGAGCTTCTGGACGCCCTGGCGGAGCTGGTCCGGACAGAAAAGGCGAATCTGGTGCTCCTGGCCGGGGACCTTTTTGATGGAGAACGGGTGTATCCTGAGACGCTGGAGCGGCTGCGCTCCGCCCTGGGGGCCATGGCCTGCCCGGTGTTCATTGCCCCCGGGAACCACGACCCCTACACCCCCTACAGCCCCTATGCCGCAGAAAACTGGCCGGAGAACGTCCACATCTTCCGCTCGCCGGAGATAGAGGCGGTGGAACTGCCGGAGCTGGGCTGCGTGGTCCACGGCTGCGCCTTTGCCGGGCCGGAGCGGACGGACCAGGCGCTCGCGGGCTTTACCGTTCCGACGGATGGAAAGCTTCATCTCATGTGCCTCCACGGCGACGTGGGGGTGCCGGACAGCACCTACGGTCCTGTCACCCGGCAGCAGATTGGGAGCAGCGGCCTTGCCTACCTGGCTCTGGGCCATATTCACCAGTACAGTGGTGTGAACCGGGAGGAAAAGACCTTCTGGGCCTACCCCGGCTGCCCTGAGGGCCGGGGCTTTGACGAGCTGGGGGACAAGGGAGTACTGGTAGGAACGGTGGATGAAAAGGGAGCGGACCTCCGTTTTGTACCACTGTGCCACCGGCGGTATCATATTGTTTCGGTAGACGTTACCGGACGGGAGCCTCGGGAGGCCCTGGCGGAGGCCCTGCCGGAGACAGCGGCAGAGGATGTGTGCCGCTTTGTTCTCACCGGCGAGACCGGCGAGGGCGGCGTGGATCTGCCTGCATTGGAGACCGCCTTTGCACCCCGGTGCTATGTGCTCCAGCTTCGGGATCAGACCCGGCCGGCGGAGGACATCTGGGGGCGGGCGGGGGAGGACACCCTGCGGGGGCTGTTTCTCCAGGACCTGCGGCAGCGCTGGGAGACTGCCGCGGACGAGGAGGAACGGCAGAAGATCGCCTTGGCGGTACGCTTCGGCCTTGCTGCCCTGGACGGCAGAGATCTATAATAGAGAAGAGGAAAAACGACGGCAGCGGGGAGAAACTGCCGGAAATACACAGGAGGAACTGTATGGAGAAGAAGCATATTCTGCTGATCGGCACCGGCGGCACCATTGCCTCGGAGATGGGGGACAGCGGCCTTGTGCCGGAGCTGACCTCGGAGCAGTTGCTGCGTTATATCCCGGATATTTCCGGTATCTGCGACGTGGACTGCGTGCAGCCCTTCAGCCTGGACAGCAGCGACCTGCAGCCCAAGCACTGGGTCCGGGTGGCCAATGTTATCCGGGAGAACTACGGTGGCTACGACGGCTTTGTGGTCAGCCACGGCACCGATACCATGGCCTATACCGCCGCCGCCCTCAGCTATCTCATTCAAGGCAGCCCCAAGCCCATCGTTCTTACCGGCGCTCAGAAGCCCATTGGCTTTGAGACCACCGACTCCAAGCAGAACCTCCGGGACGCCTTTGCTGTGGCGGCCTCGGATATGGCGGGGGTGATGCTGGTGTTCAACGGGAAGGTGATACTGGGCACCCGGGCCCGGAAGATCCGCAGCAAGAGCTTCGAGGCTTTCTCCAGCATCAACTATCCGGTGCTGGCTCTGGTTCAGGACGGGCGGATCATCCGGTATATCCGGCCGGAGTGCTATCCGGAGCCGGTGTTTTACGACAGAGTGAACCCCAAGGTGGCTCTGATGAAGCTGATCCCCGGGGCGGATTGCGCCATGGCGGAGTGGCTCCTCCAGCGCAACGATGCCCTCATTGTGGAGAGCTTCGGCGTAGGCGGCCTTCCCACCTACGAGGAGGGAAGCTACTACGAGACCATCAAGGCGGGGCTGGACCAGGGGAAAACGGTGGTTATGACCACCCAGGTGGAGAACGAAGGCAGCGACCTGAGCGTCTACCAGGTGGGCACCCACGTCAAGCGGAACCTGCCCATCCTGGAGGCCTACGACATGACCACCGAGGCGGTGACCGCCAAGCTCATGTGGATTCTGGGCCAGACCACAGACCGGGAGAAGGCGGCGGAGTTGTTCTATACCCCTGTGGCCTGCGATATTCTGGCCCAGAAATAAGCGATGATAACAGAGTGCGCCCCGTGGCTTCGAGCCGCGGGGCGGCTTTTTTGCATGCCGGTACGCCTGTAAATCAAAAAAATATTAAATTTTACCCAATGCTCTTCCATTGAGGACGGGATTATGGTAAACTTCTGTCGAATGTTGTCGCTATGCCAAGACCCGAGAGAAAGTGAGAGTGCCCATGAAGTCCTTGAAAAAGATTCTGTCCCTGAGCGTATGCGTGCTGCTGGTGCTGACGCTGATGCCCGCCGCTGCCCTGGCGGTGGAGACCTTTACCACCAGCGATGAGGGAATTGACCTCATCGAGGAGTATGAAGGCTTCCGGGAGGAGCCGTACATGGATGACAATGGCAACTGGTATATCGGCTACGGAACCGCTTGCGATCCGGAGGACTATCCCGACGGTATCAGCAAGAGGAAGGCGGAGCGTCTGCTGGAGGAGGCCCTGGTCAGCAAGGAGGAGGCGGTGAACCGGCTGCTCCTGGACTATGGCATCTCCGTGGATCAGTATCAGTTTGATGCCATGGTGAGCATGACCTATACCCTGGGTACCCAGTGGATGGACCCCACCACCCGCTTTTGCAGTTACCTGATCCAGGGCATTGAGAACTACAGTGAGGTGGAGGTGGTCAATGCCATCGCCACCTGGTGCCACTCCGGGAATGACCCGCTGGACCACCTGGTGGAGCGGCGGCTGACAGAGGCATATCTCTTCCTCTACGGGGAGTATGAGAACGACGGACCGGATAACTACCGCTATATCCACTTCGACCCCAACGGCGGCGACGTGGAGCACAAGACCATTTTCTATCCGGTCGACGAGGTCTACGGCGAGCTGCCCACGCCCACCGGAAACGGCGGCCGGACCTTCCTGGGTTGGTACACCAGCGACGGCACCCAGATCACCGGTGCGGAGACGGCAGAGGAGGATATCTGGGTCACCGCCAAGTGGGACGGTGAGGGTACCGGCTCCTCCGGTACGGACATGGACTTCTCCGACTGGGTGAACCCCTACACCGATGTGAAGAACAGCGACTGGTATTTCGAGTATGTCCGGGAGCTCAGCGCCAGAAATGTACTGGGCGGTTACCCTGATGGTACCTTCCGGGCCACCTCTGCTCTTACTGCCGGCGAGGCATTGAAGCTGATCCTTCTGGCAGCGGGCAATCCTGAGGCGGAGCCCACCGGCAGCCACTGGGCCAGCGGTTACCTGACCCTGGCGGAGAGCCTGGGCTGCGTGTCTCCCGGTGAGATTACCGATCTGGATAGTCCCATCAGTCGCATGACCATCGCCCGTGTGGCTGCTGTAGCCATGGGCCTGGAGGAGCGGACAGGGGCATCCCCCTTTGCCGACGTGGATAACGGCTACACCCTGGCCCTCTACGAGGAGGGCATTCTCAACGGTACTGTCCTGGGAGGAAAACGCTACTACTATCCCGACAACAGCATCAATCGTGCCGAGGTCTGCGCCATCGTCTCCCGGATCCTCAACTGGACCCCCACGGAGAAGAATGATCCCGCTCAGTCCGGCTATGTCCTCTACGGCAACAAGTACTATCCGGTGCACCGGGATGTGGACGTGTGTCCCTACAACTCCAATCTCTTTGTGCTGGACGGCAGCACCATGTACTATAATGATCCTGCCTATACGACGGCGCTTGGCATCGATGTCTCCTCCCACCAGGGGGAGATCGATTGGGACAAGGTGGCTTCCTCCGGCGTGGAGTTTGCCATTATCCGCCTGGGTTACCGGGGCTACGGCAGCGAGGGTACTTTGAATCTGGACCCCTACTTTGAGCAGAATTTGGAGGGGGCCAAGGCGGCGGGACTGAAGGTAGGTGTCTACTTCTTCTCTCAGGCCATCACTGTGGAGGAGGCCTATCAGGAGGCCCTCTTCATGCTGGAGCACCTGGACGGTGAGAATCTGGACTACCCTGTGGTCTACGACTGGGAGCCCATCAGCGGCGTGGGTGCCCGCACCGACGGCCTGGACAGCATCACCCTCACCGACTGCGCCATCACCTTCTGCCAGACGGCGGAGCTGGCGGGCTACACCCCCATGGTCTACTACAACAAGCCTGTGGGCTACGGCCGTTACGACATCAGCCGCCTGACGGACTACGACGTCTGGTTTGCCCAGTACGCCTCCAAGCCGGATATGTACTATAACTACCGCATCTGGCAGTACACCTCCAGCGGCTCCATCCCTGGCATCAGTACCCGGGTGGACATGAACATCGCCTTTATTCCTTATTAATATATAGACAGGCAGCAGAGCGCCGGAGAGATCCCTCCGGCGCCCTGTTTTTCACAGATTTCTTTGGTCGAAAAACAGGTGTCTTCTGTCGGAAGTATGGAGAGGATTCTACGAAGCCCACAAACTTTTTTGAAAAATTTTATAAAAAACAGAGAAAAACCCCTTGACATTCTCAGAAATATCTAGTATCATAATCTAGCTTGCGCTGGGCGTACCATGTCTGGCACCCGGCGGCAGGTACTGCGATGATGCGGGAGATTGCGGCACTGCCGGTAACTTCCGCGGAGTATGTCCGATAATCGGGCGGCTGAGAGTGTCCTTTTCGCGGCGTAGATCGCTGTGCCATGGACAATACCGGCCATTTGTGCCGGTATTTTCTATGAGTTGGAATGATACGCACGGATACGCGGGAAGAACTTCTCGCCGTACAGAGTAAGGGCCAAACGAAACTACTTTGTACAAATTAATGGAGGAACAAGCAATGGCAAAAGAGATGATCCGCATCCGCCTGAAGGCCTATGACCACCAGGTGATCGACCTGTCCGCTCAGAAGATCGTGGAGACCGCCAAGCGCACCGGCGCCACCGTGTCCGGTCCCATCCCCCTGCCCACCAAGAAGGAAGTGGTCACCATCCTGCGCGCCGTCCACAAGTATAAGGATAGCCGTGAGCAGTTTGAGCGCCGCACCCACAAGCGCCTCATCGACATCACCAACTCCACCCCCAAGACCGTCGAGGCCCTGATGAGCCTGGAGCTGCCCGCCGGCGTGGAGATCGAGATCAAGCTCTAAGAGCGGATCTTTTACTGGGAACTGCGGCAGTGAGCGCCGCACATTAACTTTGTTACCCATCGGTCCGCCGACTTGCGTGAGGCGGACGGGGTCATGTCGCCGCAGCAATGGTCAATGAGCCAACTGCGCCGACCAATAACCTTATAAAAGGAGAAATTACCATGGAGAAAGCTATCATCGGTAAGAAAGTCGGCATGAGCCAGATTTTCGACACCGACGGCAAGGTGATCCCGGTTACCGTTATCGAAGCCGGTCCCTGTGTCGTGGTGCAGAAGAAGACCGCCGAGAAAGACGGTTATGAGGCTGTCCAGCTGGGCTTTGAGGATGTCCCCGAGCGCAAGCTGACCAAGCCTGAGCAGGGCCACCTGGCCAAGGCCGGCGTGTCCCCCAAGAAGCATCTCAAGGAGTTCCAGCTCAAGAAGGCCGCCGAGATGAACGTCGGCGACATCGTGAAGGCTGACACCTTCGCCGTGGGCGATCATGTGGACGTCACCGGCATCAGCAAGGGTCACGGCTACGCCGGCGTTGTCAAGCGCCACGGTGCCCACACCCTGAAGGCCACCCACGGTACCGGCCCTGTGGCCCGCCACGCCGGTTCTATGGGCTCTGGTACCGATCCCAGCCGGATCTTCAAGGGCAAGATTGGCGCCGGCCACATGGGCGTGGATCAGGTGACCATCATGAACCTGGATGTTGTCAAGGTAGACGCCGAGCTGAATATGATCGTGGTCCGCGGTGCCATTCCCGGCCCCAAGGGCGGTCTGGTGACCATCCGCAGCACTGCCAAGACCCTCATCGAGAAGAAGGGCGAGGCTGCCGGTATCAGCGCCAACCCGCAGAAGGCTTCTGCCCGTGTCAATCCCCAGAAGGCCTCCGCGCGTACCAAGTAAGGGAAAGGAGAGTGCTGAAACATGTCTATCAAGGTTTTGAACATGGCCGGCAATCAGGTCGGCGAAGTGGAGCTGAAGAGCGAGATCTTCGGCATCGAGCCCAATATGCACGTTGTGCATGAGGTGGTGAAGAACCATCTGGCCAACTGCCGGCAGGGCACCCAGAGCGCTCTCACCCGCGCCGAGGTTTCCGGCGGCGGTAAGAAGCCCTGGCGTCAGAAGGGTACCGGTCACGCCCGTCAGGGCAGCACCCGTGCTCCTCAGTGGACCCACGGCGGCATCGTGTTTGCCCCCAAGCCCCGCAGCTACAGCTACGTCCTCAACAAGAAGGTGCGCCGTCTGGCTCTGAAGTCCGTTCTCTCCGCCAAGGCCGCCGAGGGCAAGATCATCGTGGTGGACTCCATCGCGATGGACAGCATCAAGACCAAGGCGTTCCGCGGCTTCCTGGATGCGGTGAACTGCGACGGCAAGGCCGTTGTCATCACCCCCGAGGTCAATGAGAACGTGGTCAAGAGCGCCCGCAACATCCCCGGTGTCCTGACCACCACCGCCAGAATCCTGAGCGTGTACGACATCCTCAACGCCAAGTACCTGGTGATCGATCAGGCCGCCCTCGCCACTATCGAGGAGGTGTACGCATGATCTCTTATGATGTCATCATTCGTCCCATCATCACCGAGCGTTCCATGGCCGGTGCTGCTGAGAAGAGATATGTATTTGAAGTTGCCCCCACTGCCGGCAAGATCGAGATCAAGAAGGCTGTGGAAGAGATCTTCGGCGTCAAGGTCGCCAAGGTCAACACCATGAATGTCCCCGGCAAGGCCAAGCGCCTGGGCGCTGCTCGCCCCGGCCGCACCAAGGACTGGAAGAAGGCCATCGTGCAGCTGACCGAGGATTCCAAGACCATCGAGTTCTTCGAGGGTATGGTGTAAGGAGGAGAGTGAACTATGTCTATCAAAACTTTTAAGCCGACCACCCCTTCCAGAAGACATATGACCGTCTCCGGCTTCGACGGCATCGATAAGAAGGCCAAGCCCGAAGCCAGCCTGACGGAGATCCTGAAGAAGAGCGCCGGCCGCAACAGCTA
>CALXGE010000092.1 GCA_944387775.1 uncultured Oscillospiraceae bacterium | reverse complement strand
CCCGACGGCACCAGCGTGGTCAGCGTCACCCGGACGGACGGCTCCACCAGCGCCACCACCGTGGATGAGGACGGCCTGTCCGTGACCGTGGCGGCCCTCTCCGCCAGCGCCGTGGCCCAGGGGCAGACTGTGTCCCTGCCCATGCCCAGCGTCAGTGCTGCTGCCGATTTGGTCAACGCCCCCGCTGTAACACTGGATCTGCCGGCGGATACCGCTGTGAAGGTGGAGATCCCTGTGGAGAACGTGGCGGCGGGCACTGTGGCAGTGCTGGTGAAGGCTGATGGTACCAGCGAGATTGTGAAGACTTCCGTAACCACTGAAGACGGCGTGGTTCTTACCCTCTCTTCTGGCGAGACAGTGAAGATTGTGGACAACACCAAAACCTTTGCCGATGTGGCAGATACCTTCTGGGGCGCCGATGCGGTGGCCTTTGTCAGCAGCCGTGAGCTGTTCAACGGTACCAGTGCCAGCGACTTCTCCCCCAACACCGCCATGGATCGGGCCATGATCGTTACCGTTCTGGCTCGCCTGGATGGTGTGGACACCACTGCCGGAAGCACCTGGTATGAGGCCGGTGTTCAGTGGGCGGTATCCAGCGGCATCTCCGACGGCAGCGGTCTGGATCAGAACCTGACCCGTGAACAGCTGGCTACCATGCTCTACCGCTACGCCCAGTATATGGGTTGTGATGTGAGTGTGGGCGAGAATACCAATATCCTCTCCTATTCCGATGTGTCTTCCGTAAGCGGGTATGCCATGGATGCTATGCAGTGGGCCTGCGGCGCAGGGATCATCGGCGGCAAGGATGGCCTGCTGGATCCCGCCGGAAACGCTACGCGTGCAGAAGTGGCCACGATGCTTATGCGGTTTGTAGCGCTTCTCTGAGGTAGAGCGGGCAAAACAGATCTTTGTATTCTTTGTTATCTAAAATCTAATAATGGAAGAGCGCCTTTGCCGAAACCGGCAAAGGCGCTCTTCTTGTCATCGGGACAGAAGGATGATACAGCGGCAGCAAAAATTTTGACTTGGTCTATTTTTATAGCCAAGAATTGGCGTATTTTCCAGAGCATATTCGCGGCGGCTTTGCAAAAGATATGGGTGCGGCGGAGAAAACAACAGTCCGCCCCAAAGAGGAGAAAATGCAAAAATTCCATACGACAACAGCATGGAGAGGTTTTGCGTTGTCTCCCGATGAAAAAGGAGAAGGAGAAACAATATGTCTAAGAAGTCTAACCGCATCAATATCCCTGAGGCCCGCGAGGCTATGGACAAGTTCAAGATGGAAGCTGCCAACGAGGTGGGCGTGAACCTCAAGCAGGGCTATAACGGCGACCTGTCCTCCCGTGAGGCTGGTTCTGTGGGTGGCCAGATGGTCAAGAAGATGATCGAGAGCTACGAGAAGAACCTGTAAGCGATACCCTGTAATGGACAGAGCGGGAGAGGGGGGAAACCTCCTCTCCCGCTTCTGTGTCCGTATATGAAAAGAAAACGCGGGCGGGAAAAAAGAAGCTTTGCATACCGGCATGAGTATGGTACACTAAACCATAGAAAACACGATCCGACGGAGGTACATATGGTCACCTATGATGCGCTGCGGCATGATGCCGCCATCAACACCTATATCACCCGGGCAGACGAATCCCTTTCCGCTCTCGGCTTTACAGAGCATAGTTTTCCCCATGTCTGCCGTGTGGCGGAGCTGGCAGGGGAGATCCTGCGGGTTCTGGGCTATGACGAGCATGAGATTGAGCTGGCCCGGATTGCCGCCTATCTCCACGACATCGGTAATCTGGTCAACCGGGTGGACCACTCCCAGAGCGGAGCGGTGATGGCTTTCCGTATCCTGGACCATATGGACATGGACCCCACCGATGTGGCCACCGTGGTCACTGCCATCGGCAACCACGACGAGGGCACCGGCGTGCCGGTAAATGCCACGGCAGCGGCGCTGATCCTGGCGGACAAGTCCGATGTGCGCCGCAACCGGGTGCGCAACCGGGACATCGCTACCTTTGACATCCATGACCGGGTGAACTACTCCGTGGAGCACTCCGCACTGCGGGTGTTGCCGGAGGAGCATGTAGCTTTGCTGGAACTGACGGTAGATACCCAGTTCAGCTCTGTTATGGACTTCTTTGAGATATTTATGAAGCGGATGCTCCTCTGCCGCCGGGCTGCGGAGCGGCTGGGCCTGCGGTTTCAGCTGACCATTAACGGTCAGCAGCTGATCTGAGGAGGCGGATGGGATGAACTGGTGGGGACATTTTCACACCATTACCGCCCATAAGTTTCTGGTAATGAAATATTGCTTTAAAGTCGGATTGTACCGCCAGGGACTGCTCCATGATCTCTCCAAATACGGCCCTACAGAGTTTCTTGTGGGGGTCAAGTACTATCAGGGCAACCGCAGTCCCAATGAGATCGAGCGGCTGGAAACCGGTGTGTCCTCCGCCTGGCTCCACCACAAGGGGCGCAATAAGCACCATCTGGAGTATTGGGTGGATTATGCCCCGGAAAACGACTACCGGATGAGCGGCATGGAGATGCCTGTGCGCTATGTGGCGGAGATGTTCTGTGACCGGGTGGCTGCCAGCCGGATCTACCAGAAGGAGCGGTACACCAACGCCTCCCCCTGGGAGTACTATGCCCGTTCAGCGGACCACTACCTGATCCACCCGAAGACGGCGGCACTGCTGGAGAAGCTGCTGCTGATGCTGCGGGACGAGGGGGAGGAGAGAACTCTCTCCTATATCCGCCGGGAGCTCCTGGGAAAGAAAAACTGAGGTCCGTTTTGGCTATACCTTTATTATTAGAAAACGTGTAACAGAAACAGATCCCGCAGGAAAGGAAAGAGGTGACCTATGGCAGAGGAACCGGGAAAGAACAGAGGTGTTCTGCTGCAGAAGAAGCTGCAGGCGATTCCCGTGGCGCTGGCTGGGATACTGCTGGTGTTTGCGGTGATTGCCCAGCCGAACTTATCCCTATTCACAGGACTATGGCATATTCAGCTCAGCGAGGCGGGGCTGATCACAGACCCTATGGCCACCGGCGGCGTGGGTGCAGCTCTTCTCAATGCGACGCTGGTGCTGCTGATCTGTACCCTCATCATCCGCTCCATGAAGCTCCCCTTTACTGGGGTGACGTTTGCCTGCCTTTTCATGATGGCGGGGTTTGCCCTGCTGGGGAAGAACCTGGTAAATATTGCTCCCATTATCCTGGGGGGCTGGCTCTATGCCCGCTACCGACGCGAGCCCTTCTCTCAGTATATCTACATGACCCTTTTCGGCACATGCCTGTCCCCCATGGTGAGCTTTCTCCTGGTCCATCTGCAGCCTGTGGTCCGTTGGCCCGCCATGGTGGCCTGCGGCGTGGTAATCGGATTTCTGATTCCCGCCGTGGCCAGGTACACGGTCCGCGTCCATCAGGGCTACAACCTCTACAACGTGGGCTTTGCCGCCGGATTCTTGGGATTAGGGGTGGCCAGTGTCCTCAAAGGCGTGGGTGTGGAGTTTGAGATCCGGAGCACCTGGAGCTGGGAGGGCCATGTACTGCTGTGTATCATGGTGGCGGTTATTTTGGGCGGCCTTTTGGTGACAGGCATCTGCCTGGGATGTCGGAGCTGGCGGGATTACCGTCCCATCCTGCGCCACTCGGGGCGCGCGGTGGCGGATTTTATCCTGATGGATGAGCTGGGGCCCTGCCTTGTGAACATGGCGCTGGCAGGGGCGGTTGGATTCGGCTATCTCCTGCTCCTCATGCCCTTGGGGGTACGGCTCAACGGTCCTCTGGTGTGCTGCATTCTGAGTATGGCGGGCTTTGGGGCTTTCGGCAAGCATCCCAGGAACATCGTGCCGGTGATGGCGGGAGCGGTGCTGGCGAAGTTTCTGCTGGTGGAGGTACCCATTGTGGCTCCGGGTGTTCTGCTGGCCTGCCTGCTCTGTACCGGACTTGCCCCCATATCCGGGCAATTTGGCTGGTACTGGGGTATGGCCGCCGGATTTCTGCACATGACGATTGTACAGAATACTGCCCTTCTGCACGGAGGAATGAACCTATACAACAACGGCTTTGCGGCGGGCCTGGTGTGCGTGCTGCTGGTTCCGATCATCGAGGGAATCAAGCCGGAGCCGAAGGAGTGACGAAAGCGATGAAGAAGAAAATGCACATGGCCCGCCGAAAGATGAGCCATGTGATCGACGAATTGTATACAGCGCTGTTTCAACTTGGCGGGGAGGAAGTCGATCTCCGCCTGCGGAAGGAGGAACAGGGCCTGCGCCTGATAGTACGGGGGGATTTTTCTCCGGAAAACCGCAGACAGGTGGAGCGCATGGCAGAGATTCTGCAGCCTGCCGTACGGAACCCGGCTCTGGTGGAAACCTATTGGGAACTGGCCGGCGGAGACCACTATACCAGTGACAGCGAACTGTCCCTTGTAGGACAGATGCTGGACGAGGCGCAAGTTGAAATCTTGGAAAAAGAGGTACGGATGGATCTCTATCTTGCCTTTTAGTACGGATCAGGAAAAAACCATTGTATTTTGCGGCAATTTGATGTATACTATCACCACAGTTCAAATACGGGAGGTTCTACCATGAAAAATACATGGCATTTCGTTTTGAAGATCATTGGGCTGTCCCTGGCCCTGGCCGGGTTGATTTGCCTGGTGGTGGGGTACTGGGACACGTTGGCTACCGGTGCCGCGGAGCTGAAAAAGTCTGTGGCCGGGAAGTGCCGGTGCAAGTGCTCTGAGTTTGATGATTACGACGACGACCTGTTGTATGAATAACCGGTTGTGCTCCATAGCGCAGAAAAAACAGGACCCGCAGCATGAGCGTTGCGGGTCCTGTTTTTTGCGTATATATGGTTCTGGATGCTGCTTATACTGGCGGCCGGACGCCGGGCAGGAGCTTGCGCCGGGGAGCGGTCTCTTCCAGCAGACACAGCAGGTTGTCGGGGATGGTGCGATTGTAGCTGATAGCCAGGAGCATGCGTCCCGCCTGATTGGCGGTGTCTTTGGCAAGAAGGTCGGGGTCCAAGAAATCCATGTGCTGCAGCGTGGTGCGGATATCACTGTCCAGAGCCACCCAGAGGTCCTGGCCGTCCAGAGAATAGGCCTCGCGGTGGTAGGTTAGAAGTACCTGCGGCAGCAGCATCTGTTCCGTGAGCGCGGTGTGGAAATCGCGCAGGACAGGATTGCGGCGCTCCAGAAGCCAACCGGTTTCACCGGCCAGCAGGGCACGGCATTCTGCCTCGGTGACCATAGCGGATTCCTGTTCCTCCTCACGGTACTGCTCCAGCAGGAGGTAGGTGGGGTCGTTGTTGTAGTAGTGAAGGGCGAAAGAAAAGGGACTCTCAGCCTGCTGATCGCGGGGAGGAAGGGTGCGGCTGCGGTAGCTGGCAAAAAAGAGGGTGTTGATCCAGCACTCGGAAGCCATATTCTCCTGATCTGCGGCAATGCTGAGGCGATTATGCAAGGCCTCGTAATCGGTCTTGGTGATAGCATATTTCAGCGTGTGTGGATAGGAATTCGTTGTTGCCATTGGGACATCCTCCTTTTGACACTATCAAAATAAACAAGAAAAAAGAACTGGTTATGTCTGGAATTTAAATAAAGTGTTAAGAAGGATGAAGAAATCATAAAGTCTGTCGGCGTAAAAAACGGCGGATCCCCGTCAGGGAATCCGCTTTAACCGCCTATTCGCCTTTTATCTTGCGCTCCAGCAGGGATACGTTGTCCGCAAGCCGCTGGTTGGTTGGCTCCAGAGTGAGGGCCTCTCTGGCCTCGGACAGGGCCTCCTCCAGACGTCCTGTCTGGAAAAAGGCGATGGCGCGCAGATCGTGAGGGAGGCTGCCCCAGGGGGCCGCCTCGCAGATATAACTCCTGGGCCGCTGGGTGATGGCCAGGGCACAGTCTGTAAAATAGAGCACCCCGTCCCATTGGCCGTCCTCGTAGAGCAGGAGGGCCAGGTCCGTGTAGGGCTCCCGGAGATGGGGGGCTTCGGCGATGGCACGGAGATACCAGTCTCTTGCCAGCTGCCGTTTGCCCTTCATAGCCCAGGAGCGGGCAATATAGCGCATGGAGGCGGCCCGCTCGTCGGCCCAGATGGCGGAGGGCATGGCGAGGTGCCGTTCCAGGGTCCGGATGCAGTCGTCCCAGCGGCCCCGGTACATATATTCCCGTCCCAGGTAGTGGAGGTTTCGGTCGTCGCTTGGATCCTCCTCCACCGACAGCTCCAGAAGGGGCAGATATTGCGCTCTGGATTTTGTGGGATCCGGCCGGTGGTCCAGTTGGATGCCCTCCACAGTGACCTTTCGGCCTGGCCGGCCTTTGCCGGTCCAGGTCAGGACTTCATGGACCGGATGGGTCCAGCGCCAGCCGTGGCGGGCATGGATCTTCTCGTACCAGAAGACCACTCCCTCGGAGCCGTCGGGGTTGAAGCTCCAGGTGTAGCGGTAGACGGCCTGAGAATCGCCGGGCCGCCAGGCTGCCTCCAGCAGTGCTCGCCAGCCGGGATGGAATACCTCGTCCAGGTCGGTGCACACGCAGATATCCGCGTCCTCCGGCACAAGGTCCATGGAGCGGTTCCGGGCTACATCAAAGCGCCAGGGAGATATGACCTCCACCTCCACCCGGGCGCCCCTGTCCCGCAGCCGCTGCACGGTATCATCGCTGGAGCCGGTATCCAGCACCACGATCTCGTCCGCCTCGGACATGGAATCCATCCACCGGTCCACGAATTGCTCTTCGTTCTTGCAGATGGCATAGACCACGATTTTCACTGTGTACTCATCCTTTCCATAGCGAAAATAAGAAGATGCCAGGCGGGCGGCGCTCAGCGCCGCCCGCCTGTCTGCCGGTATGCGGGACCGGCCGAGATTGGGGTTAATCCAGTTTCTGGATGGTCAGAGCAGCGTCGGTAAGAGTGACGTTGTTTTCGGTGGCGTTGAGGGTGATCTCCTCGCTGCCGGAGACGGTAACCAAAACTGTGGCAGCCAGATTAGCGGTATCAGAGGTATTGTTAATCTTCACGGTGCTCTTGCTGCCGTCGATGGCAGTGCCGTCCTCCTGAAGCTCCACACCGACATCGCCCGTGCCAGAGGTGTTTGTGGCAGTGACGGAGTAAGAAATAGCGTAGGTGCCTGCATCATTCAAGGTGAAGGTATCACTGCTGGCGGTGTGGGTGATAGCGGAACCTTCTTCCACCTGATTGGTGTCGAAGGTAGCGGGATCGCCAGTAGAAGAAAGCGTTTGAGAGCCGGTGTTGGTGGCGTACAGGGCGTTCAGCGGCACGGCAGGTCCGGTGGGGCCGGTAGGTCCGGTGGGGCCTTCCGCACCTGTAGCACCCGTGGCGCCGGTAGCGCCGGTAGGCCCGGTGGGACCTTCTGCGCCGGTGGCGCCGGCAGGGCCGGTAGGACCAGTGGGGCCGGCTAAACCAGTAGCGCCAGTGTCACCGGCAGGGCCGGTGGGGCCGGTAGGACCAGTAGGCCCGGTAGGACCTTCCGCACCGGCAGCACCGGTAGCGCCAGTAGGACCAGTGGGACCGGTTGCACCGGTGAGGCCAGTGGGACCGGTAGGTCCGGTGGGGCCGGTGGGACCTTCCGCACCGGTAGCGCCGGTGGCACCAGTGGCTCCGGTAGCGCCGACAGGGCCGGTAGGACCGGTAGCGCCAGTAGGCCCGGTGACGGTGACCAGGTTGTAGTCCGGGGAAGTGCCGGGGGTCCCGGTGGCGTTGTCAACATTGGCCTGGTAGAGGGCTCCGTCGTAGTAGAGCATAGTGCCTCTGGCGTAGAAGGCGCCGGGGGCGAACTCTACCACATTGTTGAGTCCTGCGCCGGCAGGGCCGGTAGGACCAGTAGGTCCAGTGGGACCGGTAGCACCAGTGGCGCCCGTAGCGCCAGTTGCGCCGGTAGCACCAGTGGGTCCGGTGGGACCCGCTGCGCCGGCAGCACCGGCAGGGCCGGTGGGTCCGGTGGGACCAGTAGCACCCATACCGCCGGCGGGGCCGGCAGGGCCAGTGGCCCCTCTGGGTCCGGTAGGTCCGGTGGGACCGGGACAGCCCATGGGGCCCATGGGCCCGGTGGGGCCGGTGACATAGCAGATATTTGTACAGGTATAGCGGTTGCAGGGGTCGCAGCAGCTGCTGCTGCAGCTGTTGTTGCAGCTGTTGGTACAGCCGTTGTTGCAGCTGTTGTTGCAGCTGCGGTTGCTGTTGCAGTTCATAGGGAAAAAACTCCTCCCTGTTCTCACAGATGGCGGCGCGCGCCGCGCCGCAGGGGCGGGACGCGGCAGTCCCTGGTCCGGCGCCGGACAAAAGGCTGTGCGTCTGTTCCCATCTTATGCGGAGAAGCGGAAACTGTGCGGCAGGAAGGAGGGCGCAGAGCGCAAAAAACCCCGGCCTGCAGCTTGGCAGACCGGGGACAAAATACGAAAACGCCCTTGACAACCAGAAAATAAAATGGTAAAATCAAGTGCTTATGTCTACAGAAGATGACGACATTACTCCCCACCCTCAAATGCAGTATAGCAGTTTCTCACAGAAAAGGCAATAGGAATTTGCGATAAAAATATCAACTGATCCTAGCGTGTCACGAAAACGTGCGCTTTGACCGCCAGTGGGGCCTGGCGGCGGGGTGCAAGAAAGGTAGATGAGTGAATCAAGATGGCCAAGGACAAGTACTACGGTAAGACGCTGCGAAAGAACTTCGCCCGGCATGAGGAGATTATGCCCATGCCCAACCTGCTGGAGATCCAGAAGACCTCCTATCAGTGGTTCCTGGATACCGGTTTGCGTGAGGTGTTCGCCGACGTGGGCGCCATCACCGACTATGCCGGAACCCTGGAGCTGAGCTTCATCGACTACAGCATGGACGAGCCTCCCAAGTACAATGTGGAGGAGTGCAAGGCCCGGGACGCCACATATGCCGCACCTCTGAAGGTCAGCGTGCGCCTGCGCAACCGGGAGACCGAGGAGATCAAGGAGCAGGAGATCTTCATGGGAGATTT
>CALXGE010000091.1 GCA_944387775.1 uncultured Oscillospiraceae bacterium | reverse complement strand
GTGGTCATGAAGGTGGATCACCTGACCCGCTCCGGTAAGTTTGAGGACGTGAGCTTTGAGCTGAAGAAGGGCGAAGTCCTGGGTATCGCCGGTATGCTGGGTGCCGGGCGGACGGAGCTGCTGCGCTCCATCTTCGGTGTAGACGGTTATGACAGCGGCACCATTACCGTGAACGGACAGGCTATGCCCAAGCATGCGAACCCAGAACAGATGAAGCGCCAGGGTCTGGCCCTGACACCGGAGGAACGGAAGAATCAGGGCGTTATCCTGATCCACTCTATCCGGGACAACCTGTGCAATGCCTGTCTGGATAAGATATCCGACCACCATATCATCAATAAGAAGCGGCGGGAGGAGTTTGCCGAACGGCAGGTGGAGGATCTGCAGATCAAGATTCCCGGCCTGATGGCCAGTGTGAGCTCTCTTTCCGGCGGTAATCAGCAGAAGGTGGTAGTGGGCAACTGGCTCAATACCGATCCTCAGATCATGATGTATGACGAGCCCTCCCGGGGCATCGACGTCAACGCCAAGCAGCAGATTTTCCAGATCATGTGGGATCAATCCCGCAAGGGCATGTCCAGTATTTTTGTATCCTCTGAACTGGAGGAGCTGCTGGAGGTCTGCCACCGCATCCTGGTGATGCATATGGGTCATATCATCGGGGAGGTCTACCCTGAGAATCTGACAATCGAACAGCTTTATGCCGATTGCATGGGAGGAAAAATAGAATGAGCATAAAAATGCCAGAAATGAGCCTGTTTTCCAAGAAAAAGACCAATAACTTCCTGCTGGACCACATGATCGAGCTGCTGCTGGTGGTGCTCATCATCGCACTGTGGATCGTGGAGCCGGTGTTCATGACGCCGGGCAATATTCTGAACGTGCTGCGCAACTCCGCCATGAAGGGCGTTATTGCCTATGGTATGTGTCTGGTCATTATCTCCGGTGAGATCGACCTGTCCGTAGGTTCCCAGGTGGCCCTCAGCGCCGTTATCGTGGCGTGGGTGGCCAAGCACCTCAACGATGCCGGCATCATGCCTCTGGCCGCCGGCGCGGTGGTGGGCCTGCTGGTGGCGATCCTGGTGGGCTTGCTCATCGGCGTGTTCCACGCCTGGGCCCGTCATAAGTTTGGCATGCCCTCCTTCATTGTTACCCTGGCCAGCCTGAACATCCTCTATGGCCTGGCAGCCATCATCTGCGGCGGCTTCCCCATTACCGCCTGCTTCCCCGACTGGTACGTGTTCCTCGGCACGGGCCAGATTGCCGGCATCCCGGTGCCCGCCATCATTTTCCTGCTGATGTTCTTTGTGTTCTGGTTCCTGATGGAAAAGACGGAGCTGGGCCGTAAGATCTACGCCGTGGGCGGTAACGCCGAGGCAGCTCGCCTCAACGGTATCAGCGTGTGGAAGACCCGTCTGTTCGTCATGTGCATCGTGCAGCTGATGTGCGTACTCAGCGGCGTCATGAACTCCGCTCAGGTCCGCAGCGCCACCTTCGGCTTCGGCCGCGGCTGGGAGACCCAGATTATCTCCTCCGTGGTTATCGGCGGTACCAGCATGCTGGGTGGTATCGGTACTGTGTGGGGCACCCTCATCGGTGTTCTCTTCACCGGTATCATCAGCAACGGCATGACCCTGCTGAACGTCAACGAGTACATGCAGTATGTGGTCAACGGCGGCCTGATGTTCTTCGCCGTCTGGTTCAACACCTACGTCACCAAGCGCAAGGTCTGATAAAAAGCGGCTATTGTGCGGTTATAGAGAGTGGAGAGAGGAAACGGTCTGCGGGCCGTTTCCTCTCTCCATATTTTTATGCTGTGATGAGAAAACCAATAAAAACAGAAGGGGCAGCCAATCGGCTGCCCCTTTTCAGAACATCATCTGCTCGATATATTGATCCATAAAGAAGGGATTGGTGGCAAGATCCACGGTCTCCGCTCCGTCTGCCATGTGCAGACTCTCCTCCTGGAGAGGACGGCTCCGCAGCAGCATGGCGGCGCCGGACAGAGCCGCGTTGCCCAGTACATCGCACCGGGGTGCCAGCTCCGGCGGCAGAAGGCCGATGGCGGTGGCGCTGTCCAAAGACAGGTAGCTGCCAAAGCCCCCGGCGATGGCCAGCCGGGAGATATCCTCCTTGGTCAGGCCCATCTGGTGGATCAGCGTCTCCATCCCGGCCCGGACGGCGCTCTTGGCCAGCTGGACCTGCCGCACATCCATCTGGGTGAAGGCCACCCCTTTGGCCAGAAGAAACTCATCCTCATCGTCCGCCAGAAGGCCGGTCTCGTCCAGCAGCTCCAGCTTCAGAAGACAGGCCAGTACGTCCGCTACGCCGCTGCCGCAGATGCCCACAGGGGGCACCTCGCCGATGGTGTGGATGGCAATAGAACCCTCCTCCACCCAGGCGTGGTCGATGGCGCCGGGAGCACCCTGCATCCCCTGGGACAGATTGGCCCCCTCAAAGGCAGGGCCTGCCGCCGTGGAGCAGCAGCTGAGCTTCCCCTTGTGCCACAGCGCGATCTCTCCGTTGGTACCGATATCCGCCAGCAGGGCGGTGCTGTCGCTTCGGCAGATGCCGCTGGCCAGCAGGGCCGTGGTGATATCGGCCCCCACAAAAGCGGACATACACCGGGGGAGATATACCGGCACCTCCGCCCCACAGGGCAGATCCAGCTCCCCGGCGGGGACACACCGGCCAAAGCGCTCCTTCACAGCGAAGGGGGCGGCGGCCAGAGGTGAGATATCTGTGGCGGTAAGGAGGTGAAGCATGGCAGTGTTGCCGGTGATGACCATGCCGTCGATTTCAGAAACGCTCCGCCCCGCCTGGCGGCATAGCTCCTCCAGCAGAGAGGAGATGCCCTGGCGGATACACTGAGCCAGCTCCATCCGCTCCCCGTTTACAGACCGGCCCACCCGGCTGATGACGTCAGCGCCGAAGGAGCGCTGCGGGTTGGGGGCGGAAGCAGTGGCCAGAAGCTGCCGGGTGTCGTAGAGCTGGGCTGCCAGCGTTGTGGTGCCGATATCTACAGCCGCGCCCAGCTGGGAGAACATGGGATCCGGGGCAAAGGTCTGCCCGGTGCCCTGGGTGCAGATCTGACTGACGGCGTTGTCCGCCAGAAGGCGGACCTGGGCGTCACCCAGCACACGGGTGCAGCAGGCCAGACGGATACCAGTGGAGAGTTCCTGGGGGGAGAGCCCCTTTACTTCCGCCGGGGAGGGCTGGGACAGGGCACCGGCAGCCCACACCCGACATTTGAGACACCGGCCCTGCCCGCCGCAGGGCATATCCGGCGTGTGGCCTTCCTGCTGCAGAAGGGCGGAGAGCAAAGCCCCCTCCTCTGCCACTACAGTCCGGTCTCCCGCCTGGGTTTGGATGGTCAGTATAGCCATGTCCTCACCTCTCTCCCAGCAGTACGGCGCCAAAGTAGGTGACAGTGTTGACGCCGTTTATGTACTTCATGCCCGCCTGGGGGGCCAGGACGGATACATTGACGCCATAGGCCTCCAGACTGGACATGGCCAGATCCGGATAGCGACAGGGCTCATCGTCCTGTTTGGCACATTTGGGGCAGATCCGGCAGCCTCCCGCCCCCAGAAACAGGCAGTTTTTCAGCCCCAGCTCCTCAAATTTCCGGCGGACAGCGGCGGTGAGGCGGTTCATCCGCTCCCCGGCGGCCATCATGCCCTCAAAGTCATAGCTGTCCTCCAGCGTGTCTACGATCTGATACACCAGGGCAGTCTGGTATCCCTTGGCCTGGGCAATCAGATCCTCCACCTTCCCTATGTGGGGAGGGCACATCCAGCTGCGGCCATACATACCGCAGGCGTTGCTCTCGCAGAGACTGCGGAAGGAGGGCTCAAAGTCGATCTCCGCCACCGGTACAGCGCCGACCTTGTCCGCGCCCAACGCTAAAATCTGCTGCAGCAGTTCCTCATGATCCATCATATGTATATGCTCCTGTTTTCAGCCTGCAGGATGCCGAAAGGCGCCCTGCGGAAAAAGTATACCGCCGGATGCGGCAGTCTGTAAAGAGTACGGCTCCCCTCCGTGGAAAGAGAAGGGGCCTCCGGGGCTTCCGCCGGCAAAGCCGACGGCCCCGGAGGCCCCTTCTGGGTAGCTGCGAGAAATCGTTTATCGGTTGTAGAACTCCTCCACCGCCGCAAAGAAAGCGTCGATGTTCTCCCAGGGAGCAGCGGGAGGAATGTCACAGCCGGAGGAGATGAGGAAATTGGGATACTTGCAGCAGGCTTCCATGATAGCCAGGGTATCCTGACGAACCTTCTCCGGGGTGCCGTTGCGGATAGCGGAGACAGGGTCCACGTTGCCCATGGTGAGCACGTCGCCGGGCATCTGCCGCAGCATGTCCTCCATGGACACGGCGTTGCCGAAGTGGTAGGCCGCAGCACCAGTCTCCAGGATCTGGGGCACCATGCGGTTGACCGCATCGCCGCAGTTGTGGTAGATGACAATGAATTCCTCGTCCTGGACAGCGTCCACGATCTTCTTCACGTAGGGAGAAGAGAACTCGCCGCAGAAGTCGGGGGAGAGAAGACCGGCGGCAGGCTCAGCGATGACTACGCCGTGAGCGCCGATGGCCTTGTAGGCTTTCACATAGGAGAGCAGGAACTCGGTAGCCTTCTCCAACGTGGCGTGGACCATCTCGGGCTCTTCATAGCAGTTGATCATCACCTGGGTCATGTCCATCAGGCGGCCTGCCAGGGAGAAGGGACCGATGACGCCGGCAAAGATAGGCCGGTCGGTAATGAGCTTAAGTGCCTTGGAAATGGCCTCCACATAGAGACCGGTGCGGCCGCTGCCGAAGGCAGGGACCTGCAGGGCCTCAGCGTCCTCGGGCGTATCCACCACGGAGCCGATGACGGTAGGCACCTCATCATCAGTGACCCGGATCTGGGAGCCGAAGCACTCTGCTTCCACAGACAGATCCATCATGGATACGGCGGCGGCGGTGGGGCAGCGCTGGGCGATCTTGTACATACCCTGGGCCTGGACATCGCTGTCGGCAATCAGGTCCTTGACGGTGATGCCCATGAGCTGAATGGAGGGGAAGGAGAGAATGGGCATGGCCCGGCGCTTATCCGCGGCCATCTGCTCCTTGAGCCAGGCTTGCATATTCATAGTGTGTGTCCTCCGGATCAGGCCAGCATGGCCACGGCGGTATCAGCAGCGGTAGCAGCATCGGGGGTGTACTTGTCGGCGCCGATCTGCTGGCAGAAGGCGTCGGTAACAGGGGCGCCGCCCACCATGATCTTCACGTTGTCACGAATGCCGGCGGACTCGGCGGCCTTCACCACATCGCCCATGACGCCCATGGTGGTGGTCAGCAGAGCGGAGCAGCAGATGATCTGGCAGCCCTCGTTCTTGGCGGTATCCACAAATTGCTCGGGGGACACATCCACGCCCAGGTCGATGACTTCCAGGCCCTTGCCTTCCATCATCATCTTCACCAGGTTCTTGCCGATATCGTGGAGGTCGCCCTTGACGGTGCCGATGCAGACCTTACCGGTGGCCTTCACGCCGCTCTCCGCCAGCAGAGGCTTGAGCAGAGCAGTACCCATATTCATGGCACGGGCAGCCACCAGGACCTCGGGAACAAAGACCTCGTTGGCCTTGAACTTCTCACCCACCACGTTCATGCCGCTGAGGAGGCCCTCCTCCAGGATCTGCTGGGCAGGAATGCCAGCGTCAATGGCCTGCTGGACCAGCTCCTTGACGACCTTGGCCTTGCCGCGCTGCAGGTTCTCAGAAATGTCAGTCAGAATGCTCATGTCAGATTCCTCCAAATAATATATAATCAGTTGATAATGATGGTTTTTTCCTGTTTCTAGGATAAATATAGTACAATGCTTCCAACATGCCTTGTAAAAATACCTGAAGTTTTGTAATTTTTTATGATCTTTACTTGACGGGCAAAAAATTTTTGCTATGCTGTAAGAGAGAATTGCGGCGGCAGCGAAAGGAGGCGGGGCCATGTCCCGGGGAGAAAATTTTGATCTGAAGCTGGCACGAACCTGTGCAAAGGCCTTCGCCGCAGCCTGCGGTGTAGGCTGTGTGGTGTCTGATGCCTCCGGCGCTGTCAAATATGAGAGCGGCTGCGGCTGCGCCTCCTGCGGAGTATGCCGGGCAGCGGGACGCAAGCCCGACGACTGCGTCCGGGCCCACATCTACGGCATGACCGAGGCGGCCCGGTTCGGCGGAAAATACATCTATCTCTGCCCCATGGGACTGACCTGCTTTGTCTCCCCCATTCTGGGGGACGGGGATATCGAGGCAAAAATAACGGTGGGCCCTTTTCTGATGGTGGAGCGACAGGACTACATTGCCTGCGACCTGGAGGAACAGCTGGGGCTCGCGGGCCAGGACTTGGAGCGGGTAACTGCGGCCCTGGAACCGATCCCATACATCCCTACAGAGAAGGTCACGGAGATGTCCACCCTGCTGTTTATGGCCGTCAGCTTCATGAACAACGTCTCCGATGCCAACCGGATGCTGGAGACCCAGGGCTCCGACGCCATCCAGGGCCAGATCACCGCCTACATCCAGCAGCTGAAAAACGACGGTGTATCGGAGCCGTACCCGCTGGAAACGGAGAAAACCCTGCTTCGGGCGGTGCGGCAGGCCAACCGGGGTGAAGCCCACCGGCTGCTCAATGAGCTGCTGGGGCACGTGCTGTTTTCCTCCGGTGGAGATTTGTCCCAGATCAAGAGTCGGATCTATGAGCTGCTGGTGCTGGTCAGCCGTGCGGCCATCGAGGGCGGCGCCGACCCGGAGCAGACCCTGCTGGCCAACAACCGCTATTTTGTGGATATCAGCGCCATCCGGGATTTTGATGCCCTGTGTCAGTGGATGACCCATGTCACCAATACGCTGATGGACAGTATTTTTGACTTCACCGGCGTCCGCCACGCCAACGTGATCCACCAGAGCGTACAATACATCCACGCCCACTACGCGGAAAAGATCACCCTGGAGGAGATGGCCCGCCGGGTCTATCTGTCCCCAGCCTACTTCAGCCGGGTATTCAAGGAGGAGACGGGCGAGGCCTTCACCGCCTATCTCAACCGGGTACGGATTGACCGCAGCAAGGAGTTACTGCGGCACAAGAGCATCCGTCTGACGGATATCGCCCTGCTGGTAGGATTTGAGGATCAGAGCTACTACTCCAAGGTGTTCAAAAAGCTGGAGGGAATCACACCTCTGCGATTCCGGGAATCCGAGGGCCGTTGAGCGCCGTATAAAACATCCCGCAATATGCAAAAAAGCCGGACAGGAATGTTTCCTGTCCGGCTCAATCATTTATGGTTTGTGGAAAATACCTTGTGGTCTGTTCCGTTCATTGTCCGTGCTTTTCAGCTTACCGCTGTGCGCAGCATTTGGCACTGCACAGCCTCTTACCACGGAGTCAGCTCCAGGTACAGATTCTTGTACTGCCAGGCCGAGTTGGTCCAGGACACGTCCTTATCCATATCCCGCTGGACCACTTCATCCCAGTGGTAACGGTTGGTGAAATAGAGGGTCTTGGCCCGGTTGATGGCATCCAGCAGGAGACCCGCGTCGTAGCGGTCGAAGGTAAAGCCGTTGCCGTCGCCGGTGAACTCGTTGTAGGGCTCCACCGTGTCCTTCAGACCGCCGGTCTCCCGGACGATGGGCAGAGTGCCGTAGTGCATGGCGTTGAGCTGGGTGAGGCCACAGGGCTCAAACCGGGAGGGCACCAGCAGAGCGTCCGCGCCGGCATAGATACGGTGGGCCCGGGACTCGTCGTACTGGATGCAAGCGCTGAAGGTACCCTTGTAGGTGTTCTCATAGTAGCGGAAGGTGTCCTCATACTGCTTGTCGCCGGTACCCAGCACCACCACCTGGGTGTTGCCGTCCAGCACCTGGGGAATGATGGCGCTGACCAGGTCCAGGCCCTTCTGGTTGGTAAGACGGGAGATAAGACCGATGACGAACTTGCTCTCGTCCTCCTCCAGGCCCAGCTCCCGCTGCAAAGCCCGCTTGTTGGCCATCTTGTGGTCCAGCACATTGCCCAGGCTGTAGTTCTCCGCCAGAGCGGGGTCCGTGGCCGGGTTCCACATGCCGTAGTCGATGCCGTTGACGATGCCCCGGAGCTTGCCGCTGTGGTAGCGCAGGTGGTTCTCCAGGCCCTCACCGTACTCGCTGGTCTGGATCTCCCAGGCATAGGTACCGCTGACGGTGGTGATGCGGTCGGCATAAGCCAGGCCGCCCTTGAGCATGTTGGCATCCACCCACTCCTGCTGCAGAGCGCCCATGCCGAAGGCTTCCTTGGGCAGGCCGGACCAATACTGGATGGTGGGGATGTTGTAGATGCCCTGGAAGCGGAGGTTGTGAATGGTGAGGATGGACTTGGCGCGGCCCACCGGGGAATCCTTGAACAGCGTCCGCAGGTATACCGGCACCAAGGCGGCCTGCCAGTCGTGGCAGTGGACGATGTCGGGGATCCAGTCCATGTAGTTCAGAGCGGCCAGGGCGGCCTTGCTGAAGAAGCAATACTTGGGGATGTCGTCCACCAAATTCACATAGGGGTTGCCGGAGGAGAAGAACTCCTGGTTGTCGATGAAATCATACACCACGCCGTCGCAGATATACTCCATGATCCCCACGTAGTACTGCCGGCCGGTCTGTCCCAGGTCCATGTAGAACTCGCCCCGGTAGATCATCTTGTCCTGATACTGCTGGGGAATGCAGGCATACCGGGGCAGAATCACCCGAACGTCGCAGTTAAGGCGCACCAGCTCCCGGGGCAGGGCGTACATCACGTCCCCTAGGCCTCCCGTCTTCACAAAGGGATGGCACTCCGAGCCGATAAAGGCGATGCTTCGGCGGGGCAGGTTGGATATCTCATTCATGGGCGCAGCCTCCTCTACAACAGGCGCGACCTCCGCCGCAGCAGGCGCGGTCTCCTCCACAGCAGGAGACTTCTTTGCAGCGGGAGCAGCAGCCGCAGCAGGTGCTTTTTTACGAGCAGCGGTCTTCTTTTTGGCAGCCGACTTTTTCCCAGCAGGAGCCGCCTCCTCTACCGTGGAAACCGCCTTGTCTGCGGCAGGCACAGCCTCCTCCACAGCAGGTGTTTTCTTTTTGGGGGCAGAAGCCGTCTTCTTTTCAGCAGCAGCCTTTTTC
>CALXGE010000090.1 GCA_944387775.1 uncultured Oscillospiraceae bacterium | reverse complement strand
TCCGGCGTGGGCCACTTCCTCCACACCTATGTCACCGACGGCAACCCCGTCATCCCCACCTTCCAGGGTGAGCCGGAGCGGGTGACCATCGGCAATGATCCCGAGGCCTTTGCCAGCCAGGTGTGGGACAGCCTCAACGCCGACAATAAAGTATCTCTGTATATCAACTGGATCGACCTTGCCACCGGCGAGGAATCCGTCCGTATTTTCAACAAGAATCAGTAAGGAGGGCGGCTATGGAACCCAACCGTACCGGCTACGTCTCCCCCCTCTCCACCCGCTACGCCAGCCGGGAGATGCAGTATCTCTTCTCCGAGGAGCACAAGTTCCGCACCTGGCGGAAGCTGTGGATTGCCCTGGCCAGGGCGGAGCATCAGCTGGGCCTCCCCATCACCGACGAGCAGATCGCGGAGCTGGAATCCCACGCTGACGATGTGAACTTCGAGGTGGCTCAGGAGCGGGAGAAGCAGGTCCGTCACGACGTCATGAGCCACGTCTACGCCTACGGCCAGCAGTGCCCCAACGCCGCCGGCATCATCCATCTGGGCGCCACCTCCTGCTATGTGGGAGACAACACCGACGTGCTGATCCTCCGGGATGCCTCGAAGCTGGTGCTGAAGAAGGCTGCCCAGGTGCTGCGGAATCTCTCCGCCTTTGCCAGGCAGTACAAGGACCTCCCCTGCCTGGGCTATACCCACCTCCAGCCCGCACAGCTGACCACCGTGGGCAAGCGGGCCACCCTCTGGATGAACGAGCTGATGATGGACATGGAGAACCTGGAGTATCAGCTCTCCGCCCTGGCGGTCCGGGGTGTCAAGGGCACCACCGGTACCCAGGCCAGCTTCATGGAGCTCTTCGGCGGCGACGAGGAGAAGGTCAAGAAGCTGGAGGCCCTGGTGGCCAAGGAGATGGGCTTTGACAAGTGGGTCCCCGTCTGCGGACAGACCTACTCCCGGAAGACCGACGCCTATTTCCTGGCGGTTCTCTCCGGCTTTGCCCAGTCCGCCTGCAAGTTTGCCACCGACCTGCGCATCCTCCAGTCCTTTGAGGAGATGGAGGAGCCCTTTGAGAAGAACCAGATCGGCTCTTCCGCCATGCCCTACAAGCGCAACCCCATGCGCTCCGAGCGCATCTGTGCCCTGAGCCGCTATGTGATCCAGGACGCAGTGAACCCCGCCATGACCGCCGCCACCCAGTGGTTTGAGCGGACCTTGGACGACAGCGCCAACAAGCGCCTGGCCGTGTCCGAGGCCTTCCTGGCAGTGGACGCCATTTTGGAGATCTATATCAATGTCACCGCGGGCCTGGTGGTCTACGAGCGGGTGGTCCGCCGCCGGGTGATGGAGAAGCTGCCCTTCATGGCCACGGAGAACGTGATGATGGAAGCGGTGAAGCGGGGCGGCAACCGCCAGGAGCTCCACGAGGCTCTGCGGACCCACTCCCACGCCGCCGCTGCCAAAGTGAAGCTGGAGGGCGGACAAAATGACCTCATCGACCGCATCGTGGCCGACCCTCTCTTCCCCCTGACCCGGGAGGAGATCGAGGCGCAGATGGACCCCGCCCTGTACGTGGGCCGGGCTCCCGGCCAGGTGACGGAATTCCTGGAGAGTCCCGTGGCAGAGCTTCTAGCCCGGTACCCTGATGAAGATATCCACGCGGAACTGAGTGTTTGAGAGAGGAGCATGTGACGATGAATGAACTGGAACTGAAATACGGCTGCAACCCCAACCAGAAGCCCTCCCGGATCTTTATGAAGGACGGCAGCGACCTGCCCATCACTGTTTTGAACGGCAAGCCGGGCTACATCAACTTCCTGGACGCCTTCAATGCCTGGCAGCTGGTGAAGGAGCTGAAAGAGGCCCTGGGCCTGCCGGCGGCCACCTCCTTCAAGCACGTGAGCCCCACCTCCGCCGCCGTGGGCATCCCCCTGAGCCCTGAACTCAAGCGGGCCTGCTTCGTGGAGAATGTGGAGGGCCTGGACGACAGCCCCCTGGCCTGCGCCTATGCCCGTGCCCGGGGCACCGACCGGCTGTGCTCCTTCGGCGACTGGGCTGCCCTCAGCGATGTGTGCGACGAGACCACCGCCCGCCTCATCCAGCATGAGGTGTCCGACGGCGTCATTGCCCCGGGCTACACCCCCGAGGCTCTGGCCATCCTCAAGACCAAGCGCAAGGGCAACTATAACATTGTTCAGATTGACCCCAACTACGTCCCCGCCGAGCAGGAGACCAAGGACGTCTTTGGTATTACCTTCCAGCAGGGCCGCAACAACTTCAAGATCGGCCCCCACCTGCTGGAGAACATTGTCACCGCCAACAAGGACCTGCCGGAGACCGCCAAGCGGGATCTGATCGTGGCCCTCATCACCCTCAAGTACACCCAGTCCAACTCCGTGTGCTATGCGGTGGATGGCCAGGCCATCGGCGTGGGCGCCGGCCAGCAGAGCCGCATCCACTGCACCCGCCTCGCCGGCACCAAGGCGGACACATGGTTCCTCCGCCAGCACCCCAAGACGCTGAGCCTGCCCTTCCTGCCCACCCTGGGCCGCCCGGAGCGGGACAACGTCATCGACAGCTACATCAACGGCAACGAGGAGGATGTGTGCGCCGACGGCTACTGGCAGAAGTACTTTACCACCCAGCCGGAGCCCCTGACGGTCCGGGACCGCATCAGCTGGCTGAGCACTTTCAATAACGTGGCCCTGGGCAGCGACGCCTTCTTCCCCTTCCCCGACAACATTGAGCGGGCCCGGAAGAGCGGCGCCCGGTACGTGGCGGAGCCCGGCGGCTCCATTCGGGACGACCTGGTCATCGCCAAGTGCGACGACTACGACATGGTCATGGCCTTCACCGGTATGCGGCTGTTCCACCACTAAGAAAACGGATAACAGCACCCCTGGCGGGGACAGCCTTTTCACAGGCTGTCCCCGTCAGGGGCGAAACTGTCCCTTGGGGACAAAGAGAAATGGGATAAAGGAGATAGAAAACGATGAAGATCATGGTCATCGGCGGCGGTGGCCGGGAGCACGCCATCATCCGCAAGCTCCGGGAGGACCCCCGGGTAGAGACCATTTACGCCCTGCCGGGCAACGGCGGTATTGCCCGGGATGCCGAATGCGTCCCCATCGGAGCAAAGGATATCCTGGCCATTATGCAGTTTGCCAGGGAGCACACCATTGATTTTGCGGTGGTAGCCCCCGACGATCCCCTGGCGCTGGGGGCAGTGGACGCCCTGAACAGCATGGGGATCCCCTGCTTCGGCCCCAACCGGGCTGCTGCCCGGATCGAGAGCAGCAAGGTCTTTGCCAAGGACCTGATGGCCCGCTACGGCATCCCTACCGCCGCCTGCCATGTGTTTGACGATATGAAGGAGGCCCTGCGCTATGTGGATCGCTGCCCCCTGCCGGTGGTGGTGAAGGCCGACGGCCTGGCCCTGGGCAAGGGCGTGGTCATCGCCGTCACCCGGGCGGAGGCGGTGGTGGCGGTGCGCTCCATGATGGAGGAGAAGGTGTTTGGTGAGAGCGGCACCCGGGTGGTGGTGGAGGAGTTCCTCACCGGCCCGGAGGTATCTGTCCTCTCCTTCACCGACGGGGAGACCATCGTTCCCATGGTGTCCTCCATGGACCACAAGCGGGCCTATGACGGAGACGAGGGCCCCAACACCGGCGGTATGGGCACTGTGGCCCCCAACCCCTACTACACCCCCGAAGTGGCCCAGCGGTGCATGGAGGAGATCTTCCTGCCCACTATCCGTGCTATGAAGGCGGAGGGCTGCCCCTTCAAGGGCTGCCTTTACTTCGGCCTAATGCTGACGCCGGACGGCCCCAAGGTCATCGAGTACAACTGCCGCTTTGGTGATCCTGAGACCCAGGTGGTACTGCCCCTCCTGGAGGGAAGCCTCCTGGAGATCATGATGGCCACCGCCGAGGGCCGGCTTCACGAGGTGCCGGTAAAGTTCCGGGATGGCGCCGCCTGCTGCGTGGTGCTGGCCTCCAAGGGCTATCCCAAGGCCTATGAGAAGGGCTATCCCATCTCCCTCCCGGCCCTGAAGGACGGGGAGGAGATCTATATCGCCGGTGCCGAGGAGAAGGACGGCCAGCTCCTCACCAACGGCGGCCGGGTGCTGGGCGCTGTGGCCGTGGGCGACAGCCTGCGGCAGGCGGTGGACGCCGCCTACGACCTGGCGGAGCGGATCCACTTTGACAATGCCTTCTACCGCCGGGATATCGGCCGGCGGGCCCTGGAGGCCCTGAGAGGAGAGAGATAACATGGTATACCGGATCTATGTGGAAAAGCGGCCGGGCCTGAGCCCCGAGGCGGGAAGCCTTCTGGGGGATCTTCAGAACTTCCTGGGCCTCACCGCCCTGACGGACCTGCGGGTCCTCAACCGCTACGACGTGGAGGGCATCAGCCGGGAGGTCTATGACAAGGCCCGGGACGTGGTGTTCTCCGAGCCCCAGGTGGATGTGACCTACGAGGAGACCTTCCCCATGCCGGAGGGCAAGTGGCAGGTCCTGGCGGTGGAGTCCCTGCCGGGGCAGTTTGACCAGCGGGCGGACTCCTGCGCCCAGTGCATCCAGCTCATGGCTGGCGTGGAGCGGCCCCTGGTGGCCTGCGCCAAGGTCTACCTCCTGGCGGGGGATCTGACTGAGGAGGATATGGAGAAGCTCCGTCATTACCTCATCAACCCTGTGGAGAGCCGCGAGGCGTCTCTCGACAAGCCGGAGACCCTCCGCCGGACCTACGATGTGCCCCACACCGTCCGCACCCTCACCGGATTTACCTCCCTGGATGAGAAGGGCCTTGCCGCCCTCCTGGAGGAGCTGGGGCTTGCCATGGATCTGGATGACCTGAAGTTCCTCCAGACCTACTTCCGGGACGATGAGCACCGGGACCCCACCATCACAGAGGTCCGGGTGGTGGACACCTACTGGTCCGACCACTGCCGCCACACCACCTTCTCCACCCATCTGGACGACATCGCTATCGACGACCCGGATGTGAAGGCGGCCTATGAGCGCTACCTTGCCGCCCGGGTGGAGGTCTACGGCGAGGAGAAGGCGGCCAAGCGGCCCCAGACCCTCATGGATATGGCCACCATCGGTACCAAGACCCTGAAGAAGCGGGGCCTTCTCCCGGAGCTGGACGAGAGCGAGGAGATTAACGCCTGCTCCATCCACGTCCCCGCCCAGGTGGACGGCAAAACCCAGGACTGGCTCCTCATGTTCAAGAACGAGACCCACAACCACCCCACGGAGATCGAGCCCTTCGGCGGCGCGGCCACCTGCATCGGCGGCTGCATCCGTGACCCCCTCTCCGGTCGGGCCTATGTCCATCAGGCCATGCGCGTTACCGGCGGCGGCGACCCCCGGGTGTCCTTTGCCGACACCACCCCGGGCAAGCTGCCCCAGCGTAAGATCGCCCAGACCGCCGCGGCGGGCTACAGCTCCTACGGCAACCAGATCGGCCTTGCCACCGGCCATGTGGCGGAGGTCTACCACCCCGGCTACATCGCCAAGCGCCTGGAGTGCGGCGCGGTGGTGGGCGCGGCTCCCGCAGATCATGTCCGCCGTGAGGTCCCTGCCCCCGGTGATGTGGTGATCCTCCTGGGCGGCCGTACCGGCCGTGACGGCATCGGCGGGGCCACCGGCTCCTCCAAGAGCCACAACCAGAAGTCCCTCACCACCATGGCCAGCGAGGTCCAGAAGGGCAACGCCCCCGAGGAGCGCAAGCTTCAGCGGCTCTTCCGGGACGGCAATGTGACCCGCCTCATCAAGCGCTGCAACGACTTTGGCGCCGGCGGTGTGTCCGTAGCCATCGGCGAGCTGGCCGACGGCCTTGCCATCGACCTCGACGCCGTGCGTAAGAAGTACGAGGGCCTGGACGGTACGGAGCTGGCCATCTCCGAGAGCCAGGAGCGTATGGCCGTGGTGGTGGCTCCCGAGGATGCGGAGACCTTCATGGCCGCCGCTGCCCGCGAGAATCTGGAGGCCTACCAGGTGGCAGTGGTCACCGAGAGCCCCCGCATGGTCATGCAATGGCAGGGCCAGACCATCGCCGATCTCAGCCGCGCCTTTCTCAACACCAACGGCGCCGTGAAGCACGCCGCCGTCTCTGTCCCCGATCCCCACCGCCCCATGGGCGTGGTCCACACCGGAAACCTCCGGGATATGGCGGGAAGCCTCAAGTCCGCCTCCCGCCGGGGACTGACTGAGCGCTTTGACGGCTCCATCGGCGCCGGCAGCGTCCTCATGCCCTTCGGCGGGAAGACCCAGCGGACCCCTGCCCAGGCCATGGCAGCCCTTTTCCCGGTGCTGCCCGGCCAGACCACAGACCAGGCCAGTCTTATGGCCTGGGGCTTTGACCCCGACTGGATGAGCGCCGACCCCTACACCGGGGCCCAGGCCAGCGTCATCACCTCGGTGGCCAAGATTGTGGCCGCCGGTGCGGACTATAAGAAGGCATACCTGACCCTCCAGGAGTTCTTTGAGAAGCTGCGGACCGATCCTCAGCGCTGGGGCAAGCCCTTCCAGGCGCTCCTGGGTGCTCTGGACGCCCAGCTGGGGCTGGAGGCCGCCGCCATCGGCGGCAAGGACTCCATGTCCGGCTCCTTCCTGGATCTGGATGTGCCTCCCACGCTGATCTCCTTCGCCATCGCTCCGGTACAGGCAGGCAACGTCCTCACCCCGGAGTTCAAGGCTCCCGGCCACCCGGTGTACGCCATTGGCGGCGGCGCTATGGACGACTACGCCGCCCACAAGGCTGCATGGGATACCTTCCGGACCCTCTGCGCCGAGGGCAAGGTCCTCTCCGCCTGGGCGGTGGAGAACGGCGCTGCCGAGGCGGTGATGAAGATGTCCTTCGGCAACGGCGTGGGCTTTGCCTCAAACCCCGAGGCCGGTGCTCCCTGGTGGGGCCCCATGCCCGGCATGATCATTGCCGAGCTGGCCGAGGAGATCTCCCTCCCCTGCTGCGAGAAAATCGGCGTGACTACCGCTGAGCCTACCATTACCATCGGCAGCGACAATGCCTCTATTGAGGAGCTGCTCTCCCTCAACGACGGCGTTCTGGAGTCCGTCTACCCCACCGTGGCCGGTGAAGGCGGCGCTGCGGCCCCCATCTCCTGGGACAAGGGCGCCCCGGCGGTGCTGGCCAAGGGTATCGCGAAGCCCCTGGCTGTAATTCCCGTGTTCCCCGGCACCAACTGCGAGTACGACAGCGCCCGGGCCTGTATGGCCGCGGGCATGGAGGCGGAGACGGTGGTGGTGCGGAACCTCACCGCTGAGAGCCTCCTCGCTTCCGCCCAGGAGCTGGAGCAGGCCATCCGGAAGGCCCAGGTGGTGTTTATCCCCGGCGGCTTCTCCGGCGGCGACGAGCCCGACGGCTCCGCCAAGTTCATCGCCTCCTTCCTCCGCAGCCCCCGGCTCACCGACGCCATCCACGACCTGCTGAAGAACCGGGACGGCCTGATGCTGGGTGTCTGCAATGGCTTCCAGGCCCTCATCAAGCTGGGCCTTGTGCCCTACGGCGAGATCCGGGCCATGGACGACACCTGCCCCACCCTCACCTACAACACCATCGGCCGCCACCAGTCCTCCATTGTCCGCACCCGGGTGTGCACCAGCAATTCCCCCTGGCTCCTGGAGACTCAGGTGGGCGAGATCTACTCCGTGCCCATCTCCCACGGCGAGGGCCGCTTTATCGCTCCGGAGGCCCTGCTGGACCAGCTGGCGGCAAACGGACAGATCGCTACCCAGTATGTGGACCTCAGCGGCGCACCCTCCATGGACACCGCCTTCAATCCCAACGGATCCCTCCGGGCTATCGAAGGCATCGTCAGCCCCGACGGACGGGTCCTGGGCAAGATGGGCCACAGCGAGCGCGTGGGTGCCCAGCTCTACCGGAACGTGCCCGGCAACTACGATATGGGCCTCTTCCGCAGCGCGGTGCGGTACTTCAAGTAATACGAGGACGCTATACTTTTCTTTTGAAAAAGAAAAGTACCAAAAGAAAACTTTTTGCGCGAAACTACGTTTCGCTTATCCTTGGCACAGGGGAAACAAGCCTGTTCCCGGGCGAAAGATATTTCGCCCGGACAGAGTTTGGATCAAACCTTTTCAAAGGTTTGCGGGGTACGGGGCAGCGCCCCGTGTGCCCAGGTTCTCGCTGAGCGAAAAAAGATCCGGCGCTGGCAATTTGCCAGCGCCGGATCTTTTTTATTCCATAATGTGTTGGGCAAATGCCCGGCCCCGGTCCGCCACGCCGGGGAGCTTGACGAGGCTCCCCTTGTCGTTGGCGGTTTCCAGGAGACAGAACCGGGCGGGAAGAAAAAAGCTTTTGTTCATGTTCAGCCCGGAGATCAGCTGCCGGGCGATGATATCGCCGCCGGAGTAGCCGGAGACGATGAGGCCATAGAGCCGCTTCTCGTAAAACCGCTTCTGCCGGAAGAGGGCGGTGAGACGGTTGATAAAGGCGGTGAGGTTGGCCGAAAGGGCGTCGTTATAGTTGGCGCAGAGCATCACCAATGTGTCGCAGTCCCGGACAGCGGGAAACACCTCCTCCACCATGGGCCCACCGTAGAAGCAGCCCCCCTGCTCTCCAAAGTGGAGACAGGCGGTGTAGCTGCACCCGATGCAGTCGGTGACGGTGCCGTTGCGCAGGCCGATTTCCTCCACCGCCACATTTTCAGGCAGCCCCGCCTTCACCAACTCCCACAGAGCCAGGGTGTTGCTGGTGGAGCGGACCGAGGCGTGGAGTGCAAGAATCTTGTGGACCTTCGGCGGCCCCTCCCATCGGACCAGCCGCCCGGCCAGCTCCGTCACCGCCATGCGGAAGGCAGTCTCCTCGTTGGTGCCGTGGATCTGGGCCTGGACCTGGAAGTTCCGGAGGGACCCGGTGGCCTCCACCAGGGGCCGCCCCAGGAAGGCGCAGCCCGCCAGATTGGCCGCCAGCACCACGTCCCGGGCCACGTCCTTGGTGTACATCTCCCCCAGGGCCGTCACCACCAGGGCGGCGGTGCAGCCGGAGAGGAGCCCCTGGCTCTGTCGTAGGAGGGACAGCATCTTGTAGCAGGAGAGATTGCAGCCCCCCTGGTCCAGGGCCACGGCGATGAGGAGCTTCTTTCCCTGGAGGCCCTCCAGTCCCTCGTCGGGGTCCCGCCAGGCGCAGCCCGGGGGCAGCAGCTCCTCCAGCAGGGCCTTGAGGGCGCCGCTCTCTTCATTTTTCGGCAGGATCACCGTCAGTG
>CALXGE010000089.1 GCA_944387775.1 uncultured Oscillospiraceae bacterium | reverse complement strand
CCCAGGCGGTGGACCGGCTGTCCATCTGCTGCACCACCTACTTCCTGTGCGGGCTGATGGACACCCAGGTGGGCGTGCTCCGGGGCATCGGCTACTCGGTGGGCCCCATGATTGTCTCCCTGGTAGGCTCCTGCGCCCTGCGGCTGCTGTGGGTGGCCACCGTCTTCCCCCTCAACCGCACCCCGGAGATGCTCTACCTCTCCTACCCCGTGACCTGGCTCATCACCGCCGCCATCCACTTCTGCTTCTTCCTCAAGGTCCGCAAGCGGGCCTACGCCAGGGTCACCGGTATCCACGCTATTCAATGACCCCTCTATTTCCACGAACCAACTGTCCGGCCTGTTTTCTATAGGCCGGACAGTTTTCTTTCTCTTGCACGAGAATAAAACTGAATTGCTTTTCCTCCGTCTTTCCACTACAATAGTAACAGTGTTTACCAATGGAAAGGATGTACGCCCTATGGAATCAGTCACCCCCTCCTCCCGCCTGACCTTCTGGGAGGCCTCCAGCATTATCATCGGCCATGGCATCGGTGCGGGAATCCTCTCTGTCCCATACCTCGCCTCCCGCAGCTGCTGGTGGGACATCCTGTGGATCGCCGCCGCAGCCTACCTCGTCAATCTCCTTCTCCACTTCATGATCGCAGAGCTCTCCTACAACAACGGCGGTGCCCAGTTCATCCGCTGCTTTGAGCGGGAGCTTTTTGTGGGGAAAATCGGGAAGCTCCTGACCTGGGTGGCCTTCGCCCTGCTGGGCTTCTCCACCGTGGTCAATGTCAGCGGCTTCATCACCGGCGCGGCGGCGGCTCTTACCGCCTGGCTGGGCCTGCCGGAGCTTATGGCCATGCTGCTCTTTTACATCCTCTCCGCCGGGATCGTCTATTTGGGGCTGAAAGTGGTAGGGGTGTGCGAAAAGATTGCCGTATTCTCCATGGTAGGCGTAGTGGTCATTCTGCTGGCCGCCACCCTGCTCTCCGAATTGTCGCCTCTCAGCACTACCTTCATTTCCTCCTCCAACCTACTGGCACTGTACAGCATGGTGGCCTTCTCCCTCTCCGCCGTCATGTCCACCCCTCAGGTGGTCAAGGGGCTCCAGGGGGATGTCCGCCGCATCCGTGGGGCCATCGCCACCGGTACCGGGCTGAACCTGCTGCTGATCCTGGTCATCACCTTCATGACCCTGTTGGGGGCAGGATCGGACATCTCCCAGAACGGTGCCTTGGTAGATCTGGCGGCCCATCTGGGGGGCTGGGTCAGCGTCATCGGCTATATCTTCACCCTGCTGGCACTGGCCACCTCCTTCTGGGCCAACACCCTGAATCTCCGGGACATTGTGGACGAGCAGGTCCACTGGGGTCCCCGCTGGAGCTGGCTGGCAGCGTCCCTGCCCTGTCTGGTCATTGCCCTGCTGCGCTTCACCAGCTTCGTGGGCTTCACCCGGCTGGCCAGTGTAGTTCAGGTTCTCACCGGTGTGGGGATTATCGTAGCCTACCACCGCTCCCGGAAAAAAGCGGGTGCAAGCCCCATCTGCGGCACCTGGGGCACGCTTCCTTTTCAGATCCTGGTAGTGGCCGGGACCCTGCTCTCCACCATCGGTGCCCTGCTGCCAGTAAAGTGAGGTATGGATCATGACAACAGATCGTTTTTGCATTACACAAGTGGCCGCCACTATCGACGCCCTACTGGGCGTCCCCGGCCATGGCGGTATGGCCGCCACCCTGCTGCCGGTACTGCAGCAGGCAGCCCGCTCCCTTACCGGCCCCTGTGATCGGGTGTTCCTCTACAATCCCGACGCCATCGCCCAGTGGATCTACGCCGGTCACCGCCCCCTCTTTGCCCCCCTGGAGGTCCGTGCCGACCTGGGTCTAGGTATGCTGTCCGTGTATCCGCCGGTGACCCCGGTTTGCTTCGCCTCTATGTACAGCGGCCTCCAGCCCGCCGTCCATGGCATACAGTCCTATGTAAAGCCGGTGCTCACAGTGGACACCGTTTTTGACGATCTGCCCCAGGCCGGTCGTCGGGCGGCCATCGTCTCTACCGAGGGAGACAGCATCTCCCTGATCTTCGGTGGCCGGGATGTGGACTACTTCATTTTCCCCACCGTAGCCCAGTGCAACCGGAAGGCTCTGGAGTTGATCCAGGAGGACCGCCACCAGCTCATCGTCCTCTACAACGGCAACTACGATCACTGGATGCACCGGGGCGGGCCGGAGACCCCCTGGTCCCTCCATGCTCTGAAGGCAAATATCAACACCTACTGCATCCTCCACGATGCCATCCGGCAGCACTGGCACAGCCACAACACAGCGCTGGCTTTTGCCCCGGACCACGGCTGCCACCGGCAGTACGGCCTTCTGGGCCAACACGGTATTGACGCCCCCTGCGACATGCACATCCGCCATTTCTGGCGGTTTCTCCCCGCCCAGGGCTGAGGGGCAGCGTTTTCTCCATCGGTGCGCTCCATCTGCGCAAAAAGGGCTGACGCATCTCTGTGTCAGCCCCTTTTATTGCCATCTTTCCTCTCTGTTTCCGTCTATTTTCCCAAACTGTGGTTCAAAAATCAAACAATATGCACAAGTGATCTCCCGCAGGAAAAAGGAATCTTGCGAAATTTGCCGCTTGCAATTTTAGGAAAACCCTCTATAATCATTTCGATTCAAAATTCAAGAATAATGAGGGGTTTACCATGACCAAAGACCTGACCAAGGGGAGCCCCATGAAGCTGATTCTCAGCTTCGGTATCCCCCTGCTGCTGGGGTACTTGTTCCAGCAGCTCTATAATGTGGTGGACACCGCCATCGTGGGCAAGACCCTGGGCGGGGCGGCCCTGGCCGCCGTGGGAGCCACCGGTTCCATCAACTTCCTGGTGGTAGGTTTCTGCGCCGGGATCTGCGGCGGTTTCGCCATCCCTGTGGCCCAGCAGTTCGGCGCAGGCGATCATAAAGAGCTGCGGCGGTATGTCACCGGCGGCGTCTGGCTGTGCGTCCTCTTCGGCGCAGCCCTCACCGCTTCCACCGTCCTCTTCTGCCGGAATATCCTTACTGCCATGAACACCCCTGCCGATATCTATGAGCGTTCCTATCTCTACATCGTCACCATCTTTGCAGGACTTCCCGCCTACTTCCTCTACAACTTCGTCGCCGGTGTCCTCCGTGCCATGGGAGACAGCCGCACCCCTGTCATCTGGCTCATTGTAGCGTCCCTGGTGAATATCGTCCTGGATGTGGTGTTCATTCTCACCTTCCACATGGACGTGTTCGGCGCGGCCTTCGCCACGGTGCTCTCCCAGCTCCTGGCGGGCGTAGGGTGCCTTATTCGCATGTGCCGGGGATTCCCCATTCTGAAAATGGAGCGGGAGGACTGGCGCTGGGAAGGAAAGCGTATGGGGGAGCTGTGTCTGATGGGCCTCCCCATGGGCCTGCAGTACTCCATCACCGCCATCGGCAGCGTTATGATCCAGGCCGCCGTCAACGGCCTTGGCACTACGTATGTCACCGCCGTCACCGCTGCCAGCAAGGTGTCCATGTTTGTCTGCTGCCCCTTTGACGCCATGGGCTCCACCATGGCCACCTACGGCGGACAGAACGTGGGAGCGGCCAAATGGGAGCGCCTCCACCAGGGACTGCGCGCCTGCGTGATCCTGGGGGCCGTCTACTCCGTGGTATCTCTGGGAGCCCTTTACCTCCTGGCAGACCCCTTGAACATGCTGTTTCTGGATGCGGAGAGCGCCGCTCTCCTGCCTCTGGCCCGGCAGTATCTCATGACCAGCGTACTGTTCTTCTTCCCCCTGTCCCTGGTAAATATCATCCGCTTTTTGATTCAGGGCATGGGCTTCTCCCCTCTGGCCACCCTGGCCGGGGTGCTGGAGATGGCCGCCCGGGGCGGTCTGAGCTGTCTGGTGCCCGTCTTTGGCTATACAGCAGCCTGCTTCGCCTCCCCTGCCGCCTGGGTGCTGGCGGACCTGTTCCTGGTACCTGGCTACTTTTACTGCTACCGCAAATTGACGCACCCGGAAAAAAGGCGCAGCCTCTCTCTGGGCTGTAGAAAACAGCGGGCCTCCACCTGACGACCCGCCGGTCAAAAGATGACAAAACCGCCCCGATGGATCATCCATCGGGGCGGTTTTTGACTTGGTCCTATGCCCTGCTCTGCCGCTGGGCCTTCCATTTCATGACGCTGGGGTATCGGGCGGTATCCAGGTGGGGGATGGCCCGGGCGGCGCTCATGCTGTCTACAAAATCCGGGATGGCTCCATACTGGATGTAGTCCATCTTCTCCACAATGCCTTCCGCCTCCGCAAGTTTCTCCCGGTCCAGCAGCAGCATCCGGGCCCCCTCCAGGGAGCTGTTGCCCACGCAGGCGACCTTCTCCTCCGGCAGATCCGGGTACAGTCCGATGGTCACTGCCGAGGCGGTACGGATATAGGTGCCAAAGGCTCCGGCCACATAGAACTGCTCCACATCGTCGAAGGTCATACCGATGGCCTTGAGCATATACTCCACCATAGTATAGGCGGCAGCCTTGGTGGCGAGGAACTCCTCGATGTCGCTCTGGTAGAAGTAGAGAGGCTGCCCCTCCGCCGTTTCCTCCGCCTCGGCGTAGCGGTAGGCCAGCTCCCCCTCTACCGTCGTCACCCGCCGGGAGGCCTCCGGCTGGAAGATGCCCCGGAAGTCGATAATTCCCTCCAGGTACAGCTCCGCCAGAAGATCCACAATACCGGAGCCGCAGATACCCCGGACCTTCTCCCCGCCGATGACCTGGAGGTACACCGTTTCCCCCCGGATGTCCACATGCTCCACTGCCCCAGCTCCGGCACACATGCCAGTACGGATCACACCGCCCTCCAGGGCGGGGCCGGCAGCTCCTGCCCCGGCCAGAAGGAAGTCCTTGCAGCCCGCCACTAGTTCGCCGTTGGTCCCGATATCGAAAAACAGCCGGATACCCTCAGACCGGGCGATGCCGGTGGCTACCAGGCCGCTGATGATATCTCCGCCCATGTAGTTGGCCCGGGCCGGATACAGGTACACCATCCCCTCCATGTCCAGCCCCAGCTCCGCTCCGGTAAGGAACCCGGGCTCCGCCGCCACCGGCGCGTAGGGAGAGAGGAACAGCGGGAAGCCGTCCAGCCCCAGAAGAAAGTGGGTCATCACGGTATTTCCCGCCAGCACCAGCACCGGGCAGCGGCGGACCTCCACCCCGGAGATCTCCGTCAAATGGCCCATGAGCTCGTTCAGTGTCTCCAGAGCGGCCAGCCGCAGCTCCTCCAGATGCTCCGGCTGGTCCTTGGCGTAGAAGATCCGGGTGAGCACATCGGAGCCCAAGGCGGTCTGCCGGTTGTACATACTCTCCCTGGCCACCACCGCCCCTGAGCGGAGGTCCACCAGCTCCATGGTGACGCTGGTGCTGCCCAGATCTACCGCCAGGCCGTAGTGCCAGGCGGTGGTGTCCCCCGGCTCCAGATCCATCACTTGCCAGCTCTTCCCTGTCCACACCAAGGTAGCCGTCACACGCCACTCCGCCTTTCGGCACAGGGGATATAGCCGCCGGACCAGGGACAGCGGCAGCACCACCTCCCCAAAATTCTCCCGCAGCCCATCCAGCAGGCGGCGTTGGTCGCTGCGGGCGTCCTCCTCGGTGGGGGGCTCCAGTGTGAGATATATTTTTTCGCTCAGGGCATTCATGTTATCCTTCCTCCTTGCTGACAGATCTCCTCCGTCGGCATCGTCTGATACTGAAAACGGCGGGGCATACGCCCCGCCGCTATGTTTTGTCTGTTCATCTGTGGGCAGACCGGTTCATTCGTCCTGCTCCCGGCGCGTCAGCCACCACGCTCCCAGGCGCAGCCCGGCAAATAAAAGGCCAACCGCAGCCAAGCCCAGAACCAACGTCCCTGTTCCTCTCTCCTGCGCGAAAACCGCCACAATCAGCACGCCAAAGCCTACCAGAAGCCAGTCATATCCCTCTCCCTTGCGATACGGCATACCTCTTCCCCCTCTGCACGCGCAACATGCCCCCTACGGGGGCAACATCTTTTCAGGGCGGCGGGATGGCGTCTCGCCGGGCGGCGGATCCTCTCGCTGCCTGTAGAATCATTATACTCCAGAGACCGTAGCCTGTCAAACCTCTTCCTCTGTGTCGGCATGGCAAAATTTCCGGATACCGCCATCAGGATGGATGTCCACAAAAGGTACCTTCTTAGCGATGGCATACTCCAGGGTCCTGCGGGTACCGCCGTCCGCGCCGTCGTACACGGCAATCACCAGACTGCTATGGTCCACCATATATCGATTCCGTCGGAGCATACAGTCGGGAGTGTAATGCTCCTGAACCATGGTTTCATAATCGCTGGCGTCTACCAGCGTCTGCCAGCGTTTCCGCTCCGCCGCCGGCCAGGCACGGCTTTGGGTGGGGCAAGGGACAGCGGCCTCCAGCGTCACCCCCGGCCGCTCCCTTCGCAGCGCCACTACCGCCTCTGCGAAATAGAGGTCACAGCCCCGGGCCATACCGCATATGAAGTGGCGATATCCCTCATCATAGGCAGCGGTCACTGCGTCCCGGATCGCAGCCTTCAACGCCACACACCTGGGGTCCTCCTCGTTGCTGCCCCAAGGTAGTTTCCCCGGTCGATGGCCGGTAAAGCAGCAGCTGCGTCTGCGTTCCACAGTGACGCCCCCTCTCTCAGTGCTTTGATTATAGAACATATATTCTATTTTGTAAAGAAAATTATACTTGCTTTTTTTATGACTTTGCGTATAATGAAGAGGACAACCGAATCATTCATCTTCAGGGCGGGGTGTAAGTCCCCACCGGCGGTGATAGGTCCTTGGCCTTCAGTCCGCGACCGCGCAAGCGCTGAACCGGTGTGACTCCGGTACCGACAGTAACAGTCTGGATGGAAGAAGATGTACGCACTCGTTTGCGGCAGTACTCCGGGGATGTAATGTCTTTCGGGGGTTACTATATCCGCAAAGGAGTGTTTTTTATTATGTCCCTGTCCACAAAGACCCACAAAATTGCCGTCACCGCCATTCTCAGCGCGGTGGCCACCGTCCTCATGTTCATCTCCTTCCCGATTCCCTTCCTGATTCCCCCCTTTGTCAAGATGGACTTCTCTGAATTGCCCGCTTTGCTGGCGGCTTTCAGCATGGGGCCTGTCAGCGGCGTGATGGTATGCCTGGTAAAGAACCTCATCAATCTTCTCTTTACCACCACCAGCGGCGTAGGAGAGCTGTGCAACTTCCTGCTGGGTGTATGCTTTGTCATCCCCGCCGGGTGGATCTACAAGGTCCGCAGGACCCGCTCCGGGGCCCTGCTCGCCTCCGGCGCAGGCGCGGTGGCCATGGCAGTATTGAGCGTACCTGTCAACTATTTTATCTCTTACCCCTTCTACACCACCTTTATGCCCCTGGACACCATCATCGGCATGTACCAGGACCTGCTGCCCTCCGTGGACGGTCTGCTGGCCTGCCTGCTGATCTTCAATATGCCCTTTACGCTCCTGAAGGGGATTCTGGACGTGGCGTTGGCCTTTCTCATCTATAAGCCGCTGTCCCCCCTGCTCCACAAGTAATTCCATACATTTGTTCGATTCCTCTTTTCATTTCCTGATGGCTGTGGTATACTGGATACGGTATACCACAGCTTTTTTCAGGAGGTGAAGTCCGTGAGTCGGGTGATACTGCACTGTGATCTCAATTGCTTCTATGCCTCAGTGGAGCTTCTCTCCCACCCGGAGCTCAGGGAGCTGCCGGTGGCGGTGTGCGGTGACCCGGCCAGCCGCAAGGGAATTATTCTGGCCAAAAACGAACCGGCTAAACGCTGTGGTGTTAAAACGGCGGAAACCATCTGGCAGGCCCGTCAGAAATGTCCCGACCTGGTTCTCCTTCCTCCTCATCATGACCGCTACCGGGAATTTTCCCGACTGGTCAACGCCATTTACGGTCAGTACACCGATTTGGTGGAGCCCTTTGGCATCGACGAGAGCTGGCTGGATATCACCGGCAGTATGCACCTCTTCGGTGGAGATCCAAAAGAAATTGCCGACGATATCCGGCAGCGGATCCGTCGGGAGCTTGGCCTCACTTTGTCGGTGGGAGTGAGCTTCAACAAGGTTTTCGCCAAGTTGGGCAGCGACTACAAAAAGCCCGACGCCACCACGGTGATCTCCCCGGAAAATTGGCAGGATATCGTCTGGCCCCTGCCAGTTGGCAGCATGCTCTTCGCTGGGCCTGCCGCCCAGCGGGCCTTGGGCCAATACGGCATCCGCACCATCGGCCAGCTGGCCGCCGCAGGCAGCGCCCTCCCCCAGGAGCTGCTGGGCAAGCTGGGCCATCAGCTCTGGTGCTATGCCAATGGTCTGGACGACAGTCCCGTGCGACCCCAGCACCTCCAGGAGCCAGTGAAAAGCGTAGGTAACAGCACCACCTTCCGGGAAAACCTCACCACCCGGGCGGAAATACGCCGGGGCACAGCTCTCCTCTGCGACAGCGTGGCCACCCGCCTGCGGCAGCAGGGGCTCTACTGCCGTTGCCTCCAGGTGGGACTCCGGGATCCCTCCTTTCACAATATTTCCCGGCAGAAACACCTGCCGCACAGTACCCATCTGATGCGGGAGCTCCTCAGCACCGCCATGGAACTTATTGACCAGATCTGGCGCTCTCCCAACCCGGTCCGGCTTATCAGCGTCACCGCGCTGGATCTCACAGACCAGTGGGAGACCTACGAGCAGGAGGATCTGTTTGCTCCCGCCCAGTCACGGCAAGACCAGCGGCAGGAAAAGCTGGAGCAGGCCATGGACAACATCCGCAGACGCTTCGGCGGCAAGGCTATCGCCTATGGAGAATCTGCTGGTGAGACTGTCTATGATCCCAATGAAGAGGAAGAACAATGACCTCCCGCTGTTTGCGGGAGGTCATTGCTTATTCCATTTCTCGGTTCAGTGCCTCCTCCAGCTTGGCAAGGGCTCGCTTTTCGATGCGGGATACATAGCGCCCCAACTACTGCAAACGATTTGCTTTGAAAATTTACGCCGTGTAAAACGGCGCAATCCCTTGCGGTATGTGGCTTTCCGCTGTTTCTTCCAGCTGGGCGAAGCGGAATTTGATAATGACTTCCTTGTCCTCGGTCAGCTCCACCCGCTCGATGAGGCTGACCAGCAGTTCCCTGCTCTCTCCAGCGGTTTCGATGAACCTTTGTACCAGTTCCCTGGCCCTGTCCTCACTGCGGACGGGGCTTTTTTTCTGCAGCTCCAGCTCCTGCCGTTTTTCCTCCAGCAGTTTGCGATCCAGCTTCGTCCGATTGAAGATCCGCTGAAAATCCTCCTCCGGCAGCAGTCCGTT
>CALXGE010000088.1 GCA_944387775.1 uncultured Oscillospiraceae bacterium | reverse complement strand
GCTTCATCGGCAAAATTGATTGAATGACACCAATATCTTTAAGTATGTGATACCGGCCTCAGCTATCCGGATGTGACGCTGCTGCGGGACATCTGTGCGGTACTGGACGTCAGCGAGCACGAGCTGCTTACCGCCAGTGTGGACACAGAGCGGCGTACCGCCGAGCGCCTGGCGGAGAAATATCTGCGGCTGGCCAGGACGTACCGGGTGGCCCAATATATTATCTACGGCGCCACCCTTCTGGGCCTCGGGATCGGCAATCTGGCGAGCCAGGGGACCCTAAGCTGGTTTTGGATCGGCTTGGCGGCAGTGCTGCTGGCGGCTTCTCTGACATTGGCACCGGCTCTGGTGAGCCTGCGGCAGGAGCTGATCCCCTATCGGGCCAGCATCTCCCTGATGAGTGCGCTGGTGTTCCTGGAAGTACTGCTGCTGTTCTGCTGCCTGTACAGCGGCGGGGACTGGTTCTCCATGGCGGGGATGAGCGTGTTGTTCGGACTGAGCTTGTTCATTTTACCGGTGGTGCTGCGGCAGCTGCCGCTGCCCGTGCTGGAGGGACGGCGGCTGAGCGTGTACCTGGTGGTGGAAACGGCACTGTTGGAGCTGCTTCTTCTGACGGGGTGCCTGTACAGCGGCGGGGACTGGTTTCCCATGGCGGCAGTGGGCGTACTGTTCGGACTGAGCCTGTTTATCCTGCCGGTGGTGCTGCGGCAGCTGCCGCTGCCGGCGGCGCTGGAGGGACGGCGGCTGAGTGTGTACTTGGTGGCGGAGACGGTGCTGCTGGAGCTGCTGCTGTTGACAGGATGTCTGTACAGCGGCGGGGACTGGTTTCCTATGGCGGCAGTGGGGGTACTGTTTGGTCTGAGCATGTTTATTGTTCCGGTGCTACTGTGGCAGCTGCCTCTGGGGGCCTTTGCTGCCCGCAATAAACTGCTGGTGTGGTTTATCGTGGAGACAGCACTGCTGTTTGTACTGCTGGCCGTGGGTCAGTGGTACAGTGGCGGGCACTGGCTGTGGAGCATTGGGGTCCCTGTAACCCTGGTAGGACTGGCCTTGCCCTGGGGCCTGATGGCTGTGGGGCGGTATCTGCCGCTGGGACCCTGGGCGAGAGGCTCTCTCTGCTTTGTCTGGCTGGGACTGTGGATGTGGCTCTCCCCCTGGGCGGTGGATCGCGTCATGCTGGTTAACGGCTGGAATGATGATCCCTACCGCCTGAGCTGGCCGTTTGCTTTCTCCAGCGGAGTCGGGCCTGTTCAGACACTGGGCGTGATCATTCTCACAATGTGGATGATAGCAGCGGCGCTGGCTGTGGCGGGAATTCTGGCGGAAAGACGGCACAGATGAGAAAACGATACTGCCTTGTGCCGGGTGTGAATTGATTTTTCCTGCTTTACGGGGTACAATTACCTCAAAAGGACGGGGCGGCAGCTCTGTCTGACCAGAATATCGCAGGTGAGGAGGCAGGAAACATGATCATTCGTAAGTCCTGCGGCAAGCTGCCGGAGATCTCCCATTCCGCCCGGGGAGCGGAGAACGCGGCGGTGATCGGTGAAGTGACGCTGGGCGCTTTCGTATCGGTCTGGTACGGTGCGGTCCTGCGCGGAGATGAGGGAGCCATACACATCGGCGACGGATCCAACATTCAGGACAACTGCGTTGTACACTGTACTGCCGGGATGCCTGTGTCGGTGGGCCGGAATGTAGTGGTGGGTCACGGCGCCATTCTCCACAGCTGCACGGTGGAGGACGGGTGCCTCATCGGCATGGGCTCCGTGCTGCTGGACGGCTGCGTGATCGGAGCGGGAAGCATTATTGGCGCAGGAGCGCTGGTGCCTCCGGGAAAGATCATTCCGCCGGGCAGCATGGTTATGGGCGTGCCGGGAAAGGTGGTCCGCACTGTGACGGAGGAGGAGCAGGCGGCGACCCTGGCAGGGGCCGAGCACTATGTGGCCATAGGCCGGGAGGAGCTTCCTCCCGCCGAAGGGGAATCATAAAAAAGGGCCCCGGCGCGGTAAGCGCCGGGGCCTGATTTTTTGCAGTTACTTTACCGTAATGAGCTCATAGGCCTGGGTACCCAGGCCCAGCTTCTCGGCGTGCTCCACGCAGGAGCGCCAGTTGGTCTCCGGGTGGTTGACATGGAAGTGGTCGCCCGAATGGCTGTGGCTCATCTCCTCCAGCTGGGTGCCGGGAAGAACCGGCTGGCGGTTCACCGCGTCGGCGCAGGCCACATCCAGAGCCACCGGATCGAAGGAGGCGAACATACCCACATCGGGGACGATATTGGCATCATTCTCCCCGTGACAGTCACAGTTGGGGGCTACGTCCATAACAATATTGATGTGGAAGCAGGGACGGCCGTCCACCACTGCCTTGGTGTACTCAGCGATCTTGCGGTTGAGAATATCGTTGCTCTCATCGCTGGCGGGGAGGATAGCATCCCGGGGGCACACGCCAATGCACCGACCGCAGCCCACGCACTTGTCGTGGTCGATGGTGATGCGTTTGTCGGTCATGATGGGAGCGCCATGGGCACAGACGCGCTGGCAGGCACCGCAGCCGATGCACAGATCCCGGTCGGTGTGGGGCTTTCCGGCGGAGTGCATCTCCATCTTGCCCGCCCGGGAGCCGCAGCCCATGCCCAGGTTCTTCAGAGCGCCGCCAAAGCCGGTGGCCTCATGGCCCTTGAAGTGGTTCAGGGAGATGACGATATCCGCGTCCATCACGGCGCGGCCGATCTTGGCCTCCTTGACATACTCGCCGCCCTCCACGGGGACGTAGGCCTCATCGGTGCCCTTGAGGCCGTCGGCAATGATCAGATGACAGCCCACAGTGAAGGGGTTGTAGCCGTTGGCATATGCACTTTCCAGGTGGTCCAGGGCGTTCTTCCGGCCGCCGACATACAGGGTGTTGCAGTCGGTGAGGAAGGGCTTGCCGCCCCGGGCTTTGATGTAGTCCACCACTACCCGGGCAAAATTGGGCCGCAGATAGGCCATATTGCCCGGCTCGCCGAAGTGAATCTTGATGGCCACATACTTGCCGTCGAAGTCCATGCTGCCCATACCCGCCTTGGTGATTAGACGCTCCAGCTTATCCAGCAGGTTGTCGCCGGGCTTGGCCCGCAGATTGGTGAAGTAAACTTGGGAGGGAGACATAGTATTCATCCTTTCTGTTGATAGGCTTTACTGGCGACCACCCATCAGGGTGTCTGCCAGGAGGAAAAACTGTCCGTGGGTGATCTGCTGAGGGAGGGATTCTCCGCAGCGGCCAAGCCGCACCTCCAGAAAACGGCGCAGCTCCTCCGCCGTCACCGGGGCGTCGGGGCGGAAGTTACCGTTCTCCGCCTTCAGAGCGCCGGTTTCGTCCGCCAGAACGGCTGCGGCAGCATAGGGATGGCGGGGCGCCATGTCGCGGAAGGGGGCTTTGCCAGCGCGCACCAGTTTGATCCGCTGGCGGATGGTCTCGCAGCCGTAGGCGAGCATAGCCAGCGCGCCGCGGGTGAGGACCGTATCCGGCCGCAGGGTGTTGTCCTGGAAAGCCACGCACCATCCGTGGCCCAGGAGCCGCCGGGCGGCGGCACCCACCTCGCTGTCGGGCAGGGCGTCCCGGAAGGGGGAGCGCTCCAGGAGCTCCGAAACCGTGACGACCTTGTAGCCGTGGTCGCTGAGCAACTGCAGCTGCTTGCCCAGACCGTCGGCAATGGGGGAGCGGCGGGCCATGTTGTAGCCGTCCTTCTGGAAGATGATCTGTCCCCGGAAGAAATCGGGATTCTCCAGGAGAATCCGCTCCATGGGCTTCCAGGTGGCCTCCACCTCCGCATCATAGGAGGCGAGAGGCAGCCACCCGGCTCCATCAAAGCTGGCGGCCATGTACTGGTAGCCCATCAGGGCGTAGGCGTCATAGCTGGTAAAACCACCCTTGATGCCGTCCACATAGTGGGGAGGACGGGATAGACGGATGGGATAGCCCCAGCCCTTCTCCATGGCGCCGTGGAGCCGCTTGAGGTCCTGGACCACAGGGTCCAGGCCGGAGAGGTATTTCCGCCGTCCGTAGACCAGGGGCTTCCAGCCGAAGAGAACGTGGGAGTAGGTGTGGCTGGTGATCTCGTGGCCGCCCGCCAGAAGCCGTGTCACCAGCTCCGGACAGTGGACCACGCCGCCCTGGTCATCCTTCTTGAAGTCGGGGTAGTGGTCGTAGGACACGCCGCCCCAGGAGGCGGAGCCGTGCTTGCCCGCCTTGTCCGGGTAGTTGCGGGAGGTGTCGCCCACCACGTCGAAGGTACCCTTGGCACCATAGCGCTCCAAGGTTTCCGCCAGTACCAGCGTCAACGGCTTGCCACGGAAGTGATCGGGGCTCGCAGGGAGGCGGCAGGGCCCGTCGTCAAAGGTCATGGCGCAGACCCGTTCCTCCGTGGCCACCTGCTCGATGCGGCGGACTGGGGAGAGGTAGACGGGCGTCCGCGCCCGGATCTGGTCCTGAAAGTGGTGTTTGGCCTTTTTGGCAAGGCCGATGCCCTTGGTGACGAGTGACATAGGAAGGACCTCCTGTGAGAAAATAGCTGTCCGCCCGCACTCAGCGGCGGAGAAGATCCCGGGCGGCGCAGTAGCCCACATAGGCAGCGGCCCGACAGATCCGGTACGCGCCCCCCTGCCGCCGGGCCTTGGTCCACTGGGACAGACCTTTACGGAGATGAGGCGTATTTTTATTGAGAATCCCCCGGCAGCGGCCCGCAGCCAGGGCGCAGCGCAGGGCGGGGAGGGTCAGAGCATCCGCCTCCAGCGCGGTGCGGGCGTTGCCCACCTCCTTGGCGTCGTGGGCGTCGCTTCCGCCCACAGAGGGGAGATTGCGCTGGGTTGCCAGCGCAGCAGCCTGGTCGTTGGCGGCGGAATTTTTAAAGCAGGCCCGGGCATTGGCGGTCTCCACAGCGTCCGGGGAAAAGGAGATATCGCCTGCCTGGCGGCCTGGCCGGTTGAAAGGATGGGCCAGTACGGCAAGGCCGCCGGCCTTATGGATAGCGGCTACAGCAGCTTCCGGCTCCGGCAGCCGCCCCAGGGCGGCAAAGTTCACAGGCTCCTCCAGAAAGAGACCAGTGATATGGCCCGCCTTGGTGGAGATCTCACAGCCTGGAATCAGCAGCACGCCATGCATCTCCGGCGGGACGGGGGTGCACTGGTCGTGATCTGTGACAGCCATGGCATGAAGTCCCGCTGCCGCAGCGGCGGCGGTCAGCGCCTCCAGAGAGGACCGACCATCCAGAGAGGCGGCGGTGTGGACATGGAGATCGGCGTAGTAGGTGTTCATCCATGCTTCTCCTTTTGCAATAGAGAGCGGTAGTAGGCGAGACCCGGCAGCATGTCTCCCCACTCAAAGAGTCCGTCCCGGACGGCGGGATTGAAGAAATCTCCCAGGGCGGCAAACAAGGCGCCGGGGCGGCCCCGGCGGGCGTAGCCCACGCCGGCCATCAGGTCCGAGGCGGCAAAGATCATCTTCCGCTGGAGAGGGGCGGGGGACTCCGGGAGAGAAATGGGTGCGCCGGGGTTCCCGGCGTTGTAGGAAAGAAGGGCCCACAGCAGGGGAATGCCGCTGCGGGAAATTCGGGTAAGAGGGAAGGTGCCCCAGATCCGGGGATTTACCTCCAAGAGATGGGGACGGCCCTGGCCATCCTCCTTGAATTCAAACATGGCAAGGCCGGTATAACCCGTCTCTTTTACCAGACGTTGGGCGTAGTCCCGAAGGTCAGGCCGGTCTATGCAGCGGCAGCAGGAGGAGGGACCGCCGGTGACAGGGTACTCCCGGATCCGCTGGTGGCAGATAGCGGCCACTATCTCACCTCTGTCCGCCAGCACGTCGCAGCCCAGGCCCGCTCCGGACAGATATGTCTGTACCACCGGCGCCTCCCCGCTGAGGGAAGCAAAGCGGCGGTAGTGGGCCTCCGCCTCCTCGGGGGAGCGGACGATGGCATAGCGCTGGGCGGCAGTGAGGCCCAGCTTCTCTCCGCACACCGGCTTGATGACGCAGGGCAGGGGCAGCCGCCGGACAAAGTCCTCCACAGGCTCATCCGCCCGCCGGACGTAGGCCTCCGGCACCGGCACGCCCAGGGAGGCGGCCAGCGCTGCCAAGTGCTCCTTGCTGTTAAAGAGGTCCAGCTGTTCCGGCGTGGGGATGCAGAGGCCGCACACAGCGTCAAACTGTTCCCGATCCGCAGCCACCGCCGCCAATGTGGCGGCGCCTGCGGGCAGCAGGGCGGGGCGCTCTCCCCGCTCCTCCATGACCTCCCGGCACAGCTCCCGGATGGGCTCCGCGCCCTGATCCTCCGGCAGCCACACGTGGCGGCTGGTATGGCGGGACATGGCCCCCAATGCCGGGGAGGCAGGGTTCTCCCGGTGGCCCTCCCACTCACAGGTGATGACCTCCACCCCCGCCTGACTGAGATCCCGGATCAGAGCCAGGGACATGCGGTAGTGGACGTCGGTGACAATAGCGATCATAGGCGTCCTTCCCGGGGAGCCGTTCCCCTTAGTATGCCCAAAATCTCCCAGCGGGCAGCCGCCGGACGGGCATATTTTCAATTATTTAATATACCACAGAATATTCACAAGAACAAGAGGGGGAGGAGCGGACCTTTTGCAAAGCGGGCGAAAAAGCGGGGTCCGCTGCACACGGGCCCCGCTTTTGGAGGTGAGATCACGCTTTATCCTGGGCCTCAGCCTGCTGCCGGGCCAGCTTTTCCGCCTCTTCCTCCTCCAGCACACGGTAAGCTACCTTGCCCACCAGGGTCTTGGGCAGCTCCGAACGGAACTCGATGTCGTAGGGAAGGGCGTACTTGGCGATGTTCTTTTTGGCGTAGGCCATGAGGGTGCCCTTGGTGTTCTGATCAGCGGGGACACCGGGCTTGAGCATGATAAAGGCCTTTACCTTCTGCATCTTCAGAGGATCGGGCACGCCGATGACGCAGCTCATCTGTACCAGCTCGTGGGCGTCAAAGACATTCTCCAGCTGGGAGGGATAGACGTTGTAGCCGCTGGTGACGATCATGCGCTTGATGCGCTGCTTGAAGTAGATGAAGCCGTCGTCGTCCATGGAGCCCAGGTCTCCGGTGTGGACCCAGGTGAGACCGTCGGGGTGGACCTGCAGGGTCTGAGCGGTCTCCTCCGGATTGTCCATGTAGCCCAGCATCACTGTGGGACCGCTGAGGCAGATCTCACCGTCCTCGCCGTAGGGCACCTCCTCCTGGGTGCCAGGACGGACGATCTTGTAGTAGGTGTCCGGGAAGGGCAGGCCGATGGAGCCCTCCTTGGCCATGTGGCTGGGGGTCAGGCAGGAGGCGGTGACGCACTCGGTGGTGCCGTAGCCCTCCCGGACCTGGACCACGGCGTGGTGGTCGTAGAGGAATTTGTCGAAACGCTTCTTCAGCTCCACGCTGAGGCTGTCGCCGCCGGAGTAGACGCCCTTGAGGCAGCTGAGGTCCGCGTCCTTCATCTTGGGCAGCCGCAGCAGGGCCTCATAGAGAGTAGGCACCCCGGCGATGAGGTTGCAGCGGTACTTGAGAAGGAGTTTGGCGTAGCTCTCGGCGGTGAACCGGGGCACCAGGATGCAGCAGCCGCCGTTGGCCAGCATGGAGTGGATGGATACGCCCAGGCCGAAGCCGTGGAACATGGGCATCACTGCCAGCATCCGGTCGCCGGGCCGGAAGAAGGGATTGGTGGCGATGATCTGGGCGGCCAGGGCATTGAAGTTCATGTGGCTTAAGAGAATGCCCTTGGTGGTGCCGGTGGTACCGCCGGAGTAGAGAATGACGGCGGTGCTGTCGGGGTCCGTTTCGGCCTGGTACTTCCAGTGGTAGGCCCGGCCCCGGCGGAGGAACTCATTCCAGCGGAGGATGGGGGCATCCTTGGGGATCTTTTTCTGCTTGCGGCCCTCGGTGAGCATGTACCCGGCCTTGATGGGCTGGGCCAGGGCGTCCTTGATGGAGGCGATAATGATGTTGTCCAGATTTACGTTCTGGCGGATAGCCTCAAACTTGTGGTAGAACTGGTCCAGGGTGATGGCGGAAATGGAGCCGGAGGCCTTGAGGTAGAACTCGATCTCCTTCTCGCTGGAGAGAGGGTGGATCATGTTGGCGATGGCGCCCACCAGGTTCAAGGCATAGAAGGCCACCACGGTCTGGGGGCAGTTGGGCATGGCCAGGGTCACCTTGTCGCCGGGGCGAATGCCGATGGATTTGAAGGCTCGGGCGCATACGTTGATCTCCTGGATCAGCGTGCGGTAGGTGGTCTTTTTGCCCATAAAGATATAGGCGGTGTTGTTGGGATACTGTTCGGCAATCTCCTCCACCGCCCGGTACAGACTCCGCCGCTCATAGGTCAGGTGGGCGGGCACGTCCCCCAGATTTTTGATCCAGGGGGTCTTGACGGCGGGGCGTTCCAGAACTGCGTTACTCATATTGTACCTCCTCCTTGGCAGGCGCCTCCAGCAGCTGGGGATTCTGCAGCAGGTGTTTCAAAAGCTTTATGGTCTTGGAGTAGTAGTAGCCGTCGGCAATGCGCTCATCCAGGGTCAGACCCAGGTCCAGCACCTCCCGCATCTCCACGTGGCCCTCGGCGTCGTAGAAGGGAGCCATGTGCTTTTCACCGATGGTGACGAAAATGGAGTTGGTGCCCCAGTTGTTCAGGTGGTGATACCCGGCGTTGAGTCGGATGGACCCCAGGTTGGAGAGAAAGAGCGTGGCGTAGTTGGGATCGGTCTTGATGAGGTCGTAGGGCACCTTCCCCAGGAAGTCCAGCCCGTGGAGCAGCCACATGATGAAGCGCAGAATGGGCCGGGGCAGCTTGCAGAGCATGTCCATGGCGCTGGTGGAGTTGTCCACATTGCCGGCCTTGCGGTTGACCCGGACCTCGTCCCGGATCTTGTTATGTACGGTGTCTACTGTGTCCTCCTCCGTGAAGCGGATGAAGGCAAGGGCCTCGTGGGCACTGTCGGTAAACTGCTTTTTTACCACGAAGGCGGCGGAGAGCTCATTGCGCAGGTAGAGCCGCCGGCCCTGGATGAAGCGGTTCATGCGGGGACGCAGCGTCACGGTTTTCACCAGGGCAGCCACGATAATGTGGAAAAAGGTGTATTTGAAGTCAATGTCCCCGGCGTTCTTCTCCGCCAGGTAGGCGTTGATGGCCGTCAGGTCGATCTGCTCCTTGATAAAGGCCTCATTGTCGGCCCGGTTGGGCATCAGGTACGGGGTGATCTGGTGGAGGGAGTCCTCCTCCCGGAGCCACCGCCCGTCCCGCCGGTCGCCCCAGCGGCGTTTGGTGTTGTCCATTGCGATTCCTCCTTACATTACATTCACAAGCTGTACTGTTATAGCACATTC
>CALXGE010000087.1 GCA_944387775.1 uncultured Oscillospiraceae bacterium | reverse complement strand
CTCGGGCGGAATGAATCCGCCCTGCGGCAAGGGTTTGCTCCGCAAACCGCTTGGACGCGCCTTTCGGCGCGGGGGAGAGCCAGAATTACTCCTCCTGGAAAGACTGGGGTTTGATATCAATTTTATACCCCGTCAGCCGGGCAGCAAGGCGGGCGTTCTGGCCCTCCTTGCCAATGGCCAGGGATAGCTGGTCGTCGGGGACGATGACCCGGCAGGCCTTCCCCTCCTCCGCCATGCGCACGTCGATGACGTCGGCGGGAGCCAGGGCTGCAGCAATGAACTGGGCGGGGTCCTCGCTGTACTTGACGATGTCGATCTTCTCGCCCCGCAGCTCGCTGACAATGCTGTTGACCCGCTGGCCGCTGGGGCCTACGCAGGCGCCGATGGGGTCCACGGCCTCGTCGTGGCTCCACACCGCCATCTTGGTACGGCTGCCGGCTTCCCGGGCGATGGACTTGACCTCCACCACGCCGTCATAGATCTCCGGCACTTCCAGTTCAAACAGCCGCTTTACGAGGCCGGGATGGGTCCGGGAGATCAGAACCTGGGGCCCGCGGGTGCTGCGGCGGACTTCCACCACATACACCTTTACATGCTGGCCCTCCTCCAGCTCCTCGCCCTTGATCTGCTCGCTGGCAGCCAGCATGGCCTCCGTGGACTCCGCTCCCGTGCCGATGCGCAGGGACACGCTGCCGTTACGGGGATCGATGCGGGTAACCACACCGGTGAGAATCTCGTGCTGCTTGGAGTTGAACTCATCGTAGACCATGCCCCGCTCGGCCTCCCGCAGGCCCTGGATGATCACCTGCTTGCCGTTGCCGGCGGCGATGCGGCCGAACTCCACATTATCTACCGGAATATTTACCGTGCCGCCCACATCCACACGGCCATACTTGGCCCGGGCCTCCTCCACGGACATCTGGGTGCCGGGGAACTCTACCTCTTCCACGATCTCCTTCTGGACGAACATCTTCAGCTCTTTCTTGGCCTCGTTGACGTCCACGATCACATTCTCCACGCCCTCGTGGTCCCGCTTGTAGGCGGTGGTCAGGGCCTGGATGATCTTATCCATCATGAAGCTGGGGGAAATGCCCCGCTCCTTCTCCAGCATATCCAGCGCGGCAAAGATTTCATCACACTTCATAGCAATACTCCTACCTATTATAATCAGTGAAACCCGTTAACATTCGATCGGCGGTCCCTTAAAACTCGATCCGCAGGCGGCACAGCGCCACCTCCGCCTTGGGGAAAGTCAGGTCCTTTCCGCCTGCGGTGATGGTGATATCCCCGTTGTCGTAACTTTTCAGATAGCCGGGAAACTCCTTGCGGCCGTCACGGGCCTTATAGAGCTTCACCAGCACGGGGCTGCCCAGGAATTTCTCAAAATCACCGGGCCGCTTGAGGACCCGCTCGGCTCCGGCAGAGGACACCTCAAAGGTGTAGCTGCCCTCAATGGGATCCGCCTCGTCCAACAGGTCGCTGACCACCCGGCTCACTGCCTCACAATCCTGAATATCCACGCCGCCCTCCTTATCGAGGTACAACCGCAGATACCACTCTCCGGCCTCCCGGACATATTCCACATCCCAGATCTCACAGCCCGCCGCGGCTACCGCGGGAGCCGCCAGCTGGGCCACCAGTTCTGTTACCTTTGCCATACCATATGCCTCCCTCTCTCCCTTTCCGGGTCCTGGGAAATTTTGCTCGAGCAATTTAGGTCAAGAAAAAGAGCGGACTTGACGTCCACTCTGGTCTACTACACTAACGGTTAGATACTATCACATTATTTGCGGGAAGGCAAGAGGTTTTTTGTGATTTCCGGCACTTTTCCTTCGGTTTTTTCGTCAAAAGGTCCAAATTTCGATTCTTCAAGCCGGATGAAGCCCCTTTTTTGGTCAGGAACAGGGCCGGAGCCCCTGGCCCACAGCAATCCGTTACGGCCTCTCCATCGCCTCCGGCGGGGCGTCAGCCCCGCTGGAGGCCGTCCAGGGTCAGGCCAAAGGCCCCGGCAAAGTTTGTAAGGAACCAGTCCACCTCCGGCATCTCCATGGCCCGCAGCAGAGCCAGGGTTTCCTTTTCCGCGTCGGCAAACTCGCTGTTTCCCGCCGCCAGCTCCTCCCGGCACTTGAGGTAGGCCGCCAGCTTGTCCGCCGCCTTCACCATGGCACGGACCTCCTCGTCCTCCTCCCGGAGCAGGGACTCATAGGCACCCCGCAGTTCCTCCGGCAGCAGGCCCAGCAGCTTCTCCGCCGCCGCCGCCTCCACCCGGTGGTAGGCTGAGCGGATCTCCGGGTCGAAGTACTTGATGGGGGTGGGGAGATCCCCGGTAAAGATCTCCGTGGCGTCGTGAAACAGCGCCGCGCAGGCGCAGGCCTCCGGATCAGCCTTCCCGCCGAATACATCCCGGCGGATCACCGCCAACGCATGGGCCAGCACCGCCACCATGTGGCTGTGCTCCTGGATGTTCTCGCTGACACTGTTGCGCATGAGGGACCAGCGGGTGATGTACTTCATCCGGGCCATATAGGCAAAAAAGTTGTACACAGGTGTTCTCCTCCCTGGGGTGTGTTATCTGTTTTCCGCCTCCGGCAGCAGCTCCCCGGTGAGCAGTTCCCCTTCCACGCCGGTAATCCGGGTGGAGATGACCTTGTTGTGGAGATCCTCGCCGGATACCGCCACGGTCATGTAGTTGGGGGCGTGGCCGTGGTAGCGGCCGTCGTAAGGCTGCTCGTAGAGCACCGGGTAGATCTTTCCCACACAGCCGGCCAGATACCGCTGGTGCATCTCCTCCGCCACCGCCGCCGCCCGGGCGGCCCGGTCCTCCTTCACCGCCTTGGGCACCTGCTCCATAGCCGCCGCCGGAGTGCCGGGCCGAATGGAGTAGGGGAAGATGTGCATCTCCGCAAAGCCGCAGGCGCGAATAAAGTCCAGGGTGGCGGCAAACTCCTCCTCCGTCTCCCCGGGGAAGCCTACAATGAGATCTGTGGTGATAGCGGGGCGCTCAAAGTATACATTCAGTAATTCTACGCTTTCTTTATACCGTTTGGTATCGTATTTTCGGTTCATCCGCCGCAATGTAGCGTCACATCCGGACTGCATGGACAGATGGAAGTGGGGGCAGAGGTTGGGCAGTGCCGCCGCCCGGCGGCAGAAATCCTCCGTAATGGTCCTGGGTTCCAGAGACCCCAACCGCAGCCGCATGTCCCCGGCCTCACGGCTCACCGCCTCCAGAAGATCGATAAGACTGGTGCCGTCCCGGAGATCCTGGCCCCAGGAGGAGATCTCGATGCCGGTGATGACCACCTCCCGGTAGCCCTCCTCCCGAAGCTGCCGGGTCTGCTCCGCCGCCGCATGGATGGGCAGGGACCGCACCGGTCCCCGGGCATAGGGGATAATGCAGTAGGAGCAGAAGTTGACGCAGCCGTCCTCCACCTTCAGCATGGCGCGGGTCCGCTCCGCCATGCCCCCGGCGGGCAGCACTTCAAAGTTCCGGCGGCGGAGCGCCTCGTCCATGCTCACCACCGGCTCCTTCTCCCGTACCGCCTGCTCCAGCAGGTCCAGGAACTTCATCCGGTCTCCGGTGCCGGAGATCAGGTCCACATCCAGGCCCTTCACGTCCTCCGGGTGGGTCTGGGGGTAGCAGCCGCATACCGCCACCACAGCGTCGGGGCTCAGTTTCCGGGCCCGGCGGATCATCTGCCGGGACTTCTTGTCGCTGACGGCGGTGACAGTGCAGGTATTAATAATGTATGCGTCGGCCTCGCCCTCAAAGGGGACCAGGCTATGCCCCCGGCGGAGGAGCTCCTGCTCCATGGCCTGGGTCTCATATTGGTTCACCTTGCACCCCAGGGTGCAGATCCCGATTTTCACCCTCGTCCCCCCTTGCCTTTTGTATATACAGCAGATATAATAATAAGTTACTGGGCTTTTGGGCCCCTTTGGGTCCTCCAGCCGGTTTTTTCATTATATAATACATTCCCCGCCCTGGCAAGGCGCAGTTTTGCCGGCGGATAAGGAGGCCCCTATGCACTATCTGGATTACGCCGCCACCACCCCGGTACCCGTCCCGGTGGCGGAAGTGATGACGGCGGTACTGACCCAGGACTTCGGCAACCCCTCCGCCCAGTATCCCCTGGGCCGGGCGGCCCGGGACCTGGTGGAGGACAGCCGCGCCGCGGTGGCAGCGGCCCTGGGAGCCAAGCCCCAGCAGCTTCTCTTCACCTCCTGCGGCACCGAGGGGGACAACTGGGCCATTCGCGCCGCCCTCTGGCAAAACCGCCGGGTGGGCAAGCACATTGTCTCCACCGCCGTAGAGCACAGTGCCATCCTCCAGTGCCTCAAGGCCCTGGAGCAGGAGGGCTATGAGGTCACCCTGGTGAAGCCCGACAGCGCCGGCCGCATTACGGCGGAACAGGTCCTCTCGGCGATCCGAGAGGACACCGCCCTGGTGTCCATGATGCTGGTGAATAATGAGAACGGCGTCCGCTTCCCGGTGGAGGAGGTGGCCGCCGCCCTGAAGGGCAAACCTACCCTGCTCCACACCGACGCCATCCAGGGCTTTCTGAAGATGCCCTTCACCGCCGCCTCTCTGGGCGCGGACCTCATCACCCTCTCCGGCCACAAGATCGGCGGCCCCAAGGGCATCGGTGCCCTGTACTGGGGCGGAAAGATGAAAACACCTCGTCCCCTCCTCTACGGCGGCGGCCAGGAGAGCGGCCTTCGTCCCGGCACGGAACCTACCGCCCAGATGGCGGGCTTTGCCGCGGCAGTACGGCGGCGTAAGGCGTCTATGGAGGCAGATATTGCCCACATGGCGGCGTGCCGTTCCTACGCCCTGGAGCGGACAGCGGACATCCCCGGCCTCGTCCAGGTGGGGGAGGGAACCGCCCCCCACATTCTCTCGTTGTCTCTTCCCGGCTACCCCAGCCAGAACATTGTCTCCGACCTGGGGGAGCAGGGCATCTGCATCTCCGCCGGCTCCGCCTGCCACAAGGGGAAGCTCAGCCACGTCCTTACCGCTATGAACCTTCCCAAGAAGGTAGCGGCAGGAACCATCCGGGTGAGCTTCGGCCCGGAGACCACCAAGGAGGACATTGACGCCTTCGCCGACGCCCTCCGCGCCCACCAGAAGAACCGCTTCCCCATGCTGTAACGAACCCCCGATATACCATTTTATATAAAGGAGTCCGTTTTTCCTATGGTCATCCGCAGTCTGCGCCGGGAGCCCGGCTTTTATCAGCGCTTGTGGCGGCTGAGTCTGCCCATCATCCTGCAAAACCTCATCACCACCTCCCTGGGCTTTGCCGACACCTTCATGGTGGGCCTCCTGGGCAACGCTGAGATGGCAGCCGTCACCGCCGCCAATGTGCCCATTTTCATCATCCAGGTGGTGATCTTTGGCTTCCAGAGTGGACTTGCCGTGCTGGTGAGCCAGTACTGGGGACGGGGCGACACCGACAACATCAACCGCTGCATCGGCGTGGCTCTCTACGCCGTCACCGGCTTTGCTACGGCCATCTCCCTCATCACCTTCTTCTTCCCCACCCAGGTGCTGGGCCTCATCACCCCCAACCAGGCCCTCATCGATCTTGCCACCTCCTACATCCAGATCGTAGGCTTCTCCTACATCTTCAACGGCATCAGCAGTATCTATGCCGGCGTCCAGCGGAGCACGGAGTACCCCGCCTTCGGCATGTTCCTCTTCGGCATCTCCATGTGCGTGAACACGTTCCTCAACTATGTGCTGATTTTCGGTAAATTCGGCGCTCCTGCCCTGGGGGTCACCGGCGCAGCCATCGCCACCTTCACCTCCCGAGTGGTGGAGTTCCTGGTGGCTCTGGGCTTTGCCCTCTTCAACCACCGGCTGCCCCTGAAGCCCAGCTGCATCTTCCGCCCCGGCACCTTCATTTTCCGCAGCTTTGTCAAGTACTCCACCCCGGTGGTGGCCAATGAGGCCATGTGGAGTCTGGGCACCTCCATGCTCACCGTCATCATGGGCCACATGGATAACAGCCAGGACATACTGGCGGCCTACGCCCTCATCGGCAACATCGACAAGCTCTCCACCGTGGTGTGCTTCGGCATCGCCGCCTCCGCCGCCGTCATTGTGGGCAAGGAGATCGGCGCCGGCACTGACCACAAGAAGGTCTATGAGATCAGCTGGACGCTGCTGCTGGTGTCCCTGATGATCGGCGGCGGAGTGATGCTCCTGCTGTTGGGCCTGCTGCCCACCTTCTTCCTGCCGGTCCTCTTCCCCCTCTTCAAGCTCTCCACCGGCGCTACCCTGGCCGCCACCTCCATGGCTATCGTCTACGCCATTTTCATGCCCATGCGTGCCTTCGACATCACCAACATTACCGGCGTCCTCCGGGCAGGAGGCGACGCCCGGACCGCCTCTATCATTGATATCACGCCCCTGTGGCTGGTGGCCATTCCCCTGATGGCGGTGACGGCCCTGGTGTTCAACGCCCCGGTGCCTCTGGTGTGCATCGCCATGCAGGCGGAAAACCTCTGCAAGTGCCCCCTGGGCCTCATCCGCTTCCGCAGCCGGAAGTGGATCCACGACATTACCCGGATCGAACCCTGAAAAAGGGAGAAAGGAGCCCGCCCTATGACTATTTTCCGCTGTCCCCTCTGCGGCGGGCCTCTGTGGGAGGTCCCCGGCGGTCTGCGCTGTCCCAAGGGCCACCGCTTTGACCGGGCCAAGGAGGGATATGTCCACCTGCTGCCTGTGGGGCAGAAGCACTCCCTGGCCCCCGGCGACGACAAGGCCATGGTCTCTGCCCGCCGGGCCTTTCTGGACAAGGGCTGGTACGCCCCTCTCCGGGAGGCCCTGGAGCAGTTAGCGGTGGCACACACCGGCAACGAACCGGTGGTGCTGGACGCAGGCTGCGGCGAGGGGTACTACACCCAGGGAGTCCGCCAGGCCCTGACATCTGCCGGAAAAGCCCCCCACGTGGCAGGCTTCGACATCTCCAAGTTTGCCGTGCAGAAGGCGGCCAAGCGGTGTCCGGAGCTGGATTTGGCAGTGGCCTCCGCCTACCACCTGCCGGTGGCGGACGAGGCTGTGGACCTGGTGCTGAACGTATTTTCCCCCCTGGCCATCGAGGAGTTCCGCCGGGTACTGAAAAAAGGCGGATATTATATGTATGTGGTTCCCGCCGCGAGACACCTCTGGGAACTCAAGGAGGTCCTCTACGACCAGCCCTACCGCAACGAGGAGAAGGAGACCCCCTACGAGGGGTTTGTCTACCGGGAGATCATCCCGGTAAGCTACACCGTCCATCTCCCCACCCAGGCGGACATTCAGGCCCTGTTCCAAATGACCCCCTACGCCTGGAAGACCCCCGGAGCGGGCAAGGCCCGGCTGGCGGAGCTCCAGGAGCTGGACTGCCAGGTGGACTTCCGCATCCACGTATTTCAAAAAGAGCGCTGAGCCCGGAGCGATCCGGCATCGTCCAGCTCAAGTCCCAAAGGAGGCCCCTATGCGCAGCGAACAGGAAATGATGGAGCGGATCCTGGCCGTCGCCCGGGAGGATGACCGGGTGCTGGCCGCCTACCTGAAAGGCTCCCGGGCCAATCCCGCCGCCCCAAAAGATCGGTATCAGGATTTTGACGTCATGTATGTGGTGACGGAGACAGTAGGTTTTCTGTCGGACACCACCTGGCTGAACCAGTTCGGCAGCATCATGCTCCGGCAGGAACAGGACGATGATTTTGGCTATGGCGACCGCTTCGGCATACGGGGCCGTTCCCAGGAGAGCTATTCCTGGCTTCTCATCTTTGACGACGGGAACCGCATCGATATCGGTGTGGAGACAACCGCCTGTCTGCAGAGCGGCCGCAACCGCAACAAGCTCTTCGTCCCCCTGCTGGACAAGGCCGGGTGCCTGCCGCCGCTGCCGCCGCCCAGCGATGTGGATTTTCATGTAAAACCTCCGGAAGAAAAGCGGTTCTATGGCTGCTGCAACGAGTTTTTCTGGAGTCTTTGCGACGTCCTGAAAGGGATCGCCCGGGATGAGCTTCCCTTTGCCATGACCACCTACCACTCCCTTACCCGCAGCATGCTGGAGCAGATGCTGGCGTGGTACGTTGGCTGCCGCACCGAATTTTCTCTGTCCTGCGGCAAGCTCAACAAATATCTCAAGCGGTATCTTCCGGAAGATACCTATGCTGCATATACACAGATCTACAGTGATGGTGACTATGTCCACTTCCAGGAGGGGATCTCCGCAGCCTGCAAGCTGTTTCGGAAAACCGCTCTTCTGGTGGCAGCCCACCTGAACTACCGCTATCCTCAGGAGATCGAGGACGGTTTTTACCGCTACCAGGACATTCTTCGCCACCTATAAAACACGGGCCCGCATGCCTTCTCTCAGCATGCGGGCCCGTGCTTTTCTTTTATCTGTCTCTTACCGCTGATCCTCCTCCAGGCTCCAGCCGTAGAGGGGATAGCGCTGGATAGCGCCGAAGATCTTTTTCCGCAGGTTGGGGTAACGGTCCTCCAGCTGCCGCAGGAGTACCTTCATCTCCTCCCGGCGGGTGGAGCCGTTGGCGGGACAGGGGTTCTCCACCACCGGCAGGTTCAGCCGCCGCACCGCCCCCCGGACCTCCCGCTCCTGGACGTAGAGCATGGGCCGGATCTGGGTGACCTGGGTCCGGTCCAGGTAGGTCACCGGCTGGAAGCAGCTGATCCGTCCCTCCAGGAAGAGGGACATGACCATGGTCTCCACTGCGTCATCCTGGTGGTGGCCCAGGGCGATTTTATTGAGGCCCAGGCGGTTCATGGTGGTGCTGAGGGCCCCCCGCCGGAACTTGGCGCAGAGAGAGCAGGGGTTCTTCTCCTTTCGGTGCTCAAAGACGATCTCGTAGATGGGCACCTCCTCCCGGTAGTAGGGGACGTTCAGCTCCCGGCACAGGTCCGCGATGGGGGTAAAGTCCATCCCCGGGGTGCCGCTGTCGATGGTGATGGCCACCACGTCGAAGGGCTGGGGGTAGAATTCCCGGAGCCGTGCCAGGGCGCACAGGGTCAAAACCGAGTCCTTTCCGCCGCTGACGCCCACGGCAATGGTGTCCCCCCGGTCGATCATATGGTAGTCCTCCACGCACCGGCGGACCAGTGATAAGATGTGCTGCATAGCGGCGCCTCCCTCCGGGTACGGCAATACCGCCCCGTTTTTTAAAAATCGAAAGTGAGATAACAAGAGAAAATAAGAGATTCCAGCAGATACAAAGAGCATTCTATAAGACAAATTAAAATGCAGTTGACAAAAGCCGGAACCATATGCTATAAATATATCTGCTCGCGATATGGCATTGTACCTGATTTCGCGCAAAAATACAAGGCTTCCTTCGATGACGAGGGTGCAGGAGTACCGATTTCCTGTATTTTCGTAATCGAAGGAACACCGCTGAAAAGGAGATTGCAACCATGTCCACTTTTATGGCAAAT
>CALXGE010000086.1 GCA_944387775.1 uncultured Oscillospiraceae bacterium | reverse complement strand
ATAGGTGGCATCGTTCTGGAAACCGGACATATCCATGTCCTCCAGAGAGAACTCCACACGAACCTTCTTGGAGTCGACTTCTCCCTTGGAAAGTAAGACAACCGTTTCGACATGTTTCGTCCGTGGGAAGAGGTCCGCCGCCACAGCCTTCTGTAGCGTATAGCCCCGCTCACGAAAGCGTTTCACGTCCCGGGCCAGAGTACCAGGGTCGCAGGAGACATACACCACCCGCTGGGGGGCCATGTCCGCGATGGAGCCGATGACAGACTCCTCCAGTCCCTTCCGGGGAGGATCCACCACCACCACGTCCGGCCGCAGCTTTTCCGCGGCCAGCTTCTCCGCCACTGCTGCGGCGTCACCGCAGAAAAATTCCGCGTTGGTGATGCCATTGCGCAGGGCGTTCTCCCGGGCGTTTTCCACCGCCTCCGGCACGATCTCCGCACCGATGGCCCGCTTGGCCTTTCTGGCCATCACCAGGGTGATGGTGCCCGCCCCGCAGTAGAGGTCCAGCACGGTCTCCTCTCCGGTAAGTTCCGCCAGCTCCAGAGCCTTCTCATACAGCCGCTCGGCCTGCCGGCGGTTGACCTGATAGAAGGCGGGGATGGCCAGCCGGAACGTGATACCGCAGAGGGTATCCTCCAGATAATCCTGCCCCCACAGCGTCCGGTAGCGGTCCCCCAGGACCACGTTGGTCCGACGGGTATTGGCGCTGAGCACCACCCCCACCGTATCGGGGCAGGCCCCTCGAACCCGACGGATCAGGTCCTCCTCCCGGGGAAGGCGGTCGCCGTTGACAATCAGACATACCAGAGCCTGTCCGTTGGCGTTGGTGCGCACAAAGATATGCCGCAGGAGCCCCTCATGGCGCTCCTCGTCGTAGGCGGCCACGCCGTTTTCCCGCAGGTAGTCCTCCACCGCCCGGGCAATGGCCCCCGCCTGGGGACTCTGAAGCAGGCAGTCCGTGGCAGGAATCACCTGGTGGGTTCGGGCGCGGTAAAACCCTGCCAGCCCCTCGGGGCTGACAGGGAATTGGCTCTTATTCCGGTAGCCCTCTGTCTGGGGGCTGGCCAGGATCTCCGTGACAGTGACGTCCGCCCCGCCGATGCGGCGCAGAGCATCCTCTACCCGCTGCCGCTTGGCCTCCAGCTCCTCCTCATAGGTGAGGTGGCGGAAGTCACAGCCGCCGCAGGCGGGATAGTGGGGACAGTCCGGCACCTGCCGACCCGGGGAGCTTTCCATGATCTCCTCTACCCGGGCAAAGGCCACGCTTTTGAGAACCTTCAGGATACGGATGGAGCAGGTCTCCCCCCGGACCCCGCCGTGGACGAAGATCACCCGGCCGTCGATCCGTGCCACCCCCAGCCCCTCCTCGGAGTAACCGGTGATGGTAACGGTATGCAGTTGATTTTTCTGTAGCTCGGCCATAAGGCCCTCCCGAAAGCCGCAGCTGACCACCGCCGGAGGTCAAGCCTCCCAGCGGTCGATAAGCTGCTTGATCTGATCGGCAAAATTGCCGAGATCCCGGTTGGCACGGCCCTTGCTGCGGAGGATGACCTCCTGGAGCAGCTTGCCCATAGCCACCAGGCGCTGATAGGCGGAGGATACTTTGCCCATAGGCGTAGCGGTCTTGCGCTCGGGGAGATAGCCCGGATCCAGCATCTGGTTAGCCGCAAGATCATATACCTCCGTGTACTGGGGAGCGTGGGCACTGAATCCCAGCCGCTCCAAACTATCTGCAAAGTAAGGCGCCACCTCCCGGTCTCCGTGGACCACGAAGAAGTGGACGGGATTATCAAAGGACTTGGCCCACTCCAGCAGGTGGTCCCGGTCGGCGTGGCTGGAGAGGCCCTTGAAGTTTTCGATCTCCGCCCGGACAGCGATCTCCTCGCCGAAAAGCTTCACGCTCTTGGCGCCGTCCAGCAGGGTGCGGCCCAGAGTACCCGGAGACTGGAAGCCCACGAACACAATGGTGCTGTCGCTGCGCCAGAGGTTATATTTGAGGTGGTGGCGGATCCGTCCGGCATCACACATGCCGGAGGCGGAGATGATGACCTTGGGGGTCTTGTCCACGTTGAGGAGCTTGGACTCCTCCACCGATTCGGTGGTACGAAGGCCCGGGAAGGAGAACATGGCGGTGCCGTCCTTCACCAGCTCCAGGGCCTCCTCGTCCAGATAGCCATGGAGGTCACCGCAGAAGATGGTGGTGGCCTTCCCCGCCAAGGGGGAGTCGATATACACCGGGAAGTCCTTCACGGACTTCACCAGGTTCTCCTGCTTGATCCGCCGCAGGAAGTACAAAATCTCCTGGGTACGGCCCACAGCAAAGGCGGGGATCACAACATTGCCGCCCCGGCCCAAGGTCCGGTCAATGACCTTGGCCAGTTCCGAGGTGTAGCTCCACACCTCCTGGTGGTTCCTATCGCCGTAGGTGGACTCTATCACCACGTAATCCGCTTTTTTCAGCAGGATGGGATCCCGGATGATAGGTTGGTTGATGTTGCCAATATCGCCGGAAAAGACGATGGTCTTGGTAACGCCGCTCTCCGTCAGCTCCATGGTGATGCTGGCAGAACCCAGCAGGTGTCCTGCATCGGTAAAGGTAGCGGTCACGCCCTCACAGATCTCCACCTTTTGGTCGTACTCGCAGGTGTGGACGTACTCCATGGTACGCATGGCATCCTCGGTGGTATAGATGGGCTCCACCAGAGCCCGGCCCGCCCGCTGGTTCTTCCGGTTTTCATACTCCGCATCAGACTCCTGAATATGGGCGCTGTCCGAGAGCATGATCTCCAACAGATTCGCGGTAAGCCGGGTGGTCCAGATCTCCCCGGTAAAGCCCAGCCGCACCAGCATGGGCACCCGGCCGCTGTGGTCGATGTGGGCATGGGTGATGAGGACATAGTCGATGGTGTTGGGGGCAAAGGGCAGCTCACGATTGTCGATCTCATCCCGGCCCTGCTGCAGGCCGCAGTCGATGAGGATCCGCTTGCCGTTTACCTCCAGGCAGTGACAGCTGCCGGTGACGCACTGGTCCGCGCCAAAGAAACTCAGCTTCATGAGTAGCCCTCCTTATTTTGATATGCACTATTGTACCACAAGCGGCGGTATCTTACAACAACCCTACCCCTGAGGGCGGACGGCGACCGTCTCCACCGGCACCTGGCCGAAATAGGCCAGTTCCTCACCGTTGGAGAGGAAGCGCAGCCCCTGGATCGTCTCGATCGAGTAGAGGGAGTCCGAGAGGGACCACAAAATCAGGCACTGGGTGGCCTCGTCCTCCGGCAGGGCGGCCAGAGACTCTGCCGAGATGTTCACATAGCAGATCCCCTCGTCCACCCGGACGGAGTTGATCATGAAATCATCCGGAATTACCTTTGTCAGTTCCCGGTTCTCCGGTCCGGCCAGCAGCGCTACAATCAGATTTTCCGCCACCGTCTGCCCTTCATAGATCTCCAGGGTCCGCTTCTCGCCCTCCAAAGCCCCCTGGCTGTTGAGGAAGTACAGCGTTACCTCCACGGTCTGCAGCACATCCCCCATGTCAGAGAGGAGGACATCCCGCTCATAAAATATCTGCTTTGGCTGCTGTCCCACTTCCCTGCCCTGGGCAGTGACGGCAACCGCACTGATACCCTCCAGGGCAGTGAGCGACAGCGTCAGACAGTAGTCCGCCAGGGTCAGTTCCACACCGCTGAGCTGGGCAAAGCCGCTGGAGAGATTCACAGTCACCCGGCGATCCTGGATGGTAAGGGACAAGAGGGTTATCCCTCTCGGCAGAGGGCTGCGGAGATCTCCGGTTTCAGAGCCGGCTATCAGCCGCTCTACCACCGCCGTGGCCTGCTCCTCCAGAGAGGCATCCTCCGCCAGGTCCAATCGCTCATAGCTGCTGCGGATCAAATCGCCGCCCCTGGCCTCATCGGTCTCCGCAAGAAAGTAGAGCAGATATCCGTCCTCCTCCCCCACGGTCTCCTGGCGAATGGCACAGGCGGTCAGCAGCAGGGAAAGGGCCAAAAGCCCTCCTATCGTCTTTTTCATGTCGCCGCCTCCTCTCCCTCCAGGCAGGGGAGCTTGACAATGAACCGAGTACCGCCCTCCGGAATGTTCTCCGCCCAGATGTCGCCGCCCCTTCGACTCACCGTATCCCGCACGATGCTCAGGCCCAGGCCTGTACCGCCTGCAGCCCGGGACCTGGCCTTGTCCACACGATAAAACCGCTCGAATACATGGGTCAAATCCTCAGCAGGGATACCGATGCCGTTATCCTCCACGGTAATGGTGGTGATCTCCTCACCGCCGGTCACCCGGACGCGGACAAAGCCACCCTGTCGGTTATACTTGATGGCGTTCTCCGCCAGATTATACAGGATCTGATGGAGTTCTCCCTCTGTGGCTACCACAGAGGCATCGCCGATGGTCTCCACGTCGATGGCCTTCTCGTCCGCCACCGGGCGCAGCATACGCACCACCCGGTCCAGCACCGGCCCCACCTGGATCCGTGAGGGTTTCTCCACCACACCGCTGTCCAGCCTCGTCAGCCGCAGCAGGTCCTCCGTGATCCGGCTCAGACGCTCCGCCTCCTGGCCGATATCGCTGACGAATTCCCGGGCAGTATCGTTGTCAATATTCTCGTTCTGCAGAATGGAATCCGTCAAAAGGCGAATGGCCGCCAGCGGCGTTTTCAGCTCATGGGAAGCGTCGGAGACAAACTGGCGGCGGGCACTTTCCGTCTCCTGGAGGCGGTCCACCAGGTCGTTGAATTCCCCGGCAATCTGAGTAAACTCATCGTGGCCGGAGAGGACCGCCCGCTGGTTGTAGGCACCCTCCCGGACGCCCCGGATGGCCGTCTGCAAACTCTCCAGCCGCCGGGTAATACTGCGGCTGACGGCGGCGCTGAGGGTCAGCACCAGCAAGGCCACACCAATGGAAATACTCAGCAGATTATCCTGCAGGGTCTCCAGAAGAGCTGCCTGCTGGGTATCGTACTCGTAGACATAGATGGCGCCGATGATCTGATTGCGGTAAAGGATCGGCTGGGCAGCACTGCTGTGAAAAGCGCCCTCCTTGTAGACGCTGTAGACAGAGATGTTCCCCTGAAGCGCCTCCACCAGTTCCGTGTAAAAGACATAGTAGCCGGTGGCGTTGCCCGCCTCACGGGTGTCGTAAAGGACCTTGCCGTAGCGGTCGGTAACGATGGCCCGGGACACGCCGTCAGTCTCCACACCCTCCATGGCCAGCGCCACATTCTCCTCCGTCAGCTCCTCCAGGCCAGATACCGCCACATTGATGGCCGACGCACCACTTTGGAGGGCGGTACGCTTGGCACGGAACACCAAGTCCTCGGATACCATCAGCGGATAGGTGTTCATCAGCACCAGCACCACCAACAAAATGGCCATATAGCTGGCGCCGATCTTCAGTTGTAAGGAAATCTTACCCCTTAAAATAGTAGCCAACTCCCCACTTGGTCATGATATACTCCGGCTCCGCCGGGGTACGCTCCAGCTTCTCTCTGAGACGGCGGATGTGGACATCCACTGTCCGGTAATCCCCGGTGTAAGAGTACCCCCACACCACATTCATAAGATTTTCCCGGCTGTAGACCCGGCGGGGGTTCTTCATGAGGAGCTCGATAAGGTCGTACTCCTTGGCGGTGAGCTCCACTGTCTCCCCATCCCGGATGGCCACCCGCTGCTCCATATCCAGCGTGAGGCCGCCCACCGTGATACGGCTTTGCTGCTTGGCCTGGACCGTCCCGGAGGCCCGGCGCAGCAGCGCCCGGATCCGGGCCTTCAGTTCCAGAATGTTGAAGGGCTTGGTGATATAATCGTCTGCCCCGCACTCAAAGCCAATGATCTTGTCGGTATCTTCACTGCGGGCGGTGAGCATAATAATGGGAACGCTGGAAAACTCCCGTATCTTCACGCAGGCCTCCAGTCCGTCAATCTCCGGCATCATAAGGTCCAGTATAATCAAATCAAAGTTTCCTGTCCTGGCCAGCTCCACAGCGGCGGCGCCGTCATAGGCGCACTCCACCTGGTAGCCCTCATTCTCCAAGTTGAACTTGATCCCTTTTACCAACAGCTTCTCGTCGTCCACGACTAAAATTTTCATACAATTCCTCCATGGGTCGTATCTTTTGCGCTATTCTCCGGTCCCAACAACAGCGTGATCCCGGAATTTCTCCAATGTGGCCTCGCCGATCCCCTTGACTTCCAGCAGTTCCTCCAGAGAGGAGAAGGGTCCGTTTTCCTCCCGGTAGTCGATGATCCGCTGGGCCAGTGCCGGTCCGATGCCGTACAGGGTGTCCAACTCCTCCAGCCCGGCGGTATTCACATCTACCGGCGGCGTGGGCTCCGGGGTAACCGTCTCCTCCGTGGAACGGCTGGTAAACACCGAATAGCCGTCCTCCTCCACCGGAGGCGGCGTGTTCCGGCTCATTCCCGTCAGCACGCCGAGGAACACCACGGTCATCACCAGCAAAAGCCACTCTGTTTTTGTCAGTTTTCCCGTAACTTTCACAGTTGAACTCCCGTCAATTATTTGTTATAATTATGGTCAACCTGTTGGATTTTGTCTAAATATATCTATATGCAGGCACCAATCATAAATGAGTATACCATATTTATTGGGAGAATGATATGAAAAATCGCCGTTTTCTCTCTCTTTTTTTCTGCATCGTTTTGATCTTCACTCTGGGGACCTCCGCCCTGGCCTCCGAAGGGGATACCGGTGACTGGGAGGTAGCCGCCAAGGCCGCACTACTGGCAGATCCCGATACCGGTGAGATCCTCTATGCCCGGAATATCCATGAGCGGCTCTACCCGGCCAGCCTCACCAAGGTCATGACCGCCCTTCTGGTGCTGGAGGCCGTGGACAGCGGAAAACTGACCATGGACACAGTCCTCACCGCCTCCCAGACCGCTATCGACAACCTGCCCCCCGACGGCAGCAATGCCGGTATCAAGGTAGGAGAGCAGCTGACGGTGGAACAGCTCCTCTACTGCATCCTGGTGGTATCCGCCAACGAGGCCTGCGACATTCTGGCCGAGGGAGTCTCCGGCTCCATCGAGGCCTTCGTGGATGACATGAACGCCCGGGCCGACGCCATCGGCTGTGAGGACACCCACTTTGCCAACACCAACGGCCTTCAGGACTCCGACCACTATACCACCGCCTGGGACCTCTACCTCATCACCCAGGAGGCCATGAAGCACGAGATGTTCATGCCCATCTGCAACACCAAGGTCGTTGAGATCCCCGCCACCAATCTCTCCAACGCCCGGACCTACTACACCACCAACTACCTTCTCTCCCCCATGCGGGCCACTGGCTATGTCTACCAGGGCGCGGAGGGCGTCAAGACCGGCTCCACCAGCGACGCAGGTTACTGCCTCATTGCCACTGCCACCCGCAGCGGGCGCTCCCTCCTCAGCGTGGTACTGGGTGCCAAATCGGTTACCCTGGAAAACGGCGACAAGCAGGTCCAGAGCTTTTCCGAGACCATCAAGCTCTTTGACTGGGGCTTTGATGAGTTTTCCCGCCAGGTGATTCTGGGCACCGATGAGCTCATCGACGAGGTGCCCGTGGCCCTCTCCCAGGAGCAAAATGCCGTGAAGGTCCACCCCGCCGAAGAGATCGAGCGGCTGATCCCCAACGATATGGATGCTTCCACGGACATCAAGCGTGAGGTCACCTTTTACCAGGAGAGCGTGGACGCCCCCGTCACCAAGGGGCAGGAACTGGGCGAGATTACCCTCAGCTGCGGCGACACGGTGTACGGCACCGTGAAGCTTCTGGCGGACGAGGACGTGTCCGCTTCCCGACTTCTGGTGTTCCGGCGGGATCTGGTGCTCTTCTTCCAGAAAACATCCGTGCGGATCGCCATTGCGGCGGTGCTGGCACTGATCGTGCTGATCATCATTCTCCGGCTTACCGTGTTCAATCGCCGTCGGCGCTACGGCCGGGGGTACACCGGTCCTCGCAGCGGCGGATACCGGGGCCGCCGCCGGTAATTATCTTCCCCTTTTACGCAAAGACGCGCTTCCCCCTGACTCCTTGTGGGGGAAGCGCGTTTTCTGTTTCTAGGGAACGGGACTGCCTATCACCTCTGGTTCCCTACACCCTCTCTAGTCTCCTGGATAACAAAATCCTCCCGGAAGATCTGATCGTCAAAGGTGAGCAGTGCTGTGATTTCAGGCAATACACTGCCATCCTCAGGGAAAATATAGCCGTTATATACATGGACCACATTTTTCTGCTCGTCATACCAAGTAATACGCCACCCACTTCCATCAGCAGCATTATAGTTTTCAGGGCAGCGCCGGAAATCCCAAACCAGGGCGCGATATAGCCACTCCATATCCTTCCGTGAGAGCTGCCATGACACCGGCTCGCTCTCTCCGCTCAGATTGTAACATGTAACGTACTCCACGGTACCATCATAGTACACCGTCCAGTTGCTGCTGTCCCAGTAGTCGCTGCTCGGGTCCACCAGTCCCCAATTCATGCAGGATGCCTCCAGCATAATTCTGTGGTCCGACACAGGGGGCCTGTTCCCGAAATGCCAGTACATGCCCCCGCACACTACCATCAGGATCACCGTCAGTCCGAGGCCAGCCAGGATGGTCGCTTTTCGCTTCATAGCAATTCTCCTTTCGCCCGTTTTCCCATATACCGCAGCCATATTTGGGCTGCATAACATCAGACGCATTTCATAAGGAGATATGCTCCGCAGGCGCTAAAAAGCAGGCACCCTATGCAAGGTGCCTGCTTTCTATCACTCTATATGATGCTGTGAGGTGTCTCCGTTCTCAGATCCGGGCCACGCCGGAGCGCCGGGCGGCCTCGGCCACCGCAGCTGCCACAGCGGGTCCCACCCGCTTGTCGAAGGCCTTGGGGATGATATACTCCGCCGACAGCTCTTCGTCAGAGATCAGGCTCGCGAGAGCCGCCGCGGCCGCCATCTTCATCTCCTCGTTGATGTCCCGGGCCCGCACATCGAAGGTGCCCCGGAAAATACCGGGGAAGGCCAGGACATTGTTGATCTGGTTGGGGAAATCGCTGCGGCCGGTGGCCACCACCGCCGCTCCTGCTGCCAGGGCATCCTCCGGAAAGATCTCCGGCGTGGGGTTGGCACAGGCAAACACGATGGCATCCTTTGCCATAGAGCGGACCATGTCCTTTGTGACGGTACCCGGGGCGCTGACGCCGATGAACACATCGGCTCCCACCAAGGCCTCCGCCAAAGAGCCCTTTTGGCCCTCACGGTTGGTGACCTGGGCCATCTCCTCCTTGATCCAGTTGAGGCCCTCCCGGCCAGCGTAGATGGCCCCCTTCCGGTCGCACATGGTGATGTGCTGATACCCGGCGGAGAGGAGCAGCTTCACGATGGACACCGCCGCCGCTCCCGCGCCGGAGGTGACGATCCGCACGTCCTCCTTCTTTTTTCCCACCACCTTCAGGG
>CALXGE010000085.1 GCA_944387775.1 uncultured Oscillospiraceae bacterium | reverse complement strand
ACGGCCTGATACCAAGGAAGAAAGGATGCTTTACTATGGAACGTTACATAGGAAAGATGCTGGATAACCGCTATGAGATCCTGGAGGTCATCGGTACCGGGGGTATGGCGGTGGTGTTCAAGGCCAGGTGCCACCGTCTCAACCGGCTTGTGGCCATCAAGATGCTAAAAAAGGATCTCTCTGAGGATGCCGAGTTCCGCCGCCGGTTTCACGATGAGTCCCAGGCAGTTGCTATGCTGTCTCACCCCAACATCATGGCGGTGTATGACGTGTCCCGGGGCGGCGATATGGACTATATCGTTATGGAGCTCATTGACGGCATTACGCTCAAGCAGTATATGGAGCGCCGGGGTTGCCTGAACTGGCCGGAAGCCCTTCACTTTATTACCCAGATTATGAAGGGCCTCAGCCACGCCCACAGTCGGGGCATCATTCACCGGGATATCAAGCCCCAGAATATCATGATTCTGCGGGACGGCACCGTGAAGGTGACGGATTTCGGTATTGCGTGCCTCTCCAACGGGGCGAACCCATCCAATGAAGCTATTGGATCTGTTCACTACATCTCCCCGGAGCAGGCCAAGGGGGACTACACCGATAACCGCAGCGATATCTATTCTGCCGGTGTAGTTCTTTATGAGATGCTCACCAGCCGACTGCCCTTTGATGGGGACAATCCGGTGTCCATTGCCATCCAGCACTTCAGTGCGGTGCCCCTGCCTCCCCGGGAGCTGAACCCGGATATCCCGGAGGCCCTGGAGCAGATCTGCCTGAAGGCTATGGCCTGCGACCGCAACAAGCGCTACAGCACTGCCGACGAGATGTTGGCGGACCTGGAGGCCTTCCGGAAGGACCCCACCCTCAGCTTTGACTATAAGCCGGAGGATCTCCCGGCAGAGCAGGCTGGGGAAGATGAGCCCACCCAGTATCTCCCCAACGTTGGTGTTACCCGAACCCGTTCCCAGTCCTATCGTTCCCCGGTCCAGGAGCCGGAGGAGGAAGAGGAGGAAGAGCGGCCTCGAAGCAACTGGTGGAAGGTGCTGCTGCTGATTGTGGTTCTGGCTGCGGCGGGCTATTTTGCTGTCACGACTCTGTTCAAATTTGTTATGGACAGCCTTACGCCTACAGTGATAGAGTACACTGTACCCAACGTGGTGGGGCATACTCTGGAGGAAGCCAAAGAGCTGGAGGGCATTAAGGGAATCTTTTCCATCGTGGAAGATGAGTACGAAAACAGCAGCGAGTATCCCGAAGGGACCATTATTGATCAGGATCCTGCCGAGGGGAGCGTCAGGCGGGTAGATCCCAGTCAGGACAACTCCGCTAACCTTACCATTAATGTTACCGTCAGCCTGGGAGAGAAGAGCGGAACCATGTTGAACGTGGTGGATGTAGAGGCCCGCAGCGCCAAGCTGATTCTGGAGCAGAACACGGAGCTGAGCAAGCTGAACCTCAACATCGTGGAGGGAACACCAGAGAACAGTGACACCATCAAGGAAGGAAACGTGATCCGCACCATCCCTGCCTACGGCGAGCCCCTGGCGGAGGGAGACACAGTCACCCTTATCGTGAGCCTGGGACCCAAGATCACTTATGTTACCATGCCCAGATGCGTAGGCGAGAGCATTGAGACAGTGCAGCAGATGATGGACAAGGCAGGACTCAAGGCCAGCTTTACGCCGGTGGAGGGCTCCGCCCCTGTGGGGCAGGTCCTGACCCAGAGCGTGGACACCGGGGAGGAGGTGCCGGAGGGCACCACCGTGGAATTCACCTACAGCGACGGGGAGAAGGAGCTGGAGCAGATTATCAGCTTTGAAATTCCCTACAGCAGGCGTGAGGTCAACGTTACCATGTACCTGGACAGCACCATCATTTTTGAGAGCGATCTGCCGGGTGACTTCGGTACCCTGGAGGTCAAGACATTTGCCAAGGCCGGAGAATACCGCCTGCGGGTCTATGTGGATGACTTCCTGATGGAGGAGAGGACTGTGGTGTTCGGTGGGTAGCAGGGGGCGAATCAAAAAGGCCCTCAGCGGCTTCTACTATGTAGATCAGGAGGGCGGCGGTACGTTGACCTGTCGGGCTCGGGGAAAGTTCCGTAAGGAGGGAATTACCCCCCTGGTGGGTGACTGGGTGGAAATTCGTGAAACGGAGCCAGGCTGCGGCATGGTCTGGGAGATCGAACCCCGGCGCAATGCCTTCCTTCGGCCCGCCGTGGCCAACATCGACCAGATGGTGGTTATCGCCTCGGCTGCAGTCCCGATCACAGATCCCTTCCTGATCGACCGGGTGACAGCCATCGCCGCGTTGAAAAACTGCGATGTGGTGGTGTGCGTCAACAAGTGTGACCTGGAGCCGGGAGACGATCTGGCGGCTATCTACCGCCAAGCGGGCTTTCCAGTGGTCCAGGTCAGTGCGGAGACCGGAGCAGGTATACCAGAGCTTTGTGATATGCTGACTGGAAAGCTATCTGCCTTTACAGGAAATTCTGGGGTGGGGAAGTCCAGCATCCTCAATGCGGTGGAGCCGGGCTTTTCGCTCCAGGTGGCCCAGGTCAGTGAGAAGCTGGGCCGGGGACGGCATACCACCCGCCATGTAGAGCTCTATAGCCTCTCTTGCGGCGGCTATGTCATTGACACACCGGGCTTCAGCTCCTTCGAAGAGGGAGAACTGGGGCTGGAGCTGAAGGAACGGCTGCCGGAGACCTTTGTGGAGTTTCGGCCCTATCTGGGAGAGTGCCGCTTCGTAGGCTGTAGCCACACCAGGGAGAAAGGCTGCGCAGTGCTGGCGGCGGTGAAGGCCGGACAGATTCCCAAAAGCCGCCACCAGAGCTATCTGCGCCTGTGTGACGAATTGAAGGACCTCAGGTCCTGGAACCAGAAAGAATCAAAATAGCAGAGAGGTCCCCAGAGTGATGAGAGATCCACTCTGGGGACCTTTTTCTTTTCTATTTCCGGCACCAAGAGATAGGACGGCGTATATAATGGAAATGAATCAAGGGATAAGGAGGCGAGGAGAGATGGGCCCTGGTTGTCGCTGCCTGGGGATCTGCGCCCTGGCCCTTGGCCTGGGGATCCTGATCGCCGCGATTTTTCCGGCGGGTGCGGTTCTGTTTTTGGTGGCGTTTCTGTTGATTTGCTGTGGCTGTGCCTGCCTGCGCAGATAGAAAGGAGGTTTTTATGAAGATCGTGGTCGTGAAATCACCCCGTCTGCTGCGTGGTATCCTGCGTATGCTGTTCGGTATCCATGCATGAAATAAGGCGTTCTCTCATACAGTGGAGGTAACGGGGGCTTGACTTGCCGCCTCGGGCCTTGGATATATGCAAAGGGAGGACGCCAGATATGGAATTGAAATTGAAAAAGGCCGGCCATGACTACTACGAGGGGGTGGCCTGGCCATCCTTTTCCTGTGAAATCATGCGGGAGAGCATTGTGCCGGATAGCTGCGCGGATATTGCGCGGATTGTGGATACCACAGGACTCGTCTGTCTGACAGGACGGGAGCTCACAAGTGATGGCCGCTTCAGCGCCAGCGGTACGGTGGATGTGTCTGTACTCTACATACCGGAAAAAGGGGACGGCCCCTGCGCCCTGCGCTTTCAGATTCCCTTCCAGTGCAGTGGGGAAGGACAGGATGCCGCTGAGGCGGAGTTCCTGGATATCAGAGGAGAGCTCCAAAATATTGATACCCGGGTTTTGAATCCTCGGAAGGTACTCACCCGGGCAAATCTTACATTCTTTCCTTCCGGCTGCCGCCACGTATCCCTGTCTGTTTGTACAGATGCTGGGGAGGCAGACCCATCCATTCAGCTGCTCCGTGAGAAAAAAGAAACTTGGGTCGTGGCGGGAGTGCGTGAAAAGGAATTTACCTTTACAGAGGAATTGCCGTTATCGCCTGGTCGCGGAGCCGCCACGGAAGTTCTTTCTGCCCGATATGCGATCCGGGGGACGGACAGTAAGCTCATTGGCAACAAACTGGTGGTGAAGGGGCTTATCTCTGCCTCTGTCCTGTACCGGGAGAATGGCGGGCGGCTGTCGGTGCTGCAGCAGGATCTGCCTTTTTCCCAGATTTTGGAGGGCAGCGGCTTCAGCGAGGACCTGGACAGCACAGCATCCTACAGACTCCTCAGCGCTGATTGCCGGGTGGGGGCAGAGGGCGTACCGGATGATCCGCACACGCTCACTGTGTCCATGCTGATGCGGGCACGGGTAACGGTTCGCCGCCGGGAAGAGATCGATTTCATCGCTGATCTCTATAGTACCACAGCGGACGTTACCTGCGAGACAGCGGAGCTTGCGCTGCGGGAGGACAGTGACCGCCGCAGTACCCGCCTCAATATTCGAGAGCTGCTGGAGACCGGCGCTGCGGTAAAGGCGGTAGTGGATACTGAGGTGGGATGCGGAAGTGTGCGGCAGTCCGGTGGTCCCGGGGAGTTGGAGATTCCTCTCTGGGCCAGATGTCTGTATCTCGATGAGAACGATGCGCTGCGCTGTGTGCGCCGGGAATTCTCTGCCGCCTGTGAAGGGGAGGTCCCCGATGGCTGCCGGGCGGAGGCGGAAGCGGCTTGTCGAGGGGATATTATGGCTTCTATCCTGCCCGATGGTATTGAGCTGCGTTTTCAGGTAGACTGCGACATGGAGACTGCCCGCGACAATCGGTATCTCTGTGTGGCGGGCGGCGAGGCCAATGAGGCGGAGAGCAGGGAAAGCGGCCCCTCCCTGATTCTGCGAAAGGTGGGACCGGAGGAGAGTCTGTGGTCCGTGGCCAAGCAGTACCGGACTACCTGCCATTCCATTCTCGAAGTCAATGAAATTGCCGAGGAGAGTCAGCTGCCTCACGACAGACTACTGCTGATTCCCAGAGCCAGGTAAATTCCATGCCGGACAGTGTATGCTGTCCGGCATCTTCTGTTTCAGGAATATTTCTGTCCAGGCTGTCATACAGTTACAGCGGGAGTCCCGGAAAGGAAAAACCTCCCATGCACGGAGGTTTCTTGAGAAAATATACGCGCTGCGGCGCATGGGAGGGTACTATGACGAATACCGATATCTATCAGGATATTGCCGCCAGGACGGGAGGATCCCTGTTTGTGGGGGTGCTGGGGCCGGTACGCACCGGAAAGTCCACCTTTATCAAGCGCTTCATGGAGACCTGCGTAATCCCCAACATTGACAACGTCTACCGCCGGGAGCGAGCCATTGACGAGCTGCCTCAGAGCGGCAGCGGCCGCACTATCATGACCGCTGAACCCAAGTTTGTGCCGGAGGAGGCGGTGGAGGTATCTCTGGAGGGAGGCGCTACCTTCTCTGTTCGGCTCATTGACAGTGTGGGGTACATGGTCAAAGGGGCCATGGGGCAGTTTGAGGACGGCGTGCCCCGGATGGTGTTGACGCCCTGGATGGACCACGAGATCCCCATGGCTGACGCGGCAGAGCTGGGCACCCGGAAGGTGATCCAGGAGCACTCCACAGTGGGAATCGTGGTCACCACCGACGGCTCCATCACAGATATTCCCCGTGAAGACTATTTGGAGCCGGAGGAGCGGGTCATTACCGAGCTCCAGGAGCTGGGAAAGCCCTTCGTGGTTCTTCTTAATACCACCGAGCCCCACAGCAACCGGGCGGTGAGCATCAGCCGGGACATCGAAAGCCGCTTCGGGGTCAGATGCCTGCCGGTGAACTGTCTGGAGCTGGGAGAGGAGGCCATCACCTATATCATCAAGAGCATCCTCTACGAGTTCCCTCTCCGGGAGATGCAGGTGTACCTCCCCGCCTGGGTAGACGCTCTGCCTATGAGTCACCCCATCCGCCAGTCGGTCTACGGTGTGGTTCGTTCCGGCGGGGAAGGAATCGGACATATCCGGGAGGTGGAGCCGGCTATTAAGGCTATGGGGGAGGAGGAGAACATCTCCCTGAGCCGGGTGCTGTCCATTGATCTGGGCAGGGGTGTGGCGGCGGCGGAGCTGCAGCTGCCCCGGGAGCTGTTCTATCAGACCCTCAGCAGCCAGTCCGGCTTCACTGTGGGAGACGATGGTGACCTCATGAGCCTCCTCACGGAACTGGCAGAGGTAAAGGCCCAGTACGACAAGGTCTCTGCAGCTCTGCAGAGCGTCTACGATACGGGTTACGGCATCGTAATGCCCACTCGTGAGGAGCTGCTGCTGGAGGAGCCGGAGGTCATGCGCCAGGGCGGTCGCTACGGTATCCGGCTGAAGGCCAGCGCCCCCTCGGTTCATATGTTCAAAGTGGATATCGAGTCCACCGTGTCCCCCATCGTGGGCAATGAGAAGCAGAGCGAAGACATGGTCAACTACCTCATGGAGAAGTTCAATGACGACCCGGCCCAGATCTGGGAGTCCAATATCTTTGGCCGCAGCTTCCACGACCTAGTCAATGAGGACCTCCAGGCAAAGCTGTACCGCATGCCAATGGATGCCAGGATCAAGTTCCAGGAGACCCTCCAGCGAATTGTCAACGAGGGCAGCGGAGGCCTTATCTGTATTATTCTATAAAAACACCCACGGCGCACCGTCAGTTCAGACGGTGCGCCGCTGCTTTTTGCTGTCATTTCCATGAACCTTTCTCGCGGAGGACAAGAAAACCAATCAGGCTAGATGCTAATATCGCTGAAAAATAAGGGATTCGGGAGGAATACAGGAGAAAACATGAAAACAGTATTGAAATTTGCGAACATCTGGGGTATACTATTTGCGCTAATTTCTTTTGGAGGTATCATACGCATGGTTAACATTACAAAAGACACCATTATCGGTGACATCCTGGATATCGCTCCTCAGACGGCCCCCATTTTCCTCTCCATTGGTATGCATTGCCTGGGCTGCCCCAGCAGCCGCGGTGAGACAGTGGAGGAGGCCTGCGCTGTTCACGGTGTGGACTGCGAGAAGCTGCTGGAAGTCATCAACGCCGAGGCCAACAAGTAATAGAACAGGCTGCGCTTTACAGGGACTCATCCGCGTGATGCGGTGAGTCCCTGTCCATGCGGGAGAGGAGGGAAGACCATGGGAGAGAGACCGGTTCTGCAGCCCCGGCTGCGGGCCATTGCTGACTTGGTGCCGGCGGGCAGCCGCCTGGCGGATATCGGCACTGACCACGGTTATATCCCCATTGACCTTCTCCTGTCGGGGCGTATTTCCAATGCTATTGCTACGGATATTGGTCAGCTGCCTTTGAACCACGCCCGTCATACTGCTCAGTGCTGTGGATTGTCGGAGGGAATTGACTTTCGACTGGGGGATGGACTTGCGCCTGTGGCTCCTGATGAGGCGGATGTGATCGTCATTGCCGGCATGGGCGGCGACAACATCGCCGATATCCTTACCGCATCTCCCTGGGCCAGGGAGGGGCCTCTCTTATTGCTTCAGCCCATGAGCAAGGCGGAGATGCTGCGCGCCTTCCTGCCGGAGCACGGCTACTGCGTGGAAGCGGAACGCCTGGTGGCGGACAAAGGAAAGCTTTATCCGATCCTTACCGTCCGGGGTGGGACCATGTCTCCGGCCACGGCGGCGGACGCCTGGGGCGGGTTTTTGCTGCAAAAGGATCCGCTGTGGGGGCTCTACCTGGAAGACAGGCTTCTGCGCCTGCGTCGGGCCGTTTCTGGACTGGCGAAAGCCAGAGACAGCACAGCAGAGGCAAAGCGGCAAGAGTTGAGCTGTGTGATTGCAGCTCTGGAGTACAAGCGAAGGGAGTGGAACGATGCCTACTGTCCGTGAGGTGGAGAAGGCCCTCTATGAGCTAGCTCCCCGAGATCTGGCCCAGAATTGGGACAACGTGGGGTTGCTTGTGGGTGATCCCGACCGGGAAGTAACGGCTGTACTGGTTGCCTTGGATGTGACCCAGGCGGTGACCGAGGAGGCGGAGGAACGTGGATGCGACCTCATTGTGGCCCACCACCCTCTGATGAACTGTACTTGGTCTCCGGTCCAGAGTGTCCGGACCGACCATCCCCAGGGACGGCTCATTACCACGCTCATCCAAAATGAGATTTCTGCCATCTGTATGCATACCAACCTGGATAGTACCAAGGGTGGCGTCAACGACGCGCTGGCCGCTGCGCTGGATTTACAGGACGTGAGTCCCCTGAGCGAGGACGGCATCGGCCGTATCGGTGTTTTGAAGAGAGAGATGCCCCTTGCGGAATTTGCTGCCTATGTCAAGGAGCGGCTCCAGGCCGGCGGCGTCCGGTACGCCGACGGGGGAAAGTCGGTCCGTCAGGTGGCAGTGGGCGGCGGTGCCTGCGGTGAGTATGCGACGCTGGCTGCTTCCCTTGGCTGTGATACCTTCGTGACCGCCGATCTTAAGTACCATGATTTTCAAAATGCTCTCGGCTTAGGAGTAAACCTTCTGGATGCGGGCCATTTCCCCACGGAGAATGTGGTGTGCTCCGTGCTGGATGATTTCCTTCGCAGCCGATTCCCCGGCTTAGCGGTGATTTGCTCTTCCGCTCACCGGGATGTAATCCACTATTACATATAATAAAAGTACATGAATAAGGAGAATAGAATCTATGTCAGGACATTCCAAATGGCATAATATCCAAAAGACCAAGGGCGCTGCAGATGCTAAGCGCTCCCAGGCCTTTACCAAAATTGCCCGTGAGATCATCGTGGCGGTGAAGGAAGGCGGCAGCGGCGATCCCAACAACAACTCCCGTCTGGCTACTGTCATTGCCAAGGCCAAGGCTGCCAACATGCCCAACGACAACATCAAGCGTACCATCGACAAGGCTCTGGGTGCCGGTAACAGTGACAACTTTGAGAAGGTGGTCTACGAGGGTTACGGTCCCAGCGGCGTGGCCGTCATTGTGGAGGCCCTCACCGACAACCGCAACCGCACCGCACCGGAGGTCCGCCACCTCTTCGACAAGTACGGCGGAAACATGGGCGCCAGCGGCTGCGTGTCCTGGAGCTTTGACCGCAAGGGCGTCATCGTCATCGACAACGAGGACGGAGACCTGGACGAGGAGACGGTGATGATGGACGCCCTGGATTGCGGCGCGGCGGACTTCGAGGCCGATGGCAGCATCTTTGAGATCACCTGCGACCCTGATGACTTCAATGCGGTCACTGCTGCTTTGGAGGGTAAGGGCTATGCCTTTGCCGAGGCCGCCATTGAGATGGTACCTCAGAATTACATCAAACTCACGGGCGAGGATGATATCAAGAATATGACCAAGCTCATTGACCTGCTGGAGGACAACGACGACGTTCAGAACGTCTGGCACAACTGGGAGCAGGAGTAATTACGCAATAGGATGAAATAGAAGAGCCCCTCCGGCGTATTCCGCCGGAGGGGCTGTGTTTTGATGCGAGCAGGACTGTAAGCCGGGTTCTGTATTTGACAGTCATCTATCTAGGCGGGCCGTTGCCGGACCGCTCCAGCCACCTCCTGAAGACGGCCGGGCCAGCCATATGTCCTCACCACGGTGTTGCTCCGGATAGAGTT
>CALXGE010000084.1 GCA_944387775.1 uncultured Oscillospiraceae bacterium | reverse complement strand
GATGAATACCGCCGCCACATTGAAAAGGACGCCGCCCTGGAGCGGCGGTTCCAGCCGGTGACGGTGGAGGAGCCCTCGCCGGAGACGGCGGTGGCCATTCTGGAGGGCCTTCGGGAAAAGTACGAGGCCCACCACGGCCTCACCATTACCGACGGGGCCATCCGCGCCGCCGTGACCCTCAGCCGCCGGTACCTGCCGGAGCGGTTTCTTCCCGACAAGGCCATCGACCTTGTGGACGAGGCCTGCAGCCGGGTACGGCTGGAGCGGGAGGAGCCGGAGCCGGATCTGCGGCTGCTGGAGGAGCGGGTGGCCGGGGCCCGCCGGGACAAGGAAACCGCCGCCGCCCGGCAGGACTTTGAGCGGGCGGCGGCCTACCGGGACGCGGAGGAGAACTTCGCCCGGCAGCTGCGGGAGGAGCGGAAGCGGCTGAGCGGCACCTCCGGAGCAGTCCGTGAGGAGGACATCGCCGCTGTGGCTGCGGAGTGGACCGGCATCCCCGTCAGCCGCATTACAGAGAGCGAATCCCAGAGGCTTCTCCACCTGGAGGAGGTCCTCCGCCGCCGGGTGGTGGGCCAGGAGGAGGCGGTCAGCTGCCTCTGCCGCGCCATTCGCCGCAGCCGGGTGGGCCTTAAGGAGCCGAACCGCCCCGTGGGCAGCTTCCTTCTGCTGGGCCCCACCGGCGTGGGCAAGACGGAGGTGTGCCGGAGCCTAGCTCAGGCCATGTTCGGCCAGGAGGACGCTCTCATCCGCTTCGACATGTCGGAGTACGCCGAGAGCCACACCACCAGCCGCCTAGTGGGAGCGCCTCCGGGTTACGTGGGCCACGACGACGGCGGCCAGCTGACGGAGAAGGTCCGCCGCCGGCCCTACTCCCTGGTGCTCTTCGACGAGATCGAGAAGGCCCATCAGGACGTATGGAACCTGCTGCTGCAGATCATGGAGGACGGCTGCCTCACCGACAGCCACGGGCGGAAGGTGGACTTTCGCAACGCCGTCATCGCCATGACCAGCAACGTGGGTGCCCGGCACATCACCGGCGGCAAGGGTCCTCTGGGCTTTGCCGTGGGCAGCGAGGCGGGCAGCAATGTCCGCCGGGCAGTGGAGGAGGAGCTCAAGCACACCTTCCGCCCCGAGTTTCTCAACCGGGTGGATGAGACCGTCATCTTCCGCCAGCTCACCGAGGAGGACCTCCGGGAGATCGCCCGGAGGATGCTGGCCGACACCGGAGCGCGAATGGAGGCTCTGGGCCTTACCCTGCAAGTGGAGGATGGGGCGGTGGCCCTCCTGGCCCGGGAGGGCCTGGACCGCTCCTACGGGGCCCGGCCCCTCCGCCGCCTGATCCGCAGCAAGGTGGAGGACCCCGCCGCCGAGGGGCTTCTCTCCGGCAGGTTCCACTCCGGCGACCATCTCATTCTTACGGTGGAGGGCGGCGCGGTCACACTGGAAAAAGCCCCGGAGCAGAGCGGGGAGACGGCGTGACCGGATCGGTTCCTCTCATAGGCGCCGAACAAAGGACCGGCCCCGGGAAGGAATTCTTCCCGGGGCCGGTCCTACATTTTTGCACATGAAAAATTTATCACTCGTACCGCAGGGCCTCAATGGGGTCCAGTCGTGCGGCTTTGTTGGCGGGGTAATAGCCAAAAAATACTCCGATGGCCATGGAGAAGCCTACCGCCAGGGCAATGTAGCCGGGCCGGGGCAGACAGGCCTCACTGATGAGAGAGCTGCCCACGTACCCCAGCACCGCTCCCAGGAGGATGCCGATGATGCCGCCGATGAGGCAGACAATGACGCTCTCCACCACGAACTGAATGCGGATGTCGTTGTTGGTGGCCCCCAGGGCCTTCCGGATGCCGATCTCCCGGGTCCGCTCGGTGACCGACACCAGCATGATGTTCATCACGCCTATGCCGCCCACCAGAAGGGAGATGCCGGCGATGACGGAGATGGCGATGGAGAGGGTGTCCATAATGGTGGACATGGACTCTACCATGGTGCTCATAGCCATGGCGGAGACGCCGTAATCGCTGTTATTGGCATAGTAGCGGTTGAGAAAGTCCTGGATATTCCCGGCCACGGCGGCGCTGTCGGAGCCCTCGCTGGCACGGATCGTCAGGTTGGAGTAGCCCTCGGGACTGCCGGTAATGTGGTTGGCGGTGGTAATGGGGATGTACAGGGAAGTGGTCACATCCTCCTCCGCGGACATGGAGATGCCCATCATAGAGGCGTCGTACTCGTAGACGCCCACGATCCGGAAGGACAGCAGCTCGCCGCCCATATCCACCCGGACGTCATCGCCCAGGGCCTTGTCGGTATTCCCCTGGTAGAGCTTCTCCACCAGCTTGTCGCTGACCACGCAGACGTTCCGCTGCCCGTCCATATCCTCCCGCCGGATGCTCCGGCCCGCCAGCAGATCCGTGCCGCTGACGTCCAGATACTCCTCGTTGATGCCGGTGAGGGAGACGTTGGCGTACAGCCGTCCGTCCTTGGCCACGCCGCTGCCGGCGGAGGTGGAGAGACTGATGCCGGTGATGGCCTGGCTGTACCGCTGCCGCAGGGCGTCCAGCATCTCATCGCTGATAAGGTCCCCTTCGTCGGGGGCGGCCACCCCCAGGAGGGTCTCCAGGCCCCCCATGCCGCCATCCCCCTTCTCCTGGAGGAAAACGGTGATATTGGTGGCGCCCAGGGAGCTCATGGACCCGGTGATGGACCCGGTGAGGCCGCTGCCCACCGTGAGAATGCCGATGACGGCACTGATACCGATGATGATGCCCAGCATGGTCAGAAGGGAGCGCATCTTGTTGGCCCGAAGGCCCTCCAGGGCTACCCGGACGCTTTCACCGATCCCCATAGCGCACCTCCTCCCCCGTGTCTCCCCGGTAGAGCCGCCCGTCCCGCATGGTGACGAAGCGGTCCGTCTCCAGGGCCAGCTCCCGGTTGTGGGTGATGAGGACGATGGTCTTGCCCTTCTCCCGGTTGAGCCGGTGGAAGAGGTCCATGACCATCCGGCCGGTCTTGCTGTCCAGGGCCCCGGTGGGCTCGTCGGCCAGGATAATGGCCGGGTCGTTGGCCATGGCCCGGGCGATGGCTACCCGCTGCTTCTGCCCGCCGGAGAGCTCATTGGGCTGGTGGGTCAGCCGGTTCTCCATGCCCACCATCTCCAGCAGCTCCCGGGCCCGGGCGGATCGCTGGCCGGCGGGAACGCCGGCGTACATCATGGGCAGCTCCACGTTCTTCTGGGCGTTGGTCCGGGAGATGAGGTTGAAATTCTGAAATACAAAGCCGATTTTCCGGTTCCGGATGGAGGAGAGCTCATCGTCTCGGGCTTCATTTACCGCCATCCCGTCCAGGATGTAGCTGCCCTCGGTGGGCCGGTCCAGCACACCGATGACGTTCATGAGGGTGCTCTTTCCGGAGCCGGAGGGCCCCACGATGGAGAGAAACTCCCCCTCCTCCACATCCAGATCAATGCCGTGGAGGATCTCCAGCTCATTGGGTGCGCCGATGTAGAAGCGCTTGTAGATCCCCCGCATGGATATGATGGTCCGCCGCGCTGTCTCGCCCATCAGCCGGCCTCCCCTGCGGTCTCCAGGACCACCTCCCGGCCCAGGAGGGACAGGTACCGCTCCGGGTCCGTTACCACGCTGGTCCCCTCTCCGATGCCTTCGCCGGTGACGGCGATGTCCAGATCTGTCTCAAGGCCTGTCTCCACCGGCATTTCTGTCAGGAGAAGGGCGCCGTCCTCCCCCTCCTCCAGGACCAGCAGGCAGGTCTGGCCCTGACTGTTTTCATACACCGCGTCGTAGGGCACCGCCAGGGCATCCGGGTCCTCCTCCAGCACGAAGTCCAGCTCCACGCTCATGCCGATCCGCAGTCCGGTGTCCTCACTGGTCACCGCCACGTCAGTGGCGAAGGAGATGTCTCCGGTGGTGTCGGTGGCACCGGCGGCATTCTTGGTGGCGGTGGGGGCAATGGAGGTGACCTCTCCGTCATAGACGCTGTCCCCGGTGGAGTCGGACTGGATATCCACAGCCATCCCCGTGGAGATGCTGGCCACGTCGTAATCCTTCACGGAGGTGGCCACCACCAGATTCTCCACATCCTCAATGACGAACAGCAGCCCCGCACCGGAGGACCCCACCTCGGCGTAAACGGCGGTAACCGTGCCGGCAGCGGGAGCGGTAATCTCCGTGCCCTCCAGATCCGCCCGCAGCTGCCGCAGGCTCACGTCGCTGGTGCCGGTGTCGGCATTGGCGTAGGCGCTGTTGAGATTGTCCTTGTAGGACTGGAGCTGGTTCTGGGCGGCGGTCTCCGTGGACGCAAGGCCCGCCTGGGCGGACTCATAGGCCTCATAGGCCGCGTCCAGCCGGTCCGCATAGTCTGCCAGGGTCTCCTGGGCATCGGCCTGGGCACTCTCCAGGGACACCTGGGCGTCCAGATAGGACTCATAAGCGGTATCCACCGCGTCGGCGTAATCCTCCAGGGTGTCGTCGGCGCTGTCCAGGGCGGAACGATACTGGGTCTTGGCCGTGTCGTAGGCCTCCTCCGCCTCGTCCAGGGTGCGTTCAGCAGTGGTCACCTGGCTCTTGGCGCTGTCCCGGGCGGTCTGGAGCACAGCCAGGGTCAAAGCTGTCTGGGTCTCCTCGCTCTCCGCCTGGGACAGGTCCGTCCGGGCCTGGGACTCCTGGGCCTTGGCAGCATCCAGCTGAGCCTGCAGGTCCGCATTCTCCGGGTCTGCCGCAACCAGGGCCTCCAGACGGGCCACCTCGCTCTCCGCCGTCTGAAGGGTCTGCTGGGCCGTATTTACCTTGGTTTGAGCTTCATCGTGGCTGGTCTGAGCTTCCTCCGCCCGCTCCCGGGCGGCGTCATAGGCGTCCTGGGCGGAGTCGTAAGCCTCCTCCGCGGCCTCCAGGGAGCGCTCCGCCGTCCGCAGGGCCTGCTCCTGGTTCATAATCGTGGCGTTGTCCCCCTCGTCCAGGCTCTCCGCGTACCGGTCGTAGGTCTTCTGGGCGGAGGTATAGGCGTCCTCGGCAGCGTCCAGGGCGCTCTGGGCGTTGCGGATGGCGCTGTTGGTCCCCGCCGCCAGGTCCGCACGGAACCGCTCGTATGTATTGTAGGCGGTGACATAGTTGTCATAGGCGGTGGATACGGAGCTCTCGGCGTTCAGAATGGAGCTGTTGAGCCCGGCGTCCAGAGCCTCCTTGTACTGCTGGTAGTTGTGCTCCGCAGCGGCAATGGCGGCGGAGGAGGCACTGCTGGCCGCGGCCTGAGCGGCCTCCTGGCTCTCGATCTGGTCCAGAATGACACCGTCGTCCAGCTTGGCCATGAGCTGGCCCTCCTCCACGTAGTCCCCCACCTCCACCAGGACCTCCTGGACGGCGTAGGACTGGGTGGAATATACCAGGACGCTCTTGGCGCTCTCCACCGTGCCGGTGGTGCTGACCGTCCGCTGCAGCTGCGTGGGAGCCAGTGTCGTCACATCCAGCGGCGACACTGCGTTGGCGGCGGCGTTGGCGCCGCCCAGCCGCGGTAAAATAACGGCTGCCGCCAGGACTACCGCCACAGCGGCAACGATGCCCCACTTCTTTCTCCGTCTGCCGGGGACGGCGCTGCCGCTTTCCTTCTTATGAAACAGCACCGCAGCCCGCTCCCGGAGTGACGGCCCTTTTTCGCACGATTGCATACCTGTGTAATCTCCTTTCGCTCTGGTGGGGGAGGCCGGCACCGAGCAGCCGCCTCCGATATTTTTTATCTGGGCCATATCATACCCCATTGCCTGTGAAAGAGGAAGACGAAAGATGGCGATTCTATGAACTTTTTGTTAAGTTTCTATTATTTCCCCTCAATGGACAAGCAACCGGCGGTCAGCCCCCACCTTTCCCCTTGCCACCGCAGTGGAATTGGGGTAAACTAAAATCGTATACTGGTGGTTTGCCTGACGCGAAGTGCGTCGCGGCGGCCTCCGGGGCGGAGGATACGATCCCCTCCCCCATCTGAATCATAAAAAGGAGATATCACTATGGGATTTTCCGGTACTGACGCCGGCGGTTTCCAGTGGGAAGGCTGGAGCAGCGGTGCTCCCTCCCAGCGGCCTCCCCGGCAGAAAAAGCCGCGCAAGCCGGTGGGCGGCCCCGTTACCAGGGTCCTCATCAATCTGATCGTCACACTGGTGGTGGGCTTTATCTACTTCTATCTGGAGCTGCCCGCCCTGAACCCTCAGGCCCCTGACTTCTATGCATTCATTCTGTTGCTGTGCGTGGTCTACTGCGGCTGCGCCATCTTCACCTCCGGCTTCCAGGGCCAGGGGGCCAAGCATTACTTTAAATTTGTGAAGAAGCAGTGTGCCATCCCTGCCATAGTGGCAGTGGCCATGATTGCTGTAGCCCTCATCGGTACACTGGTGGGCAGCGTGATTTTCCGGGCCAGCGCATACTCCTCCCTGCTGTCGCCGGAGAGCGGCGACTTTGCCGCCGATGTGGACGAGATCTCCTTTGATCAGATCCCCATGCTGGACAAGGACTCCGCCGAGCGTCTGGGAGACCGGAAGCTGGGTGAGCTCAGCGACATGGTCAGCCAGTTTGAGGTCAACGAGGACTACACCCAGATCAACTACAAGGGCCGCCCGGTGCGCATCGCCACGCTGCGCTACGCCGACCTCATCAAGTGGTTCACCAACCGCTCTGATGGTCTGCCCGCCTATATCATCATCGACATGGTGACCCAGAATGTGGAGCTGGTACGGCTCCAGGAGGGCATCAAGTACACCACCGCCGAGCACTTCGGCCGCAACCTCTACCGCCACCTGCGCTTCAACTACCCCACCTACATGTTTGCCGAGCCGGTAATGGAGGTCAACGAGGAGGGTGTGCCCTATTGGGTCTGCGCCCGGATTGTCAAGACCATCGGTCTCTTCGGCGGCACGGATGTGAAGGGCGGCGTACTGGTCAACGCCATCACCGGCGAGTGCCAGTACTATGACACCGCCGACATTCCCTCCTGGGTGGATAACCTCTATAACGCCGAGCTCATCATGCAGCAGTACGATTACTACGGCATGTATCACAACGGCTTTATCAACTCCATCTTCGGCCAGCGGGATGTCACCGTCACCACCGAGGGCTACAATTATATTGCCATTGACGACGACGTGTACGTCTACACCGGCGTCACTTCCGTGGGCGGCGACCAGTCCAACGTGGGCTTCCTCCTCTCCAATCAGCGGACCAAGGAGACCAAGTACTACTCCTGCGCCGGCGCCACCGAGTACTCCGCCATGGACAGCGCCAACGGCGAGCTGCAGAATCTGCGCTACACCGCCACCTTCCCCCTGCTCCTCAACACCGGCGGCCAGCCCACCTACTTCATGGCTATGAAGGATGCCGCCCAGCTGGTGAAGAAGTATGCCATGGTCAACGTCCAGCAGTACAACATCGTGGCCACCGGGGATACCGTGGCGGAGTGTGAACAGAACTACCTGACCATGCTGGCGAAAAACGGCCTTATCGAGGACGATGCCGGACTCACTGGCACCGAGACGGTGGAGGGCACCATCGCCGACATCCGCTCCGCCGTCCAGGATGGCAACAGCGTCTACTATATCCAGCTGATCGGCGCAGAACCGTATTACTCCATTGCCGCCGCCGACGCGCCTCTGGCGGTGATCCTCAGCAGCGGCGACCAGGTGACCATCACCTATCACCCCGGCGAAGGGCCCATCCTGTCTGCCATAGATGTCACACTGCGGTAGAATTTCCCTCTGCTGCCTGCAGCGGTTTTGTTTTCCTGAGGAGGCGGCTGAAAAGCCGCCTCCTTTTGTCTTTCCGCCACCTTTTGAGGAAAAAATGTCCCGATTTTAGCAAAATCTATGTACTCCCCCTTTACAGCTGCCTATCATCTGTGGCATAATATAGTATTGGACTGGAATTTAACTGGAATGGAGAATCCATATGCCGATCATTGAATATGACACCTATAAACAAAAGCTCAGTGCCCTGGGCCCCCAGCTGACCAAGCTGGCCGCGGCTCTGGATCTGGAGGGAGCCCGCCGGGAGGTGGAGGAGCTGGAGGAAAAAACCGGCGACGCCAACTTCTGGAACGACCTGGAGGCCTCTCAGAAGGTACTGCGCCGCACCAAGCAGCTGAAGAACAAGCTGGAGCACCACGCCAAGCTGGTCAGCCAGTGGGAGGATCTCACTACCCTGGTGGAGATGGCCATGGAGGAGGATGACGGCTCCCTACTGCCGGAGATAGAGGAAGGCTATACCAAGCTGGAGTCCGCTCTGGAAGAGGCCAACCTCTCCACCCTGCTCACCGGGGAATATGACGCCAGCAACGCCATTTTGACCCTCCACGCCGGAGCCGGCGGAACCGAGGCGCAGGACTGGTGCCAGATGCTCTACCGGATGTACACCCGCTGGGCTGAGCGCCACGACTTTGTCTGCAAGACGCTGGACTATGAAGACGGCGACGAGGCCGGCCTTAAGTCCGCCACTATCGCCATCGAAGGTGAAAACGCCTACGGTTTCCTCAAGAGCGAGAACGGCGTCCATCGTCTGGTCCGCATCTCCCCCTTTGACGCCAACGCCCGGCGGCAGACCTCCTTCTCCGCAGTGGAGGTCATGCCGGAAATCGAGGACGACAACAGCGTGGAGATCCGGCCTGAGGACATCGAGATGCAGGTGTTCCGCTCCTCCGGTGCCGGCGGCCAGCACGTCAACAAGACCTCCTCCGCTGTGCGACTTATCCACAAGCCCACCGGTGTGGTAGTCTCCTCTCAGCAGGAGCGCAGCCAGGTCCAGAACCGTGAGAACTGCATGAAGATGCTTCGCGCCAAGCTCATGGAGATGAAGGCCCAGCAGCACGCGGAGAAGATCTCCGATATCAAGGGCGTACAGATGAAGATCGAGTGGGGCAGCCAGATCCGCTCCTATGTGTTCATGCCCTATACCCTGGCCAAGGACACCCGCACCGGCTATGAAAACGGCAACATTACTGCCGTGATGGATGGCGATATCGATGGCTTCATCAACGCCTATCTCACCGCCAACGCTACCGGTGAACTGAAAAAGTAAGCGCAGCATACTAAGAGCCTCCAGGCCATTTGGCCCGGAGGCTCTTTTGTTCTTTTCGGGGGCGAAGCCCCCGGACCCTGCTGCTTATCGGCGGGGGCTCCGCCCCGAGCCTCGGATTGCCTCCGGCGGGCCCACTTTTGGACGCCCAAAAGTGGGCGGAAAAACCGCTGGGGAGACCCCAGGCCCCCGTTGTTAGTCTAATCGGAGGCCTGCAAGGGAGATACCCGGTTGCCACTGAACTACTGCAAGGCCGCTGTCCCCTCGCGATCGGTGCGGTGTTTGTCTAACTTCGCCTGACGGCCCTCGGGCTGATAGACGTTTCTTATCGTATAAAAATAGATCCATCTATCTCGTCAAAAGGGCGTCAGCCGAAGCCGGACGAAAAGCCCGGCGGAGATCAGATGCTCGGAGGACTCACTGATTCAGTGGCACCGCAGCGGCAAAGTTTGATGGCGTCCGATTGGACAAAAGCGGGGTCCGGGGTGTCCCCGGTGGCGTTTTGGTTACTTTGCCGCCGCGGGCAAAGTAGCCGCGGGGTACGGGGGC
>CALXGE010000083.1 GCA_944387775.1 uncultured Oscillospiraceae bacterium | reverse complement strand
TGCCTGCTTCAACGTTTCCATGCCTCTCTCCTTCCGCCGGCCCACACTTGCCAGTACCGGCCTGTTATCTGCGGGGACTTTCCCCGCTTATACCATGATCTTGGCGGCCATTTCGCTGTTCACCGCCACCCGGGACCCTTTGATCTCCACGATCACGTTCCCGCCGATCCGGGTAATCACCGACACCGGACTGCCGGGCAGAAATCCCAGATTCTCCAGAAACTGCCGGGTCTCCAGCTTGCCCCCCACCTTCTTGATGAGGCCGCTCTCCCCGGGCCGTACCATCGTCAACGGCATCACAGTGGCCCTCCTTTCCTTCCTCCGATCCGACGGATCGGTTAGAGTTTCCTAATTGCGTAATAAAGTTAGCACAAGCTAACCTCGTTGTCAAGGGGGTAGACAAAAATATTTTAAAATTGGGGCCCGGGAGGACAGTCTCCCAGGCCCCAGATTTTACAGCCGCAGCTCCTCCACGGTGTGGGACAGCCGGGCACGCTCGGCGGCAAAGCAGATGAGGTGGCTCTGGAGTGAGGCACGGGCACTGGAGCGGCTCTCGCCACCCTCCCGGACCACGGTGAGGAAGTCCCGGACCAGGCCGTAATCTCCGCCGCCATGGCCACTCTTTTCTCCGTCGTCCAGCAGGGGGATCTGCCGGACCTCCTCCCCGAAACGATGGAGGATGATCTCCTTGGTTCCCATGTCCGCCTGGATCTGTCCGGCGGTACCCAGAAGCTTCAGCTGCCGGGAGAAGTCGGCGGTGAAGGCGGTCATGACGAAGGAGGCCACCGCTCCCCCCTCGAACTCCAGGTTTACCACCTGCCGGTCCACCACGTCGTTGTCGCAGCGGTAGACACACCGGCCATAGGGTCCCTCCTCCAGTGCTCTGCGGATGCCCGACTCCGTGAGGTCCGTGGTCAGCACATCCACCGGCCAATCGGTTTTGCCGGTGAGGTAGATTTTCGGCGCGTAGTAGGGGCACGTCTCACTGTGGGGGCAGCCGTCCAGACACCGCTCCGGGGCCCCGGCAGGAGCATTGTCCGCCGAAAAATGGCGCAGGCTCCCAAAGCTGCTGACCCGGCGGCAGTCCTTTCCCACCAGCCACAGGAGGATGTCCATATCGTGGCAGCTCTTCTGCAGCAGCATGGGGCTGGTCTCCCGGCTGCTGCGCCAGTTGCCCCGTACAAAGCTGTGGGCCTGGTGCCAGTAGCCCACGTTCTCGATCTGGGCGGCGGCGCAGACCTCCCCGATCTCCCCGGCGTCCACCAGGGCCTTGATGGTCCGGTAGAAGGGGGTGTAGCGCAGCACGTGGCACACCGCCATTACCCGGTCCGCTTTCCGGGCGGCGGCCTCGATGGCCCGACACTCCTCCTCGGTGTTGCTCATGGGCTTCTCCAGCAGGATGTGGTAGCCCTTCTCCAAGGCCTTCAAAGCCGGGGCAGCATGCATGTCGTCCAGCGTGCAGATAAAGGCGGCGTCCGCCATTTTGGGCCGCGCCAGCAGGTCCTCCCAGCTGGAAAAGCGGTTCTCCGGCGCTATGCCGTGGGCATCGGCCAGCTGTTTCAGCCGGTCCGGCCGGGGCTCCGCCACAGCCACGATCTTCAGCTCCTCCGGATGGCGCAGGGCGTAGCCGGCGTAGATCTCCCCCCGGCTGCCGGCCCCCAGGACTACCGCGGTAATGGGTTCCATACAGTTTCTCCTTTTGGTTCAATGTACTTACAGGATACCACAGGCAGTGGAGTGGCGCCATAGGAACAGGTCACAAAGTTCTCTCTCCGCCCCGCCTGGATTCTCCAAAAAAGTTCTTGACATCACCCCATTAAAGTGCTATAGTACGCACAACCAAACCGTTGAGAAAGTGTGAGTAAGCCTCGCAGGTACCTTTCAGAGAGCCGCCGGCGGTGGGAAAGCGGCAGGGAGCGTGGGGCCCAATGGGCTTTCGAGGGCGAACCCAAAGCCACATGGCAAGTAGGCGAGCCGGAGGGGACCTCCGTTATCAAAGCCGGCGCATGTCAGTGCGCGCAAAGAGGGCGCGATAAGCGTCAAGCCGGGTGGCACCGCAGAAGCAATGATCGCTTCTGTCCCAGCAGAGTAGCTAGGGACAGAGGCGTTTTTCTTTTGTCCCGGAACCTGATGCTGAAAGGAGAAACAACCATGAGCGAGAACAAGATCCCTTACAAGATTTACCTGTCCGAAGACGAGATGCCCAAGGCATGGTACAATCTCCGCGCCGATATGACCAATAAGCCCGCCCCCCTGCTGAACCCCGCCACGCTGCAGCCCATGACCGCCCAGGAATTGGAGGGCGTGTTCTGCGCCGAGCTGGTAAAGCAGGAGCTGGACGACACCACCCCCTTCTTTGAGATCCCCCAGGAGATCCGGGACTTCTACAAGATGTACCGTCCCTCTCCCCTGGTCCGGGCCTACTGCCTGGAGGAGAAGCTCCAGACCCCCGCCAAGATCTACTATAAATTTGAGGGCAACAACACCTCCGGCTCCCACAAGCTCAACAGCGCCATCGCCCAGGCCTACTACGCCAAGCACCAGGGGCTTAAAGGCGTCACCACCGAGACCGGCGCCGGCCAGTGGGGCACCGCTCTCTCCATGGCCTGCAGCTACCTGGGGCTGGACTGCAAGGTATACATGGTGAAATGCTCCTATGAGCAGAAGCCCTTCCGCCGGGAGGTCATGCGGACCTATGGTGCCAGCGTCACCCCCTCCCCCTCCAACACCACCGCCGTAGGCCGGAAAATTCTGGAGCGGGATCCCAATACCACCGGCTCTTTGGGCTGCGCCATCAGTGAGGCGGTGGAGGTTGCGGTAGGCACTCCCGGTTACCGCTACGTCTTGGGCAGCGTTCTCAACCAAGTGCTGCTCCACCAGAGTGTCATCGGCCTGGAAACCAAGATCGCCATGGACAAATACGGCGTGAAGCCCGACGTCATCATCGGCTGCGCCGGCGGCGGCAGCAACCTGGGCGGCCTTATCGCTCCTTTTATGGGAGAGAAGCTCCGGGGCGAGGCGGATTACCGCTTTATCGCCGTAGAGCCCGCCTCCTGCCCCAGCCTCACCCGCGGTAAATACGCCTACGATTTCTGCGACACCGGCGCGGTGTGTCCCCTGGCCAAAATGTACACCCTGGGCTCCAGCTTTATTCCTTCCGCCAACCACGCCGGCGGTCTGCGCTACCACGGCATGAGCACCACCCTCTCCCAGCTCTATCACGACGGCTATATGGAGGCCACCAGCGTAGAGCAGACCAAGGTCTTTGAGGCCGCTGAGGTCTTCGCCCGGGTGGAGGGCATCCTCCCCGCTCCGGAGAGCAGCCACGCCATCCGGGTGGCCATCGACGAGGCCCTCAAGTGCAAGGAGACCGGCGAGGAGAAGACCATTCTCTTCGGCCTCACCGGCACCGGCTATTTCGATCTCTATGCCTACCAGAAGTTCAACGACGGCCAGATGAGCGACTATATCCCCACCGACGCAGATATCGCCGCCGCCCTGGAGAAGCTTCCCAAGGTAGAGTAAGGCCATTTTCCATAAGCAGGCATAAACCCGAGGCCCGCTGTCTGTTGACAGCGGGCCCTATATGATTTCGATGATATGTCATTGTGCTTATTTCTTGCGTTTTTTGGGAGTCTATGATAAAATATATCCATATACAACCCCGTTTTACCACAATTTTTAATTTTTATGAGGTGATGGGTTATGAAACTGACAGCATTTGGTATTTGGGGCTGCCTGGTGAGTCTATACTGCCTTGAAGTCGGGACATTCTCCTTTTTTACTGCCGGCTATTATTTGTTCTACCCCTTCGCTGTGCTCACACTGGTCGGCCTGATGATGAAATGGCACCCGGATGATAAGAAGAGCGACAGTGAAAACAAGGAGCAGAAATCTTAAAGGAATACCATGAGCTGAGTGTTCTATCCTAAAGTCCCGGACCGTCTGGTCCGGGACTTGTTTTTTCTCCCGCTCAGGCCCTCCTGTCAGTCTTTTACCCAAATTTTATGAAAGTCCTCCCTGTCTGCTTACATCCCGAAAAAATCTCGAAAGAATCCCTGTATATCCCTTGCAAACTTGACAATTTTGCGCTATAGTGTACTTGGTTAAATTTATGTCAATTAGACAGGAGGAGTCTGTATGGAGCATTTTGACCACGAGCACGCCACGCACAGCCACGAGCATACCCATGAGCACACCCACGACCACAGCCACAGCCATACCCACGGCGAGGCGGTCAGCGGCGAGCAGGCCGTGGCGCTGCTGCAATACATGCTCGATCACAATATTCACCACGCCTCGGAGCTCAGCGACCTGGCGAAGCAGTTTTCCGGTGAGGTGGAGCACCAGCTGCTCCACGCCGTGGAGTCCTTTGACCAGGGCAACGGCTATCTCTCCGCCGCCCTTGAGCTGCTGAAAAAGAAGTAATACCCAAAAGGAGCGTTTTCCATGTGTCTTTCCACTGTATATAAAAATGAGAAGCAGGATGACAACATCCTCTGCCGTTTTGTAGCCAAGATTACCGCTGACGGGGACAAGCTGACCTTTGTGGACGTGATGGGGGCTGTGACCACCATCACCGGCCATCTGGTGTCCGCCGACCTCACCGCCGGCACGGTGGTCGTAGCCGCGGAGTAAGGGAGGTTCCTCTCATGCCCGATTACGAGCTTTGCTGCGAGATCTTCAACCAGTGCAGCAACAACCAGATGCGGGATGTGGATTTCCGGGAGGTGTCGGTGGCAGATCCCGCCGCCTACGTCCGGGAGCTGGAGCCCCGGGCGGAGATCGAGGAGGAGTCCCTTTCTGACGGCACCAGGATTTTCCACACCAATACTGCCGGTCTTCTCAAGCGCTACTCCTTTACTCCCATTTGACCTGCGGTCAAATGGGAACCCTGTTCATTTCTCTTCCGCGGGCGGAATGAATCCGCCCTGCGGCAAGGTTTTGCCTCCGGCAAAACGCTTGTTACGCCGGACTTCCGGCGGTTGACCTGCGGTCAAACGGGAACCCTGTTCATCTTGTAGCCCCATAGCGGCGATGCCGCTTATTCAAATACCCATCAAAAAAGATATGGAGGATCAGACTATGCGCGTTTCTGACATTTTTGAAGAGAGAGCTGCCTTTTCCTTTGAGGTCTTCCCCCCCAAGACCGATGTAGGCATGGAGAAGCTCTGCGGTGAGGGCGGCGTGCTGGAGAAGCTGTACACCCTGAATCCCGATTATATCTCCTGCACCTACGGCGCCGGCGGCACCAACGTCGGCAAGAATCTGGAAGTCCTCGATAAGATCCAGAAGGACGGCAAGTGCACTCCTGTTACCCACTTCACCTGCATCGGCAACACCAAGGAGGGTATCAAGGAGCAGCTGCAGAACTACCTGGATCACGGCATCAACCATATGCTGGCCCTCCGCGGCGACCTGCCCTTCGGCTGGACCGGCACCGGCGGCGACCTGCACTACGCCACTGAGCTGGTGAAGTTTGTCCGTCAGGAGTTTGGCGACAAGTTCTGCATCGCCGTGGCCGGCTCCCCCGAGGGCCACATCGCCTGCCGCAGCCTGGAGGCCGACATCTCCTTCCTCAAGCAGAAGCAGGACAACGGCGCCGACTACATCATGACCCAGCTGTGCTGGGATATGGACCAGTTCCGCTACTGGCTGGACGCCATCCGTGACGCCGGTATCTGGCTGCCCGTAGACGTGGGCATCATGCCCATCCTGGACCAGGCCGCCACCATCAACATGGCCCTCAGCCGCAACGGCTGCGTCATGCCCCGTGCTCTCTGTGAGATCATCTCCAAGCACTGGATCTTCCCCAACCCCTTCGACAAGGAGCCCTTCGACGCCGCTGCCGAGCAGAAGAAGAAGGACTTCAAGGAGGCCGGTATCGAGTACACCATCAAACAGATTGACGAGTACCGCGCCTGCGGCATCGACGGCATCCACCTCTATGCCCTCAACAAGTATGATGACGTGGCCCGGATCGTCAAGGAGTCCGGCATCGTCGACCTCATCTGATCAACAGCTTCTATCCCCCGCCGGAACCGCAGGACGGTCCCGGCGGAGGATACCCCAAAAGGAGAACAACAACTATGGCACAAACCATTGCGCTGGCCGGCAAAGGCGGCGTAGGCAAGACCACCATCTGCGGCATGCTCATCGAGTATCTCTGCCAGAAGAAGAACGGTCCTGTCCTGGCCGTGGACGCCGACGCCAATTCCAATTTGAATGAAGTGCTGGGGGTAGAGGTGAACAACACCCTGGGCAACATCCGTGAGGAGATCGCCCAGGCGGAGATGGCCCTCAAGAGCCCCATCCCTCCCGGCATGAGCAAGGCAGATTACGCCGAGATGCAGTTCAGCGACGCCCTCACTGAGGCTGACGACTATGACCTTCTGGTCATGGGCCGCACCCAGGGCAAGGGCTGCTACTGCTTTGTCAACGGCCTTCTCACCTCCCAGGTGGCCAAGTATGCCCAGAACTACCGCTACATCGTGGTGGACAATGAGGCCGGTCTGGAGCACCTGAGCCGGGGCATCCTGCCCAAGGTGGACACCATCCTCCTGGTCAGCGACTGCTCCCGCCGGGGTGTACAGGCCGCCGGACGGCTCAGCGAGATGATCGACGAGCTGAAGCTGGGCGCCAAGGAGGTAGGCCTCATCATCAACCGGGCCCCCAACGGACAGCTCAATGATGGCGTCCGGGAGGAGATTGAGAAGTACCATCTGAACCTCATGGGTGTGGTACCCCACGACGACACGGTGTACGAGTACGATGCCGAGGGCAAGCCCAGCGTCACCGTGCCTGCCGACAGCCCCGTCAAGCAGGCCGTCCACCGGATTTTTGACCAGTTAGCCCTCTGATCGCTTTAGAGATCCTAATCTTTTCATACAGGCAAACTCAAACATCATGAAGGGAGTATACCAATATGCCGTTTGTCAAGAAGCCCCAGGTATTCAGCGCCAAGATCAATGAGCTGACGCTGGGCACCGGCGACAAGGCCGTCACCATGGGCGGCCAGAACGTCTACAATCTCTATTCCTTCGACGCCCCCATGACCAATGCCCCCCGGATCGGCATCGACGTCTCCGACGACCCCGAGCAGCCCTGCGAGGGTCTGAAGAACTTCTACGCCGGCTGTGATACCCTGGCCCAGCGGGCCGCCAAGGCCGCCTCCCTGGACCACGTGGATTTCGTGTGCATCCGCTTTGATCTGGCGGACCCCAACGGCGCCAACAAGTCCGTGGAGGACTGCGTGGCTGAGGCCAAGGCTGTGGCCGAGGTCGTTGACAAGCCCATCGTGGTGGCCGGCTGCAAGAACGCAGAGAAGGATGCCGACCTCTTTGCCAAGGTGTCCGAGGCCCTCCAGGGCAAGAACATCCTGGTCCTCTCCGCCAAGGAAGAGAACTACAAGGGCATTGCCGCCGGCGCAGGTCTGGCCTACGGCCAGAAGGTGGGCGCTGAGTCCGCCGTGGACATTAACCTGGCCAAGCAGCTCAACGTCCTCATTACCCAGATGGGCGTGGATGGCCACAATGTGGCCATGAACGTGGGCTCCGCCGCCGCCGGCTACGGCTTTGAGTACGTGGTCTCCACTCTTGAGCGCGTGAAGGCCGCCGCCCTCAGCCAGAACGACGCCACCCTCCAGATGCCCATCATCACCCCCGTGGGTGTGGAGACCTGGGGTGTGAAGGAGTCCACCGCCCCCGAGAGCGACGTCCCCGAGTGGGGCTGCCAGGAGGAGCGGGGCATCGACATGGAGGTAGAGACTGCCGCCGCCTGCCTGGCCTACGGCAGCGACGCCGTCATTCTCAAGCACCCCGAATCCATTAAGACCATTTCGCAGCTGGTTGCTGCGCTGATGTAAGGAGGGCCCAGACAATGGCATTGAAAGGTCTTGACATCTTTAAGCTCACCCCCAAAACCAACTGCAAGGACTGCGGCAACCCCACCTGCATGGCCTTCGCCATGAAGGTCGCCTCCGGCGCCCTCTCCATTGACAAGTGCCCCCACATGTCCGCTGAGGCCCTGTCTACCCTGTCCGAGGCCACTGCGCCTCCGATGAAGACCCTGAAGATCGGCGATCTGACCCTGGGCGGCGAGACCGTTCTCTCCCGCCATGAGAAGACCCTGGTCTCCAAGACCCTGTACGCCGTGGAGCTGTGCGACTGCATGGACGAGGCCAAGCAGGATGCGGTCCTCGCCTCCATCCCCAAGGTGGACTATGAGCGTATCAGCGAGCGGATGTATGTGGAGATGGTATTTGTCAACCACAGCGCCGACAAGTCCGCTGAGGACTATGTGGCCCTGGTGAACAAGGCCAAGGCTCTGGGCCGTCCCATCGTCCTCAGCTGCACCGACGTAGCCGCCGCCAAGGCCGCTGCCGAGGCCCTCAAGGGCACCGACTTCATTCTGGACGGCGCTGACGCCGCCAACTACGCCGATATGAGCGCCGTGGCCACCGAGGCCAAGGTGATCCTGGGCGTTCGGGGCGCAAACCTCGAGGAGCTCCACGCCACCGTGGAGAAGCTGGAGGCCGCCGGCAACAAGAACCTGATCCTGGATGTGGGCACCGCCTCCATCAAGGAAGCCTATGCCAACGCCGTGGAGATCCGCCGCACCGCCCTGAAGGACGGCGACCGCTCCTTCGGCTATCCCTCCATCGTCAACGTGGCCGCTCTGGCCAAGGGCGACAACCACCTGGAGGCCGCCCTCCTGAGCCTGTTCACCTGCAAGTACGGCTCCATCGTGGTCTGCTCCGAGATGACCTACGCCAAGGCCCTGCCTCTCTACGGCCTGCGTCAGAACATCTTCACCGATCCTCAGAAGCCCATGAAGGTGGCCCCCGGCATCTATCCCATCAACGGTGCCGACGAGAACAGCCCCTGCTGCCTGACCGTGGACTTCGCTCTGACCTACTTCCTGGTGTCCGGCGAGCTGGAGCGCTCCAAGATGCCTGTGAACCTGCTGATCACCGACGCCTCCGGTATGTCCGTTCTGACCGCCTGGGCCGCCGGCAAGTTCTCCAGCTCCTCCATCAAGAAGTTCTTCGACGAGTTCGATATCAACAACAAGATCAAGAGCCGCGCCCTCATCATCCCCGGCAAGGTGGCCGTCATGAAGGGCGAGATTCAGGACAAGCTGCCTGATTGGAGCGTCATCGTTGGTACCACCGAGGCTGTCCAGCTGGTGAAGTACCTGCGTGACGAGGAGTGGAAGAAGAGCTACAAGGCTCCCGCTGCTGACGGCGCCCCCGCCGCCGCTGCCGAGGAGACCCCCGCCCCCGCTCCCAAGAAGGTCATTCCCGCACCTCCCATCGTTGTCACCGGCCCCTACAAGCTGGAGGACAAGGAGGTCAAGTACAAGGGCCACGATCCCGCCAGCAAGCAGTTCGTTACCATCGGCGAGCGGATCCACTGCATCTCCCCCGCTATCCGCAAGGCCATGGAGACCTACGACGAAGGCCCCATCCTCAAGCGCGCTGCCGAGCAGATCGCTGCCGGCGCTACCTACCTGGATGTGAACATCGGGCCTGCTGAATCCAACGGTCCCGAGCTGATGCAGTGGGCGGTTCAGCTGCTGCAGCAGAACTTCAACAACGTGCCTCTGGCTCTGGATACCGCCAACAAGGCCGCTATCGAAGCTGGTATCAAGGTCTATAACCGCACCAATGGCAAGCCCATCGTCAACTCCGCCGACGCCGGCAGCCGTATCGACAACATCAACCTGGCCGCCGCCAACGACGCCATCGTCATCGCCCTGTGCTCTGCCGATGG
>CALXGE010000082.1 GCA_944387775.1 uncultured Oscillospiraceae bacterium | reverse complement strand
ACCTCCATTTTTTGTTTAGAGAACGGTCTTGTGCCGGTTCGCCAAACCGGCACAGCCGAACGAACGCAGGCGCTCCCATCGGAAACGCCTGCGCTTGGACTGGATGTGGAAACCAGTCGGGAGGATTATACCATGACAGATCGCCGCTGTAAACGGCGGAAAATAAATTTTTTTGCTGACAAGTCGATTACTCTGTGCTATACTGAAAAGCACTAGACAAGATTTATTTAAAAAACAAATAAATTTACCCCGAGCTCCCGGGCTGGGGCATAAACAGGAGGAACGACAACCATGGCGGATGTATTGGTAAATGCGGTAGGGGAGCAGTGCCCCATTCCGGTGGTAAAGGCCACCCAGGCTCTGCGGGCCATGACGGAGCCCGGCACCCTGGAGGTGCTGGTGGACAATGAGATTGCCGTGCAGAACCTGACAAGGATGGGTGCTTCTCAGGGCTACGCCGTCCAGGCGGAGCAGCGGGAGGAGAACCTGTTCTCTGTAAAGGTGCTGGTAAACAAGCTTCCGGAGAAGGAGGCGGAGGCGCAGCCTGAGTGCGTGGTGGATGCTGGCGGCGGCCTGGTGGTAGCGGTGAGCTCCGATGTGATGGGCCAGGGCAGCGATGAGCTGGGTGCTACCCTGATGAAGGGCTTCATCTTTGCCCTCAGCCAGCTGCCTCAGCTGCCCAAGACGGTGCTCTTCTATAACGGCGGCGCCAAGCTGACGGTGGAGGGCTCTGTCAGCTTGGAGGATATCAAGAACCTGGAGGCCCAGGGCGTGGAGATCATGACCTGCGGCACCTGCCTGAACTACTATGGCCTCACGGAGAAGCTGGCAGTGGGCAGTGTTACCAACATGTACAGTATCGTGGAGAAGCTGGCTGGCGCCTCCCGTATTATTCGGCCGTGAGTGGACAGCAGAGAGAGAAAGCCATGTGGCTGGTGGCCACCTTTCCCACCACCACGGCGGCGATTACTATGGAGCGGCTGTGTGGCCAGCTGGGCCTGCCGGGCCGTCTGATTCCGGTTCCCCGGTCCATTTCCGCCAGTTGCGGTATGGCTTGGCGGGCGCCGGAGGATGCCAGGACTGTGCTGGAGGAAATGGTAAAGGAGCACGCACTGCCGGTGGAAGGCTGGTATTACGTGATGCTGTAGAAGGGGAGACGACTGCGGGGAGATTTCCCACAGCGCGTTTTCCGAAATCTGAAAATTTGCTTGCGGGCATGAAAAAGCCGGGCCGGAGGATATCCTCCGGCCCGGTTCTTTTATAGATTTGCTTACAGCAGGCTCTTCTCGGTTTCCTTGTTGAACATATGGACCACGTTGCCGCCAAAGGTGACATGGATCTTGGATCCGTAGCCGAAGGAGGTCTTCTGCTCGGTGCTCAGATCGATGGTGGGCAGGATGACGATGGCATCCTTGCCGGCGATATTGACGTGCATGTGGATGGTGCTGCCCATGAGCTCGGTAACGTCCACGGTGGCCTCAATGCCGCTCTTCTCGCCGTCGGGGCAGAGAACGATGTGATCGGGACGGATGCCGAGGATGATATCCTGGGCAGCGGTGTTCTTGGCCTTCAGGGCGGCCTGCTTATCCTCGGGCAGGTCGATGCGGGTGCCGTAAACGGTGACGAAGTACTTCTCGCCGTCCTTGTCCAGACGGGCATCGAAGAAGTTCATCTGGGGAGTGCCGATGAAGCCGGCCACGAACAGGTTGGCGGGGCTGTCAAAGACCTCCTGAGGGGTACCGATCTGCTGAATGAAGCCGTCACGCATGATGACGATGCGGTCACCCAGAGTCATAGCCTCGGTCTGGTCGTGGGTAACGTAGATGAAGGTGGTGTTGATCTTCTGGCGCAGCTTGATGATCTCCGCGCGCATCTGGTTACGGAGCTTGGCGTCCAGGTTACTGAGGGGTTCGTCCATGAGGAACACCTTGGGCTCGCGGACGATGGCGCGGCCGATGGCCACACGCTGACGCTGGCCGCCGGACAAAGCCTTGGGCTTACGGTTGAGGTACTGAGTGATGTCCAGGATCTCGGCGGCTTCCTTTACCTTGCGGTCGATCTCCTCCTTGGGCACCTTCTTGAGCTTCAGGGAGAAGGCCATGTTCTCATACACGGTCATGTGGGGGTACAGGGCGTAGCTCTGGAAGACCATGGCGATATCACGGTCCTTAGGGGCCACGTCATTGACCAGCTTGCCGTCGATGTACAGCTCGCCTTCGGAAATCTCCTCCAGGCCGGCCACCATGCGCAGAGTGGTGGACTTGCCGCAGCCGGAGGGGCCGACCAGGACGATGAACTCCTGATCCTTGATATCCAGGTTGAACTCCTGGACCGCTACGACGCCCTTGTCGGTGATCTGAAGGTTAACCTTCTTCTCCTCGGCGGGGGCTTCGCCCTTCTTGGCCTTCTTGACCTTCTTCTGGTCGCCGCTGTGGGGGTAGATCTTCTTGACGTTCTTCAGGGTAACAGTTGCCATGTTCCGGACGTTAGTGGGAATGCCTCCGCAATGCCCACCTCGGAGAAGCGGAGCGAAACCGCAGCTCCTTTGTGACAGGTCTCCACACTGCCACACCGCACATCCACGCGGAATCTCATCCTTTCTTGTCAGTCTGCGGGGCCATTATGTGGAGTGGTCCGGCAGCTCATGATTTGAAAGCCTGGACAGGGACACAGGCCAAGATTAGGATACCGAATTGCGGCGTAAAAGTCAATAAACCAAAAAAATTTCGGCGGTTTGCTGCACAATCGAAATTATTTTCTGTATATATTGCCGGAGAAACGGGCGGGCGGCCCGGCAGTTGGGCAAACGGGGAAAAAGAGGGCCCATTTCCGGATGGCGAGACCATCCATCCCTTGACAGCGGCAGGGCGACTATATTACAATTAAACCATGATGGAGGGGCTGTGCGCGAGCCCTCAATGTCCTGCGCGACTGTGTGATAATTGAAAGAAATGAGGAGTCTACCATGAAGTTTTCCAGTAAAGTAAAGAAGTGCGGCCTGTCCCCCATGCGGAAATTTCACCCCTACGCCGTGGCCGCCGAGGCTGCGGGAAAGAAGATCTACCACCTGAATATCGGCCAGCCCGATATTGAGACCCCGCCTCAGTATTTTGAGGCCATCCGCAACTTCCATCAGCCGGTGCTGGAGTACGCGCCCTCCCCCGGAATCCCTGTGCTGATCAAGGCCATTCAGAAGTACTACGACAACCTTGATATGCACTTTGAGGAGAGCGAGATCCTCATCACTACCGGCGGCAGCGAGGCGCTGCAGATCGTCCTCAACTGCATCCTGGACGACGGCGATGAGATTCTCATCCCTGAGCCCTTCTATCCCAACTACAACACCATGGTAAATACCTGCGGCGCCAAGATCCACCCCCTGCCCACCGTTCCGGAGAAGGGCTACCACTATGCGGACCGGGCGGCCATCGAGGCGGAGATCAACGAGCACACCCGGGCCATCATGTGCACCAACCCCGGCAACCCCACCGGCTGCGTTCTCACCCCTGAGGAGATGCGCCTGATGGTGGACATCGCCAAGGAGCATGAGCTCTTCATCATCGGCGACGAGGCCTACCGGGAGTTCGTCTATGCCGGCGAGTCCCTCCAGTCCCTGGGCGAGTTTGCCGACGCGGCGGATAACGTCATCGTCATCGACACCGTGTCCAAGCGTTTCTCCGCCTGCGGCGCCCGCATCGGCTGCATCCTCAGCCGGAACAAGGAACTCATGAGCGAGGCCATGAAGTACTGCCAGGCCCGTCTGTCCGTGGCCACCCTGGATCAGATCGCCGCTGCCGCCCTCTATGATGTGGGACCGGAGTACTTTGCCGCCGTCCGTGAGGAGTACAAGCGCCGCCGGGATACTGTAGTTGCCAAGCTCAAGGAGATCCCCGGTGTGATGTGTGAGTGCCCCAAGGGCGCCTTCTACCTGATGGCGGCTCTGCCGGTAGATGACGCCGACGCCTTCCAGAAGTGGCTCCTCACCGACTTTGACGACAACGGCGACACCGTTATGTTTGCCCCCGGTGGTCCCTTCTACGCCACTCCCGGCAAGGGCGTCAACGAGGTCCGCATCGCCTACGTCCTCAAGCAGCAGGATCTGGAGCGGGCCATGGACCTGCTGGCCAAGGGTATTGAGGCCTATAACAACCGGGCGAAGTAAGTCCGTCTGCAGGCCAGCGAATTTTCGATAGAGCAAAAAAGCTCCGGCGCGGAATGTTCCGCGCCGGAGCTTTTTTATTTTATAGTACCAGCGCCAGGGTTCCCAGACCGATCAGCAGACAGCCGATCAGGGACTTGGTGGTGAATTCCTCATGGAGCACCACGAAGGCGAGAATCAGGGTAAATACCACGCTGAGTTTGTCGATAGGGACCACCTTGGAGGCCTCCCCCAGCTGCAGCGCCCGGTAGTAGCACAGCCAGGAGGCTCCGGTGGCAAGGCCGGAGAGAATCAGAAAGAGCCAGCTCTGCTGGCTGATCTCACTGATGCCCTTCTGGGTGTTGGTGAGAAAGACCATGCCCCAGGCCATGACCACAACTACCAGAGTCCGGATGGCGGTGGCCAGATTGGAGTTGACGCCGCTGATGCCGATTTTGGCCAGTATGGAAGTGAGAGCCGCGAAGAGTGCGGACAGAAGGGCAAAAATGAACCACATAGCAAAGCCGCCTTTCAGAAATATGTCTTGTCAGATCCGCCGGTGGAAGAAAGAAAAATAAATTACTTGGTCAGCCGGAAACCTTTGCCCGGCGAAGACGGCGCAAGAGCGCCGGGGGGAGGAACATAAGGGCCACCACGGCGGCGATCAGGAAGGGGTAGCCAATGAGGTGGTTGCCGAAGGTCTGGCCGAACCAGTACAGCGGGTTGCCCTTGGGGGCGTACATGAGAAACATGAAATTGGTGCCCAGCAGCAGGTTGATAGCGTACACAGGGACAGCCAGCAAAGCCAGAAAGGCGAGGCAACGGGGAATATCCCGCAGCTGGGGCCGGATATCGCCGCCGGCAGTGAGCATGATGGGATAGACCGCCAGAAGGATGTGGATGGTGGAGCTGTGCAGATGCATGAAATTACAGAGGGGCAGGGATGTCCAGGTGGGGAAAAGAAGAGCGGCCGCGGCGGCAGGAATGCACACGGTGTAGAGAAAGCTGCCCAGCAGCCGACAGGGCCGCACTGCGTGTATGGCAATGAGAAAGATGTTGATACTGCACAGGTGGAAGGGGAGGTAGCCGTACAGGAAGTTTCCACCGATCAGCAGACAGACCACTTTGAAGAGCTCGTCTGCTATCAGCAATACGGCGAATAGGTATCGGGCACGCTTTCTGTCGGCAGGGGAGAGCCTCCGGTGGAGCAGGGAGCAGAAAACTGCCGCAGCCAGGAATAGCAGCAGCCAAGCCAGGTGAAGAGGACTGAAGAGGGAAAAGCCCATTCCATCGGGGATCGTCTCAGCGGTGGAAAGAAAATACTGCATGGCGTTGCCGCTCCTTGGATCGATAATGGGGAAAGCCATGCCCAGTATAGCACTTCCTGCAGAAAAAGAAAGAGTTCTGCGGAAAAATGACGGCACACAAAGGGAAAACCGTGAGGTACCGCCGACGCTTTTCCTGTAGCAGCACACCTTCAGCGGGGCAATGGTTTTTTCAGTAGAAATATGGTGTAATGTGAATAATAGTTTTTAAGGTCCGGCTAAGCCAGCCGGAGTAATCTTACACTGGGGAGGTGTGCAGATATGAAGCTGCTGTATGCGGAGGATGAACGGGGCCTTTCGGAGGCTGTGGTGGATATCCTCACCTATCACAAATATATCGTGGACGCAGTGTACGATGGGGCGGAGGCCCTGGCATTCGCCCAGAACGAACAGTATGACGGCATTATCCTGGATATCATGATGCCAAAGCTCAGCGGACTGGAGGTGCTGCGGCGGCTGCGGAGTGAGGGGTGCCGTACACCGATCCTGCTGCTTACCGCCAAGGGGGAGGTAGAGGACCAGGTCCAGGGCCTGGACCTGGGGGCGGACGACTACCTGCCCAAGCCCTTCTCCATGGAGCTGCTGCTGGCCCGGATCCGGGCCATGCTGCGCCGCCGGGAGACCTTTACGCCCAACATCCTCCGCCGGGGGAATATCTCCCTGAACCAGCAGAGCTATGAGCTCTCCGGGAACGGTCAGACCTTCGTCCTGCCCAAGACGGAGTACCAGCTCATGGAGCTTCTGATGCTCAACCAGGGGATCTACCTGTCTACCGAGAATCTGCTGGTAAAGGTATGGGGCTATGATACAGAGGCAGAGCTGGGAACTGTATGGGTGTACATCTCCTATCTCCGCAAGCGGCTGACAGCTCTGAATGCCAATGTGACCATTGCTGCCAAACGGAACGTGGGCTACCGGCTGGAGGTGACGGAATGATACAGACGCTCCAGAAGAAGGCTGTCGTCACGGCTATGGCAGCTGTTACGGTGCTGCTGCTGTTCCTGCTGGGTGCCATCAATGTGGCCAATATGCTGATTGTAGAGAGACAGGTGGATCGTACCCTCCGAATCATTTCCGATAGCGAGGCCGGCGGTATACCGCCGCGGTCTGACGGGGCGCCCCCCTTTATGGAGGCACCTAAGAATGACTATGATACGTTCCTCTCCTCCAACTTTTTTGTGGTGCGCTTTGACTGGGTGGGAAATATCCTGAATGCCGATATACAGCGAACCTCCTCTGTGACGGAGGAGGAGGCAAGGGAAATGGCTGCCCAGGCCTATGACAGTGGACAGGACAGCGGCAGAACAGGGAAGTTCCGGTATCTCTTTCACAAGACACCCGTGGGGAGCGTGGTAGTATTTCTGGACACTTCCGGAGAGCGATTGTCCCTGGTGCGGATCCTGCTGCTGTCCGTTGCGCTGGGCGCTGCCTGCTGGGGAGCCATGCTGCTGCTGGTGATGTTTCTCTCCCAGCGGGCCGTCCGCCCTGTTGCGGAGAGCATGGAGAAGCAAGCGATGCCCCTCCGGCAGACGACCAGACGGCAGGAGCGGCGGAAAGCGGCGGGGAAACTGCCATCCAACCGGAAGAGCCATCTGTGCCTGTCTCCCATGAGGGGGAGCAGCCTGCCGCTCAGGACGGCGAGGCCGGGCAGGATCTGACGGATAGCGGCCAGAACGACGCTGCTTCTCCTGCTGGTGAAGCCGGAGGCCAGGACCGGCAGGAGCTGACTTGGAACGGAGAAACCCGACAGGAAAGAGGCCAGATGGCGGCCATGAACGCCGCAGAGTTTGGGGGATTCCCCGGCGGCGGGGAGGCCGTGACCACTCAGCAGAGCGGAGACAGCCTTCTGACGCTGGGAATCTGTGGAGCGGTATTGCTGCTGGGACTGGCCGCGGCGGCACTGTACCGGAAACGGGGATAGTTTCCTGATACGTTACATCTTTTCATTTCGCAAAAATAAGAAATAGCAGAGAATAAGGCATGGTGCTGCCAATTTGGCAGCACCATGCCTTATCTTCTTGCAAGTGGTCGGGGCGAAGAGACCTTACTCGATATTCCGATCCAGAATCATATCGATCTCGCTCTCCAGCCCGTTGCGCACAGGGGGAGCGTCGTACTGGACGCTGTCAGGAGCCTCCGTCCACTCCGCCATGTCCCACAGGAAATCCTCGTACTGGATCTCCGGGATTTCCAGTTTGTCCAGATGATCGTATACCTCGTCCTCCAGGCGTATGCAGTAGGCGCGGAAGTCGTTGCCGTATGTCTCCTCGTCGCTTGCGTCGTAATCCGCAGTCCACTTGTCCAGATAGGCCTGCCCGGCATCCTGGAGCTCGTCGCGTAAGATGCTGACAAAGTCCTCCCGCCGCCAGTCTCCTGAGAAAACCAGGTTCTTGTGGAGCAGATTGGCCACGGTGACCAGGCTTTCCAGCTCCAGACCGCAGAGAAGGGCCTTTACTCCCTCGGGGGAGTTCACCTTGTCCCTCACATGGTAGAAGGAGAAAAGGGGTTCCTGCCACAGGTCCAGGATCAGCTGACGCTTCTGATGGGACAGCATAAAGGAAGAGGAGATGTAATAGTGGGTGGGAAAGTTCAGAAGGCCGGGGAGAATATAGGAATCCAGCTGTGGGTCGGTGATCCGGAAACGGACCGTGGAGTAAAGGATCAGCGGACAGGTGAGCTCCGGCTGGATCGTGCGGATGCGGTCCAGCTGCCCGCTGTCAGACAGACGTTTTACCTCCGCGTCTATCTCCTCACGGCTGTCGCACATGTGGATCAGCTGCTCCAGATAGCAGGCATTGTCCTTGAAAAAACGCCGCAGGGCGGGTTCCCGGAAGACATCCTCCAGGTAGTCACTGACAGATGGGTTGAGCACTGTCAGCTCCTGGGAGTCGTCGGGCACGAAGGTCCAGTGGTAGGGTTCCCGGCTGTAGACCACCCTCTGCTCCCGGGAGACGATCCTGACCAGGGAGCGGCTCAGGCGGGAGAGGACGTTTTCAAAGTGGTTGAGGGAAATGTCCGCATGGATGGCCTCCAGGACCTTCTGATAGGCCTGCCGCATGGCGTCCATGGAGACATAGGGCCGTGGGACCGCAAGGGAGTGGAGCGTATACATGAAATATCGGTCCACCGGGTCCAAACGGCGCTCAAATTCGTCTTTCCACACATTTTTCGGGGATTGGATCTTGTCCATCAAAAAGGAGAAAAAGGCCTCCGGCGCTCCGGCGTCCTGGTACCGCCACGCCGCGTATTCGATGATCCGGGGATTGTAATTGGGATGCTGGATGATCTGGCGGTATTTTTTGTCGGAGCGGATGCTCTGGTAGTAGCTGTCCGGCACCTGGAATTTCCGCATCAGGGCATACAGAATCAGGGCCTTTTCCCGCAGGGGGATATCCTCGGCGTCGATCCGGCGAATGGAGATAGCACCGCGGTCAAAGAGCTGGGAAAATGCCGGCGCCTGCTCCCGGGCTTCATTGAATATGGTGACCCGGGAGTTGAGCAGCAACATCTTACTGGGATGGAATTTGATATATTTGATGAGAGCGCTCAGTTCGCTCTCCTGGGTGTCCCTCAGGCGGAAGTAGCACTGCCCCAGACAGTCGTCCAGGAGGACGATCTCTCTTAGCTCCGGGTCGGCGGACAGGGACCGCTTGATATCGGAGAGATCCCCGTTGGTAGTATACCGCACCCGGTAGCCTATGGAGGCAAAGTACAATACCAGCATCTTGGACACCGTGGTCTTGCCCACCCCCGGATTTCCCAGGATCATGAGCAGACGCTCTGCCTCCAGGATCGCTTTGCTTTTCCAATAGGATTCCGTCTGTACGTAGTAGGGAAGCTCCTCCCGGACGTCGTACAGCAGTGCCTCTGCGTCCACGAAGATGTGCTGATTGTACAGCTCCGAGAGAATATGAGTGGCGGAGAGCCACAGCTTGAAATGCTTGCGCAACAGGGCTGCGTTTTTCTCATCGCATAGGAAATCGTCGATCTCCAGAAGGGTGACAATGTTGCGCTCGGAGGCCATGTAATCCGAAAAAAGCTGGTAGATCTCCTTCACCTGAGCGGGGGAGAGGGTCTGGGCGCAGCAGATAAAATACTGTCCGGGGTTCAGGGCCCTGACCTTGGGAAGCTCCTTCCGCAGTGCCTGCCGCAAGGTAGAGAAGGGACTTTTCAGATAGTGCTTGACCTGTACAAGGACGCCGCAGGCAGAAAGACTGTCCACCAGGTCGATCCCGCCGTCCTTCCCAGCAGGAAACCGGCGCAGAGGGACCTGGAGCCTTTCCTGCATCACGTCCTGGCACAGATATTCAAATTCCAGGGGGCTCAGGTTCTGATATTCCAGCATATCCTCTCACCTCCGCTTGCAGTCCGGTCAGATTCCCACTGCTTGACAGCCCAACTATACCATAAAAATACCGGGTGGTACAGAGCGGAGCGAAAATTGCCGATGGACCTTGAAGCGTGCCTGATATAAAAAATCGGAGCAAGCGATACGAAGCTTGCTCCGACGTGAAACATCGCAACAGTATAGATGCCGCAGTTTCCAAGTTTGAACCAAAACCAAATCGAAGCCCAGCGAAGCGGGTTCGATTTGGAGAGGAGGAGCAGCGGCATGAGCGCGCTCTGACTTTTACAAAAAAAGTCGGAGCAAGCGATATAAAGCTTGCTCCGACGTGGTGCCGTTGAGCAATCCAAATCCGAACCTGTTTTCATATCGGCAAGGGCGGTCTTGAGGTCATC
>CALXGE010000081.1 GCA_944387775.1 uncultured Oscillospiraceae bacterium | reverse complement strand
TTTGTAGGGGCTCAAAAACTCCCGTGTCAGGATGCCTTCCTGCCACTCGCCGCTGGCGCGCTCCTTCTCCTTCTGCACCCGATAGAGGATGTAGGCCTTGGCGGTGCGGTAGAGCTGCTGCTCAAACAGGGCCTCCTCCACCGTGTCCTGGATGCGCTCGATGTCCACGGTCTCCTGGCCGGCGGACTCCAGCTTGGCCTGTACCGCCTCGGTGACACGGTCCACCGCATCCGGGTCGTGCTCCCCTGCCGCCGCCGCAGCCAGGGTGACGGCACGACGTATGAATTCAGCGTCAAAAGGAACTACTTTGCCGCTGCGCTTGCGTACGTTCATGACGATTTCCTCCCAAAGACATGTAAATGCACTACATATAGTAGCGTAATCGTTGGCAAAAGTCAATATCTTGTTTGCTCTTTAGCAGACCCATCGGACGGATGCTGGCCCGGCGGGGCTTTTGCTCGCTTGCATGGCCAATATAACAGATGATTTGCCCCATAGGTTGACTTTCAACTCGCCGGGGTCTTTGGTTTTGGCGGTCAGGTAGTAGGCCGCCCGAGCCTTGTCGGAGCGGGGGAGTATGCCCGCGTCCTCCGAGACTATGCCTCTCTGCCGCATGGCAGCCTGTGCGAACTGCTGCTTGATTCTCAAGAGGGGATTAACATTGTTGACAATGCCATCAAGTATACACCGCCGGGATCTGAAATCGACATTGGCTGGAAACAAAAAGGAAGCTATATCTATATCTCTATTGCAGATAACGGTCCGGGAATCTCCGACAAAGACAAACCGCATATTTTCGATATGTTTTACAGTGCGTCCAATCAGATTGCGGATAGCCGTCGCAGCATGGGGCTGGGCTTGGCACTGTGCAAATCGATTGTCAATGCACATGGCGGAGAAATCATGGTCACCGATCATTTGCCGCATGGATCCATCTTTACATTTTCTGTACCAGCCGGGGAGGTGGAACTACATGAATAAGCCTTTGATTTTAGTGGTTGAGGACGATACACCCGTTCGCAACTTGATTACCACAACATTAAAGGCCCATGATTACCGTTTTTTGACTGCGGCGAACGGAGAATCAGCTATTCTGGAGGCTTCTTCCCACAATCCTGAAATCATTTTGCTGGATCTGGGGTTACCGGATATGGATGGTGTGGAGGTCATTCATAAAGTTCGTTCCTGGTCCAATATGCCCATTATTGTAATCAGCGCCCGGAGTGAGGATACAGATAAGATCGATGCGCTGGATGCTGGGGCGGATGATTATCTGACAAAGCCCTTCTCGGTGGAAGAACTGCTTGCAAGGCTGCGCGTGACGCAGAGGCGTTTATCTGCATTGCAGGTTGGTTCTGTGAATACAGATGCGGTTTTTACGAATGGCAAGTTAAAAGTGGATTACGCTGCCGGCTGTGCTTCTTTGGATGGCCAGGAGCTTCACTTAACCCCCAGTGAATACAAGCTGTTGTGCCTGCTTTGCAAAAATGTGGGAAAGGTACTGACCCACACTTTCATCACCCAGCAGATCTGGGGAAGAAGCTGGGAAAATGATGTTGCCTCCCTTCGCGTATTTATGGCTACCTTGCGCAAGAAACTAGAAAAAGAGCCAGGTTCTCCACAATATATTCAAACCCATATTGGAGTCGGATACAGAATGCTTCGTATAGAATAGATCCCTTTTTAATTAAGACAACACCACACAGTTGGGCCTTTGAAGCTTTGCGGCGATTTTGTACCCGTATTTTGTTGTGGTTTCTTGCGATACATCCAGTATTGCAAGAAACCACGCTTCATCCGGACGGAACATTGACGCACGAGTCACTTACGTGTTCCCCGGCGGAAGGATGATCCTTCTGCCGGGGGTTTCTATGATGCCGGGGATTGCTCACCTGTATTGCCCATGATCCCTGCCACCAGCCCACCATCCAGGAGTATGCCGGTGCGGAAGACGGCTTCCTGCTCTTCAGAGGTCCCGATGGGTGCTCAACTCCAGGCCCTATATGCTTTTACCTCCTGATAGAGGGAATTAGGAACCAGGAATCTTGGCGTTCGCATCTCACCGCATCCTGCAATTCTTTATGTTATTATTGGGTAAAATCATTTACAGATCTCTGTTTTTGCGCTATGATCGTGGAAAAACACGGCCGCTAACAGGTGAAATACCGTCATCGGCGCAGACAGCGGGAAAACAAGATGGAAAAAATTTCTTATCAACTGATCCGCAGCAGGCGGAAGACTCTGGGGTTGGAATTGCGGCCTGAGGGGCTGATTGTCCGGGCACCTCTCCGGGCTACAAACAGGCAGATCGAATATTTTGTGGAGCAGCACCGGCAGTGGATCCGGCAGCACCGGGAGAAGCTGGAGCGGCAGAAGCGGCAGGCAGCGGAGCTTCCCGCCTTGACCGAGGTGGAGCTGAAAAAGCTAGCGGAGAGTGCCCGCCAGTACATACCGGAGCGGGTGCGGTACTACGCTCCCAAGGTGGGGGCGGACTATGGCTCTATCACCATCCGCAGCCAGAAGTCCCGGTGGGGCAGCTGTTCCAGCAAAGGGAATCTCAGCTTCAACTGCCTCCTGATGCTGACGCCGCCGGAGGTCATCGACAGCGTGGTAGTCCATGAGCTGTGTCATCGGAAGGAAATGAACCACTCGGCGGCCTTTTACGCCCATGTGCTGCGGGTATTTCCGGAGTACCAGACGTGGCGCCGCTGGCTCAAGGAAAACGGCCCCGCCCTGCTGCTGAGAGTAAGAGCGCACGAGGGATAACATCCAAAGGAGGAGCAGGATAAGAGGACACGTCTGTTTGAGTACCGGATTTCCGATACAGAGATTTAAATAGTGCCACCTTATCACAACCGCCTATACTGGATGTCGATTTGGTTTTGAGTGCAAAACTGAGGGGTGTCCTCAAAGCTGTTCACCTGTCCCCCCAAAAAACCGACTTGCTTTTGCAAGTCGGTTTTTCTTCTGGGTTTCGCTGCCCAGATAGGCCCCCGCCTTTTGGCGATTAAAGAGCTCAGCGGAAGTGAATTCCGCCTCTGTCAAGGTTTTCATCCGTGGTAAAACGCTTGTACGGCGCATACGCACCGCTCATGTGGGGCTCCATGTTCTACTGGCAACTATACTGTTTCGATAACTTATTTGGCAAGAACAAAAATCTGGTAGCTATAAATTGCCTGCATGCAAGCGAAAAGAATACGGAAGTGGCTGTGTCTATGGAAGGCAGACTGCGGATAGTGTCATGCTTGGGTACACCTGATCACAATTGTATCTTACAGAGGCCCCGGTCCCCACAGGAACCGGGGCCTCTGTGATTTCATCACAGAGCGGTTCATATAATCTATGGTATATTTTATTTACATCAAAGAAGGAGAACTGCAATGAATTTGGTGAAGAAGCGGCGCAAAGCCGTGGTGGATCAAGGCCTCTGTGTGGCCTGTGGCTGCTGTGTGAAGGTCTGTCCCATGCAGGCTTTCGAGATTATCCGGGGTGTCATGGCCCAGGTCAAAGAGGAGAAGTGCGTGGGCTGTGGGAAGTGTGCCAGGGAGTGCCCCGCCAGCGTCATCGGAATCCGGGAGGTGGAAGCGTGAAAAAGCATTGGTACGACTACCTGTGGATCGCCTCGGCCACGTATCTCATTCTGGGATTTTTTAATATCTTGTTTGCATGGTTTGGCCTTTTATGCTTTTTTATTCCGCTGCTCATCTCGGTGGTCCGGGGAACCAAGGGCTACTGTAACCGCTACTGCGGGCGGGGTCAACTGTTCTCCTTGCTGGGGGGTCGCTTCGGCCTGTCCCGAAAGAGGGATATCCCGAACTGGATGAAAAGTAAGGTGTTCCGCTACGGCTTTCTGATTTTTTTCTTTGCCATGTTCTTTCAGATGTTGTGGAACACATACCTGGTGTTTGCCGGAGCCCAGGATCTCCGGCAAGTCGTCACCCTGCTGTGGACCTTTAAATTACCTTGGAACTGGGCTTACCACGGGACACTGTTTCACCCTGGCGTGGCACAATTTGCCTTTGGCTTTTACAGCGTCATGCTGACCTCCACTGTGTTGGGGCTTGTCACTATGGTGCTGTTCAAGCCTCGTAGCTGGTGCGTCTACTGTCCCATGGGTACCATGACGCAGCTGATCTGCAAAGCAAAGTGCGGCGGCGGTAAATAAAACCCGGCGGATAGCCGGGCAGCAAGGAAAGACGAGGGTAACTGACTGATGGTCCATATCTGTAGGCGGGTAGAATTTCCAACCATATATACCAAACAAAGAGAAAAGGAGGCGGCAAATCCTGATGAAACAAATGGTATGTTCAGTCTGTACGTACACCTATGATGAGGCAAAGGGCATTCCGGAGGCGGGGATCGCACCGGGTACCCGATGGGAGGATCTCCCTGACGACTGGAAGTGCCCTTGGTGCGGCGCCGGAAAAGAGATGTTCCGGGAGAAAAACGAGGCGCCTTCACCGGAGCCGGCACCGGAGGAAAAGCCCCATGTGGAGCGGGAGCTATCCCCCATGGAGCTGAGCGTAATCTGCTCCAACCTGGCCAGAGGCTGCGAGAAGCAGTATCTGCCGGAGCAGGAGAAGGGGTTCCGGGAATTGGCGACCTTTTTCCGGGCCAAGGCGGAACCGGAACCGGCAGCGGATATGGAGATGCTGTTGACACTGGTAGAAAAGGATCTCTCTGCTGGATATCCCTATGCCAATGCTGTCGCAGCGGAAGGGCCGGACAGGGGAGCCCTGCGGGCCCTGGTTTGGAGCGAGAAGGTTACCCGGATGCTCCAGTCTCTGCTGAACCGATACCGTGCCGAAGGGGAGAAGATGCTGGAAAACACCGGCGTCTATGTCTGCTCTGTTTGCGGCTTTGTCTACGTGGGAGATGCACCGCCGGAGCTGTGTCCCGTCTGCAAGGTGCCCAGCTGGAAGTTTGAGCGCATAGAGAGGAGGGCGTGACCATGGCGGAAAAATATGCAGTAAGAAACCTCAGACTCTGTACCAAGGACTGCCTGTGCCTATATGTATGTCCCACCGGGGCTACAGATACGGAAAACAGCATCATTGATGTGACCAAGTGCATAGGCTGTGGGGCCTGCGCTGATGCCTGTCCTTCTGCCGCCATATCAATGGTACCCAAGGAAATGCCCCCTCAGCAGCCTAAGGAGGAAAAGGTAGTAGGGGCCTTGCGGGGACTGATCCAGAGCAAGAATCTGGCAGAAAACATTGCCGCTCAACTGCCCGACGCCCTGAGTGCTGCGGTTGAAAAGTCCAGCCGCCTGATGGCGGAGGATCTCTGCCGGGAGGCAGGATTTATGCTGCCGCAGAGTGAGAATGCCAGAGCATTCCTGGAGGAAATCCGGGAGTATCCGGGTGTTCCGATGAATGTGGTGAATTCCCTGCTGCAGACCATTCCCTTTCAGAAAAAAACGGAGGACAAAACAATGGAAAAATGGAAATGCACCGTATGCGGCTATATCCATGAAGGACCTATGACTCCCGATTTCAAGTGCCCGGTTTGCGGACAAGGGGCCGATAAATTTGTAAAAATCCAGGACGCTCCCGCCAGGAATCCCTTTGCGGGCAGCAAGACAGAGAAGAATTTGTGGGAGGCCTTTGCCGGGGAATCCCAGGCCCGCAACAAGTATACCTATTTCGCCTCTGTGGCCAAGAAGGCGGGCTATGAACAAATTGCGGCCCTCTTCCTTCAGACCGCTCAAAATGAGATGGAGCACGCAAAGCTGTGGTTCAAGGCTCTGGGCGAACTGGGAGACACGGCGGAGAACCTACTCCATGCTGCCGATGGCGAGAACTACGAGTGGACGGATATGTACGACCGCATGGCCAGGGAGGCCGATGAGGAGGGATTCCATGAGCTGGCGGAACAGTTCCGGGGCGTGGCGGCCATCGAGAAGTCCCATGAGGAGCGCTATCGCAAACTGCTGCACAATGTAGAAGCCAAGGAGGTTTTTGAAAAGAGTGGCGTGACATTGTGGGAGTGCCGCAACTGCGGACACATGGTGCTGGGCGTCAAGGCTCCTGAGGTTTGCCCTGTCTGCAAGCACCCCCAGGCCTTCTTTGAGGTTCGGGCGGAAAACTATTAAAGCTATTCTTGGAATCGTATCCATGCCTGTCGGAGAAATCCGACAGGCATTTTTGCTTCTAGAAACCTGATGCCCTGTGTGATATGGTCACGGAAGGCCTGTGGCCTTTTGGATATACTAAAATTAACAAACACAAATGAAAAAGAGCGCTTTATGGAGTAACTACAAAGAACAGAAACGAGGAGAAAATTATTATGAAAAAAAGCATAAAGAAGTGGCTTCGCCCCGTGCTGTTTACCCTGGGTGGTGCGTTGACGGGCTTTATGTACTACACTTTGGTGGGCTGTTCTACGGGGACTTGCGCGATTACCTCCAATCCATTTACCTCCATGGCGTATATGGGGCTCATGGGTTGGCTTTTGTCCGGTATACTGGGAACGGGGTGCAAGGGAACATGCAATACATGATTTCTCCCCTGAAAGGGATCTTTACCTTCATCTCCCATTGAGTGCTGCCTATGCTGTCCACATACATCTTCTGCTTTGGCGACAGGGGGAGCAGCAATACCGAGAAAAAAGCGGCTGCGAAGAAGGTCCTGGCTCCGGATTCCACGATTTATGATGAAGACGGCAATGAGGAGGCGTTTTGCCTCCTCTGCTTTTTTTCGGACGAGTCCTGCCGGGGCCTCCCTGATGATCGGTTGGAACCGGCGCGGAAGATAAGATCCGCTCAGAAGCGGTGCGTCTGCGATCTGTTTAACAGGAATCGTTTGGGAAGGGAAGTATATCCCGTGCATAGTCTCCACTGCAGTTTTGATGCAGTCTATAAGGCCCCAGGGGATTTTCCTTCACCGTTCGGGAGGAAGATTGGTTCCGATTGTCGAAAAATATAGTATAATAAATAAAACGGGAGAGGAGATATGTACCATGAGAAGAAAGCAGCTCCGACTGTGTCAGCTGACGACGCCCTTTGAATCTGACAGTGCCGGCACCTGGGAGGTTTATCCCCGTCCACAGCTGCGGCGGGCATCCTATCAGTCCCTGTGCGGCCTGTGGCGGCTGACGGTAATCCGGAGGGAGGGCCAGGAGGAGCTGGGCGAGATCCAGGTGCCCTTTCCTCCGGAATCCCGGATCTCCCGGATTTTCCGCCAGCTGGCCCCAGGAGAGTGGTATCGCTATGAGCGAACCTTTCGCCTGCAGGAACCCGTCCGGGATGGACATATCCTGCTGCACTTTGGGGCTGTGGATCAGCATGCCAGAGTGTTTTTGAATGGGCAGGCTGTGGGGGAGCACACCGGCGGATATCTGCCCTTTACCCTGGATGTGACAGCGGCGGTGACGGAGGGCGAGAACGCTCTCACTGTGGAGGTGGAGGATCCGCTGGATACAGAACTTCCTTACGGCAAGCAGCGCCGGGATCGGGGCGGCATGTGGTATACGCCTATCAGCGGCATCTGGCAGCCGGTATGGCTGGAGCGGGTGCCGGCGAGCTACGTGCGTTCCCTGCGCCTGACGCCGGGGCTGGACCATGTGATGGTGGAAACGGAAGGCGGCGCGACGGAAAAGTGCCTGACCCTCCGCCTGCCGGAGGGAGAGCGGCAGTATCGCTATGCCGGAGATACTACCGTGATCCAGATAGAGGACCCTATCCTCTGGACGCCGGAAAATCCCCACTTATACCACTTCACCCTCCAGGCGGGGGAGGATGTGATCGAGTCCTACTTCGCACTGCGTACCGTCACTGTGGAGAGCCGGGGCAGAAGGTCCTACATCTGTCTGAACGGGGAGCCTTTGTTTCTCCATGGCCTTTTGGACCAGGGCTATTACAGCGACGGGATCTATCTGCCTGCCAGCCCCGAGGGGTATCGCTGGGACATTCTGACGATGAAACGCTTGGGCTTCAATCTGCTGCGCAAGCACATCAAGATTGAGCCGGACCTGTTCTATTACTACTGCGACACATACGGGATGATCGTATGGCAGGACATGGTCAATGCCGGGGCGTACAGCTTCCTGATAGATACGGCTTTGCCCACCCTGGGGATCAAACGTGGGGTAGAGCACAGGCCTTCTCCCCGGCGCAGGGAATATTTTGAGGCTTCCGCCCGGGAGACGGTGGGGCTCCTTTATAACCATCCCTGCGTGTGCTGCTACACCATTTTCAACGAGGGCTGGGGGCAGTACGAGGGGGGACGCCTCTACCGTGAATTGAAGGCCCTGGACCCCAGCCGGATCTGGGACACAGCGTCGGGCTGGTTTGCTGAGGAGGAGAGCGATGTGACCAGCGAGCACGTCTACTTCCGCAAACTGCGCCTCAAGGCCCGGCCGGACCGCCCTCTGGTGCTGTCGGAGTTCGGGGGCTATTCCTGCAAGATCCCAGGCCACGCCTTCAATCTGGACAAAACCTATGGTTACAGGAACTTTAGGGACCTGCTGTCCTTCCGCGCCGGTCTGGAGCGGTTGTACCGGGAGGAGGTTATGGCCGCCATTGCCGAGGGGCTGTGTGCTGCGGTACTCACCCAGGTGAGCGATGTGGAGGACGAGACCAACGGGCTTGTCACCTATGATCGCCGTGTGGTGAAGGTGGAGGAAGATACCATGTCCGCGCTGGCTACGGATTTGCGCGCTGCCTTTGCTCAGCAGATAACGGAGGGGCAGTAGTCTCCATCCAGCCAATGAGACGGGCGAAAATACACTATTATATCCAGTTTGCCTTTTGCCATGCCGTGTAAGGATTGATGATTGAATTGCACGGAACTGCAAATTGTATGGCCATTTCTCTTGCAGAAAATAGGATATCAACGGTATCCCCGACGGAAGGATATCCCTCCGCCGGGGATTTTCTATAGCGCGGGGATCTGCTCGTTTGCATCGACCAAAATCTTCACCATCAGCCCTCCGCTCAGGAGAATGCTGGCACGGAGGCTTCCTCCTGCTCCCGGACGTCCTAGCGGCAGTTCCAGTAGCTGCACCGGGCAGCAGAGATCATCCGGGCCGCCGTTTTGCCTGCTGATACTGGTGATGCTGGAGGTGTGCAATAGGTTTGGGATAGACAAAGGAGCTGATTCAAAACAAGAACAAACCGAGATGTGTGAAACACATCTCGGTTTGTTTATGTGAATCATTGTGTGTAATAGGGCGTAAGCTTTTGTCGGATAGCCTGGATAGCCTCTCTCGGCGCAAGGTCACCCTTGATGCATTGGTGAATATAGTCTCCGGCAATCTTTTCAAACACCCATTGCTTCAGCGGACCGTGGGAAACCATAGGGACACTGCTTCTAGCCGAATGTAAGGCCGTCAGCAGCCACGGGTGGGAATGCAGAAAATCTGCTGACTCAAAAGCGCTTTTACAGGGAAGAGAGCCACCCAACACATTGTAGGGTATGGCGTTTTTGTTGGAGCAAAGCCATGTAATAAACTGCATTGCGCGCTCTTTCTGACAGCTGTCTGCTGATATTCCCAGAGACCAACCGCCTCGAATGGAGTGGAATATAGGCGCATAGCCAATATTTTTGTTGATTTCGAAAGAATAGTGCTGCCGGTGATCCGAAAGATGGGCCTGATAGAGAATCATCATGGCTGCTTTTCCTGAAGAGAAGGCTGCTGCCTGTTCAGAAAATTGCCATCCACCTGCCGCAGGATCTGCGTAACGGAACGAGTTTGCATATTCCTCCAGGGCCGCTGCTGCGATCTCTGGATCTATATTCTCTGCGCCAAGGGTTCCGCCCTTTTCAAAGTATCGCGGCATCCATTCATAAATGGAGTAGAGGGGAGCGCCGCCTGCCGTCACCCCATAGGGGACGGGGCTTTCCTTGTTATATGCCTGCGTGAAAAATGCGCCGATCCGATCCATGTCCGGAAATGTCTGCGGAACATGAAGATGCAGGTGCGTTGTTTCATAGAAGAGACGTTTTAGCTGATTATCTTCAAAAAGATCCTTTCGATAAAACAAAATCTGGGCATCAAACATATAGGGAATCGCATACACCGTTCCGTTGCATTTGGCGTAGGATGCTATGATGGTATCGGAAAAATTCTCGGACAAGAAATGCTGGGTCTCCGGTGAATTCATAGGAAAAAGGATTCCTTTTTCCACGTGCGTTTCTAAAGACGAGACATTTACCTGAAGAATATCGTAGTTCTCCTCCATCTTTTCCTGCTGGCGGCAAATGGCTTCATAGGGGAGAACACCCTTCTACCCTCTTCATCCGGTTTCATCACGCCTTGTACGGTCGAAAAAGTGCCGTTTTCACGAGGTTTT
>CALXGE010000080.1 GCA_944387775.1 uncultured Oscillospiraceae bacterium | reverse complement strand
TCATGCTGTCTTGTCTGCTGCACCTGGTTTTCATTCATCGTGGTGCAAGCATGTAATGCGGCATGAAGTTTCATTTCTTTTAGTGTCCCCGGTGCTTCTCCTTCTTCTTTTGCCGGGCCATACGAAATCGCTCCTCCTGCTCCTCCTGTGTCCGATGACGGAAGGCAGTCTTTTTATCCAGCTGGCGCTGCTCTTGCTGGAGCTTCAATGCCTGCTGGGCCTTGGTTCCCACTGTACCGGGCCTGAGTTGACGGTGGATCTCCCGCTGCAGGCGCTTAGGATTGATGTCCCGGACTATTTCTGCAGTGGTCTCAATGGATGGACTGAAGCGCAGGGAGGACCAGCGCTCCAGGAGAAACTGAAAGATTTCCTGGTCACGTGGCTCGGAACCGAAGGTGACCTTGCAGGCCTCGTACCGGTTGTTCTGCCAACGTTCAAAGAGCCCGATCCAGAAAGGATCCTCAAAGAGAATGGTAAGAGAAGATTTTGCGGTTTCCATGCCAGTTTCCTCCTTTAAATGCTGTGTCAGCGGAGAACGGACAACCAAAGGAGGCAGGTTACTGGCGGCCTTGGGCCGCTTCCGGACTACCAACCGGAACGTGTTTTTATCTCCGCGGGATCAAATGATTTTATGGATGTTTTTCGGTGGTTTCATAGTGGCTGAGGAATGAACCCCTTTTCCGTCAGCACCATACTCTCCGTAAAGCCGCAGGAGCGAGCCAGTTCCGTTGCCTGAGCAAAGGCGTAGAGGATGGTATCCGCGCTGTGGCTGTCGCTGGTGATGCAGATGGCCTCCCCCCGGCGGCACAGTTCCCGCAGCAGGAAGGGGGCGGGATAGGGGGTGGTGCGGTAGCCTCGGGAGATGGCGCCGGTGTTGATCTCGAAGATGAGTCCCTTCCCGGAGAGAGCGTCCAGGGCGTCCAGGGCTGCCTTTTGATACCGGGGGCTGCTCTCATCAAAGAAGGAGCCGTCTTCGTTGAACTTGGTCAGCAGGTCAAAATGTCCCACGATCTCACAGCCGGTGGCCTCCGCAACCCGGGAGAGTTTGCGGTAGTAGGCCTCCGCCAGAGCCAGCGGATCGCCGCCAAAGTGCTGGCGGATAGTTTCCCGGAAGACTGCAGCGCTGTTGTCCACCGAGAAGTAACAGCCATTGGCATGCAAACCATGGACAGAGCCGATCCGATAGTCCCATGGACCCTCTGTGAGTGAAGAGTCCATGTCTTGCTCCAATCCCAGATAGAGGGAGAGTACCCCGGCATACTTATCCCGCAGGGTAAGGACCTCCGACCGATACCGCTCAACATCGGGTTCTACCATGGTCCAGCCATCCGGGTCCAGAGTTGGCGGCAGAGGGCTGTGCTCGGAAAAACCCAGAGCGGTACACCCGGCCCGGATGGCCCCCAGGACCATCTCTTCCGGTGTATTTTTCCCATCTCCATACCGGGTATGGGTGTGAAGATTCTGCAGAATCATTTGGTCATTTTCTCCTGCTTGACCTTGTGGTCGATGACATGGCGGGAAGCAAGCTCCGTCATCACATCTTCTACGGAGATCCCCATTTCCACCATCAGCACCATCACATGGTACATGAGATCCGCGATCTCGTAGATGGTTTCCGCCTTGTCCTCAGCCTTGCCGGCGATGATGACCTCGGTGGACTCCTCACCTACCTTCTTGAGGATCTTGTCCAGACCCTTCTGGAAGAGATAGGTGGTGTAAGAGCCCTCCGGCAGCTGCTCCTTACGGCCTTGGAGCAGGCCGTAGAGGCCCTCCACGGAGAAGGGGACCCCTTGGTCCGGGGAGACATATACCTTGTCATTGAAGCAGGAGTCAGTGCCCAGGTGGCATGCGGGCCCCTCCTTGTTGACGGTGATCACCAGGGCATCCCGGTCGCAGTCGGCGGTGATGTCCACGATGTGCTGGACGTTGCCGCTGGTTTCCCCCTTGCGCCAGAGCTCTTGACGGGACCGGGACCAGAAGCAGGTGCGACCCTCTGCCATACTGATTTCCAGGCTCTCCCGGTTCATATAGGCCAGGGTCAGAACTTTCTTTGTGGTGGCGTCCACCACGATGGCGGGGATCAGACCGTGGCTGTTGAATTTCAGATCGTCGATGTTGAGCATAGTGCTACTCCTCTTGTTTTGTAGGATTGTAGATCAGGATAAAGTGGGTGTCGTTTTCCGTGATAGGGGCAAATCCCAGCCGCTGGTACAGTTGGTAGGCTCTTTTGTTTGCCCGAAAGCAGCCGATGAGGACCGGAAGTCCCTCTGCGTCAGCTTGTACATCTCTCAGCACAGCGGAGCCTATGCCCTGCCCCTGGAAGGGAGGGAGAAGATGGATTTCCGCCACATTGAGGAAGTCAGATCCGCTTTGCAGCTGGAGAAATCCGGCGTCAGCGCCGTCCACTGTAATGACGGAAAACTCCCGGATCTGCTGGAAATCGCGGGCAAACTCCCGCCGCTGGAAATCCTCATCCCAGCCCCATAGGTCCGAGATATAGCCGAAATTTGACTGCTTTTTCACCTGGTAGAGGAATTCGCGGTCCCTTTCCTCTGCTGGACGCAGTTGCCAATCTGTCACGGCACTTACCCCTGAAGCCCGGCGGCCTGCCGCTCCATGTTCTCCACCACCACGTCGTGAATGTCCCCCAGGGACGCGCCGTACTCCAGCACCTTCCAGGGAACGTTGGTGTGGAAGTGAATTTTGATGAGGTCTTCATCGCCGAAGGCCAGCAGGCAGTCGCCGGGGATGTTGGCGGTGATATAGGCACGGATGGAGTCCTCGTCCAAGCCGGTGCCGGCAATGAGAAGCTGGGTGTCAAACTTGTATTCCAGCATAGATGTTTCGTTCCTTTCCGGCTTTATAGCCGCATGTTGATACCGTCGGCGGCCAATTGCTGCTTCAGGTCGGGGATGGACACCTCACCAAAGTGGAAAATGGAAGCCGCGAGGCCTGCGTCCACCTTGGGAAGGGTGTGGAAGAGGGTCTTGAAGTGGTCGATGGACCCCGCGCCGCCGGAGGCGATCACCGGCACATCCACCGCATCACACACGGCAGAAAGCATCTCCAGGTCGAAGCCCTGCTTCACCCCGTCGGTGTCGATGCTGTTGAGAACGATCTCTCCGGCGCCGCTGCGGACGCCGTTTTTAATCCACTCAATGGCGTCCAGGCCCGTATCCTCCCGGCCGCCCTTGGCGAATACCCGGAACTGGCCGTCCACCCGCTTGGCATCCACGGAGAGGACCACGCACTGGTCACCGTACTTCCGGGCGGCGTTCCGGATCAGGGAGGGATCCCGGATAGCCCCGGAGTTGACGCTGACTTTATCCGCGCCACACTTGAGCACTCGGTCAAAATCCTCCACGGTGTTGATACCGCCTCCCACGGTGAGGGGGATGAAGATGGTAGAGGCCACTTCGGTAAGAATGTCGGTGAACAGGGCCCGGCCTTCGGCAGAGGCGGTGATGTCGTAGAACACCAGCTCGTCGGCACCGCAGTCGCTGTAGAACTTGGCCAGCTTCACTGGGCTGGATACATCTGCCAGCCCCAGGAAGTTGACCCCCTTCACCACCCGGCCGTCCTTTACGTCCAGGCAGGGGATGATACGCTTTGTGATCATGGTGCCACCTCCTGTTCGCCTGCGTCCGCCGCAGCCTGGGCGAGGTCGATGGCGCCGGCGTACCAGGCCTTGCCGATGATGGCGGCGTAGAGGCCCATATCTCGCAGAGTGCGGATATCCTGATTACCCGAGACGCCGCCGGAGGCGGTAATGGAGCAGGACACCGCCTTCTGCAGCTCCGCCAGCCGCCCCAGAGAGGGGCCGGAGAGGGTCCCGTCGGTGTCAATATCTGTAAAGATAATATACTTTACTCCTGCGGATTCCATTTGCTTGGCAAAGGATAGATAATTGATCCCGGCGTTTTCCGTCCAGCCAGCGGTGCGTACCAGGCCGTCCTTGGCGTCGATACCCACAGCGATGCGCTGAGGGCCGTAGCGGCCGATGGCCTCGCGGACAAAATCCGGGGTGCTGACGGCGGCGGAGCCGATGACCGCCCGCCAGACTCCCAGGGCGAATACCGCCTCCAGGTCCGCCATGGACCGAATGCCGCCCCCCAGCTCCAGCCGGAGTCCGGTCTCCGCCACGGCCCGGACGATGTCGCCGTTCTGGCGAACGCCGTCTTTAGCCCCGTCCAGATCCACCATGTGGATGTAGCGAGCCCCAGCGGCAAGAAACGCCTTCGCGGTGGCAATTGGGTCGTCCGCCACCTGGTGCACTGTGTCAAAATCACCTTTGTAAAGGCGGACTACTTTATTGTTCTTCAGGTCAATAGCGGGAAAAATCAGCATAAATCTGCCCCCCTTCCCTCACAAAAGGCCGCCAGAATGGCCAGCCCCACGGCCCCGCTCTTCTCTGGATGGAACTGGACCCCCATCACATTGTCCCGGGCTACCGCGGCGGTGAGCTCCGGACCATACTCTGCGGTGGCGATGACACTGTCAGAACAGTTTGCTCCGTAGTAGGAGTGGACGAAGTACACGCAGTCCCCCTCTTTGATCCGGGAAAACAGGGGATGGACCGGACGGTCTTTGGAAAAGTGTAGGGCGTTCCAGCCGATGTGGGGCACCTTGTAGGAGGCGGGGATCACGTCCCGGATGGGGGCTACTGTGCCAGGGATCAGTCCCAGGCCGGGGTGGCAGCCATATTCCAGGCTCTCCTCCAGCAGCAGCTGCATACCAAGGCAGATGCCCAGCAAAGGCTTGCCCAATCGGGCCTCGTCGCAGACTACCTGGTCCAGGCCGCTGCTGCGCAGCAGCTCCGCCGCGTCGGCAAAGGCCCCCACGCCGGGAAGGATCAGCTTATCCGCGCTGCGAATCACCGCGGGGTCCCCGGTGACCACTGCCTGGGCGCCCACAGCGGCCAGGGAGCTGCGCAGGGAGAAAAGATTCCCCACGCCGTAGTCGATAATAGCGATCATTTACAGTACCCCCTTGGTGGAGGGGATCTCCCCGGCGCATGCGGGATCAATGGCTACCGCCTGCCGCAGGGAGCGGGCCAGGCTCTTGAAAGTACCTTCGATGATGTGGTGGCTGTTCTTTCCGGCCAGCTGCTGGATGTGGACAGTTAGGTTGGCCCGGCGGACGAAGGCCAGGAAAAACTCCTCCGTCAGCTCCGTATCGAAGGTGCCTACTTTTTCTGTTGGAATATCCAGACCATAACACAGCATACCTCGGCCGGAGAGATCCACCACCGTCAGAATCAGGGCCTCGTCCATGGGCAGCATGACGCTGCCGTAGCGCTGTACGCCCCGGAGGTCTCCCAGGGCCTGGGCGAAGGCATCTCCCAGGCAGATACCGATGTCCTCCACCGTGTGGTGGTCGTCCACCCAGGTGTCACCCTTGCAAGTGACGGTGAGATCAAACCGTCCGTGCTTGGCAAACAATGTCAGCATGTGGTCCAGAAAGCCGCAGCCGGTGGAGAGGGAGGATTCGCCCTTTCCATCCAGATTCAGCGTCAGGGAGATATCGGTTTCGCCGGTCTTTCTGGTGATAGACGCACTGCGCATAGGCTCATTCCTCCTTCAAAAGTTCCTGGACACGGGCCAGGAAAATGTCCATCTGCTCCCGGGAGCCAATGGTGACGCGGACGTAGTCCTGGATCTCCGGCTTGTTCCAGTGGCGGACCAGAACACCCTTCGCCTTCAGTTTTCTGTAAAGGTCATCTCCTTTTATGCTGCTGCAGCGAGTGAAGATGAAGTTTGCCACGCTGGGAACCGTCTCAAAACCAAGCTTGGAGAGGGCGGCAACAGTGTACGCCCGGTTCTCCGCGATGATGCGGCAGTTTTTCACGTAGTAGTCGTTGCTGTCCACCGCTGCCTCGGCGGCCACCAGGGTCAGGCGGTTGATGTTATAGGGATTGGTGGAATATTTGATTTTCTCTAGGTCTGCGGTGAGGGCTGCGTTCCCCAGGGCAAAACCCAGTCGTCCGCCGGCCATGGACCGGGACTTGGAGAAAGTCTGGCACACCAGAAGGTTCTCATACCGGGGGATCAGCCCGCGGCAGCTTTCACCACCGAAATCCACATAGGCCTCATCGATGAGTACCACGTGGTTGGGGTTGGAGGCTACGATCTTTTCGATGTCGGCAGGGGAGATGGCCCGTCCGGTGGGGGCATTGGGGTTGGCAATGACAATATTCTGGTTGAGGCCGCAGTAGTCCTCCGGCTCCAGCCGGAAGTTCTCACGCAGGGGAATTGCGGTGTAGGGCAGGCGATAAAGATTGGCGTAGACCGGGTAGAAGCCGTAGCTGATGGCAGGGAAGGCCACAGGGCGGCTCTCGTCACAGAAGGCCATAAATGAGAAATTCAGAATATCATCTGAACCGTTGGAGATGAAGACGTTCTCCGGGGCCAGGCCATAGAGGGCGGCCAGCTTCTCTTTAAGGACGCGACAGGTGGGGTCGGGATAGAGATTCAGCTTCGCCACCTGGGCGGCGCTGACGGCGGCAATGACCTCCGGGGAGGGAGAAAAGGGGGATTCATTGGTGTTGAGCTTTACATATTGCATGTCCTGGGGCTGCTCGCCGGGGGTATAGGCCTCCAGGGCGGCGAAACGCTGGCTGAGGAAACGGCTCACTGCCGGTCACCTTCTTTCTCAAATCGGACCAGGACGCTGCGAGCGTGGGCCTCCAGCCCCTCCTGCCGGGCAAAGGCGGCGATCTTGCTGCTGGCGGCGGAGAGGGCGTCGCTGGTGTAGTAGGTAAACTGGGATTTCTTCACAAAGTCGTCCACGGACAGAGGACTGGAGAAGCGGGCGGTGCCGCTGGTGGGCAGGGTGTGATTGGGGCCGGCAAAGTAGTCCCCCAGGGCCTCCGGGCAGTTGCGGCCCAGGAAGATGGACCCCGCGTTGCGGATCTTGTCCAGGTAGTCGAAGGGGTTGTCCACGCACACCTCCAGGTGCTCCGGAGCGATCTCGTTGGCGATGTCGATAGCCTGGAGCAGATCGTCGGCTACGATGATCTTGCCGCAGTGGTCGATGGAGGCCCGGGCAATGTCCGCCCGGGGCAGCAGGGGGATCTGCCGCTCCAGCTCGTCGCTGACTGCCTGGGCCAGCTCCGCCGAGTCAGTGACCAGCACGGCACTGGCCATTTTATCGTGCTCCGCCTGGCTGAGCATATCGGCAGCCACATGACGAGGGTTCGAGGCCCCGTCTGCCAGTACCAGGATCTCGCTGGGACCGGCAATCATGTCGATGGCTACCCGGCCAAAGACCTGCCGCTTGGCCTCTGCTACAAAGGCGTTTCCGGGGCCTACGATCTTGTCCACCCGGGGGATGGTCTCCGTACCGTAGGCCAGTGCGGCTACCGCCTGGGCTCCTCCGCAGCGGAACACCCGGTCCACACCAGCGATCCGGGCCGCTGCCAAGATGACGGGGTTCACATCGCCGCTACAGGTGGGGGGGGAGACCATGACGATCTCCCGGCATCCGGCAATCTTAGCGGGGATGCAGTTCATCAGTACCGAGGAAGGGTAGGCGGCGGTGCCGCCGGGGATGTACAGCCCCACCCGTTCGATGGGAGTGACCTTCTGCCCCAGAATGATGCCGTCCTGCTCGCTGACCACAAAGCTGTTTCTGACCTGATGGCGGTGGAAGGAGCGGATGTGCTCCGCTGCCTCCTCCAGGATAGCCCGGAGACCGGGTTCCAGAGACGCTACCGCACGGTCCAGAAGGTCCGCCGGAACCTCCAGAGCGGTGAGCTCCGCGTGATCAAACTGTTTGGCGTAGCGGATGAGAGCTTCGTCGCCGCAGCGGCGGACGTCGTCAATAATGGCGGATACAGTGCCTGCCACATCCCGCCGGTCCTCCGGCCTCGCAAAGACCTGGTGAGGGGAAACCTGGCTGAAGGGGTAAATGGTGATCATAAAGAGATTCCTCTTTTCCCGCGGGCAGAAGGCCCGCGCTTTCTCCCGGTTACCGGTTTTCCCGGCAGCGGGCCTGGATTTTTTCACACAGAGTGGTGATCTGCTGGTGTTTGAACTTATAGCTTACCTTGTTGGAGATCAGCCGGGCGCTGATGGGGACGATGGTCTCCTTGGGCTCCAGATTGTTCTCCAGCAGGGTCTTGCCGGTCTCCACGATATCTACGATTACATCGCTTAGCCCCAGAATAGGGGCGATCTCAATGGAGCCGTTGAGGTGAATGATATCGATGTCCCGGCTGAGGGAGGCGTAGTATCGCCCGGCGATGTGGGGAAACTTGGTAGCTACCCGGAGGGTGCGGTCGCCTCGGTCCCGGAAATCCTTTTTGGCTGCCACACACATCCGGCACTTGCCAAGGCCCAGGTCCGCCAGCTCATAGACGTCCGGAGCGTACTCCAAGAGAATGTCCTTGCCCGCTACACCGATATCCGCCGCGCCCCGCTCCACATAGATGGCTACATCGGAGGGCTTCACCCAGAAGTAGCGTACACCTTTTTCCGGATTCTCAAAGATCAGCTTGCGGTTCTCCTCCTCAATGGAGTGGCATTCGTAGCCCGCGTCCCGAAACAGCCGGTAAACCTTTTCTCCCAGCCGCCCCTTGGGAAGGGCAATATTGATGAGGTTGCTCACAGGCTTCCTCCTTTCTCCATGGAGATGATCCGACGGCAGCGGAGTCCTGAGGGGACGGTGCGCTCCATCCGCACGTTCCCGCCCTCCGCCATCAGGGCCTCGGCCCGGCGGGAAACAGCGGCGGGATCGTCTCCGGGACCATACAGCAGCAGGGTGTCCACATCCCACTCCGGCTCACTGTTATCCAGTCGCTCCAGCTGATCCAGGTATACGGCAAAGCCGATGGCTCCGCCGGTCTTGCCCATCCGCCGCAGGAGTTTGTCATACTGTCCACCGGCCAGGACGCCGCTGGCGAGACCCGGCAAGTAGCCCCGGAAGATAACGCCGTTATAGTAGTTCATATCGTTGACAATGGAAAAGTCCAGCCGGAGGTTTTCCGCCAGCTCCAGAGCGGTCATCAAACTGCATAGCTGCCGGAGCTCCAGAAGAGCTTCCTCCATCTGACGATTTTGGACAAGGGCAGAGAGCTGAGGCAGTACCTGCTCCGGCGGGCCATAGAGCTGGGCCAGGGCTGCTGCCTTTTCCGCCAGATCCGCCGGGAGACCTCTCCGGGCGCAGACCTCGTGGATAGCGGGGACGTTTTTCCGGGAGATCTCTGTGAGAAGCTCGCCTGCCGCGTCCTCCTCCAATCCCTCCAGAAGCCCCGCCACAAATCCCATATGGCTCAGGTCCAGAATATATGTAGTGCTGATGGCGGCCAGACTCCGGGCGGCCAGAGACAGAACCTCGCCAATGGCCAGGATATCCAGCTGGCCGATGCACTCCAGGCCTGTCTGCATAATCTCCCGGTAACCGGAACCCGGGGCGGCCCGGTAGACGTTCTCATTATAATATACCTTTTGCAGTGCCCCTACGGTGTCCCGGGTGTTTTTGATGATGGACAATGTCACGTCCGGCTTGAGGGCCATGAGGCGGCCATCGGTATCCGTGAAGGTGAGAATATTTTCGCTGAGAAGAAAATGCTTATTTCGTACATACAAGTCGTAGGACTCGAATTTACTCATACGGTAAGGCAGATAGCCGTGGCGGCTGTAGAGCTCCCGCAGACGAATGCTGGCTACCTCATCAGGCCGCTGAAAGGAAATCTGACTCATGTGGTGCTGTCCTCCTTTACCTGGCCTTCATTGCTGGCAGAGGTAGACAGACGGGGCAGCACTGTGCGGTAGCCACCAGCGCCGTAGATATAACAGCGGTTGACCCGACTGATGGTGGCACTGCTGGCGCCGGTGACCTCGGCAATCTGGCTGTAGACCATCTGACGGCTGAGAAGCTGAGCCACCAGCAGCCGCTGGCCGCAGTCCTGAATCTCTTTTCCGGTCATCACATCTTCCAGAAAGGCCCGGCATTCCTCTTCATTTTTCAGGGACAAGATCGCCTCCACCAGGAGGGCGGCCCCCTTTGTATGGAACATATCCATTCTTTCTGTCTCCTTCCTCTGACGCTTTTTTACTTTAGCATGATAGTATGATAAAGAAAAAAAGTCAAGAAGATCTTGAAAAAACCTTTATGAATATGGACAAAGGCTGGTAAGTATTTCCGGCAATTTTCACAAAATTTGTAAAAATTGTAACACGTGTTTGGAATTTTATCAGGATTTTTCGGGCAGATTTGACAGAAAATGTGGACAAACCAATTGTTGGTCATGTATAATAAATCCAGAGGAGGAACGATCTGTCATTGCACCGCTGGATGGGGCGGGAGATACATGGAAATGGAAAGGGAGATGCATATGAACGACCAACAGAGCAGTATTTATAAGCACTCGATGAAGCTGGAACGC
>CALXGE010000079.1 GCA_944387775.1 uncultured Oscillospiraceae bacterium | reverse complement strand
GGCGGCATCGATGTGCGGACCTACGATATGGTTACCGCCGATGCTGCCAAGGTAGGGGAGGAGCTCCTCTACGCCGACGGCTTCCTTCTGGGCACCCCCACCATCGTGGGTGAGGCCCTCAAGCCCATCTGGGATCTTACCACCGGCATGTTTGCTGCCACCCACGGCGGGAAGCTGGCCAGCGCCTTCGGCAGCTACGGCTGGAGCGGCGAGGGTGTACCCCACATCATGGAGCGTCTCAAGCAGCTGAAGCTGCGGACAGTAGAGGGTTTCCGGGTCCGTTTCAAGCCCAGCGCCGACCAGCTGGCAGACGCCAAGGAGTACGGCGCAGAGTTCGGCCGCCTGCTCCTCAAGGACCTCCGGCCCATTCAGAGGGCTCCCAAGGGCAAAGTACGCTGCGATGTATGCGGCGCTGTGTTTGACGAGGACGAGCCCGTATGTCCCATCTGCAAGGTGGGACCGGAGCACTTCCACCCCGTCACCGCCGAAGCTCCCGCCCCGGCGGAGCCGGAGCTGGTCCGCTGCCGGATCTGCGGTGCGGTGTTCTCCGGCGATAAGCCGGTATGCCCCGTCTGCGGCGTAGGCCCCGAATACTATGAGCCGGTGAAGAAGGAGGCCAAGCCTGCCGCCCGAGGTCCCCGGAAGCTGGTAAAGTGCCTGGTCTGCGGCGAGATTTTTGACGCCTCTCTGGATACCTGCCCGGTGTGCGGCGTTGGTCGGGACAAGTTCGTGGAGGTAGAGGTGGAGGAGACCACTTACCGCAACGACACAGAGAACACCTATGTGATTCTGGGCAACGGCTGCGCCGGCGTCAGCGCGGCGGAGGCCATCCGGGAGCGGGACAAGACAGGCAAGATCCTCCTGATCTCCAATGAGGGTCCCGCTTATCAGCGGCCCATGCTTACTAAGGCTATGCTCTCCGGCCTCACTGAGGAGCAGATGGCCCTTCATCCCGCGGGCTGGTATGACGCCCAGGCCATCACTCAGATGCTCCACCGGAAGGTGGAGGCCGTCGACACCGCCGCTCACACGGTTACTCTGGACGGCGGTGAGAAGGTGCATTATACCAAGCTGATCCTGGCTTTGGGCAGTGAGAGCTTCATTCCGCCCATCCCCGGCCGGGAGCAGGCTGGTGTAGTGGCCATTCGCCGGATCTCCGACGTGGAGAAGGTCCAGGCCATGGGTACTATCCAGCAGGCTGTGGTCATCGGCGGCGGCGTGCTGGGGCTGGAGGCTGCCTGGGAGCTCCGTAAAAACGGCAGCGAGGTGACAGTGCTGGAGCTGGCTCCCACCCTTATGGGCCGCCAGTTGGACGACGCTTCTGCCAAGCTTCTCCTGGAGAAGTGTGCTCAGTCCGGTGTCCGGGTGGAGCTGGGCGTGAAGATCGAGGCCATGGAGGGCAACGGTCAGGTTACTGGCGTGAAGCTGGCCAGCGGCGAGGTGATCCCCGCCCAGCTGGTGATCGTATCCTGCGGTGTCCGGGCCAATGTGGCTCTGGCCCATGCGGCAGGCCTCACCGTGGACCGGGCCATCGTGGTGGACAAGACTATGGAGACCAACGTCCCCGGGGTCTATGCCTGCGGCGACTGTGCCCAGTATAACGGCGTTAACTACGCCCTCTGGCCTGAGGCCCAGGCCCAAGGCAAGGTGGCGGGCGCCCGGGCCACTGGTGATCTGGTGGATTACGAGCCCATTGAGCCGGTGCTGTCCTTCCACGGTATGGGCACCGAGGTGTTCTCTCTGGGTGATCCGGGCAAGGTGCCGGGGAAGGACTACCGCACTCTGGAGCTCCGGGATGAGGCCAAGGGACATCTGGCTCGGTACTACTTTGCGGCCGGGAAACTCTGCGGCGTGAACCTGGTGGGGGATGTGTCCGGTATGGCCGACGCCATGACCGCTCTGGAGGAGAAGCGACCCCTGGACAAGTTCCTGGCATGAGAGACTAAAATTATTTAAAAAGAAAAAAGCCGCCGCAGCCATCGCTGCGGCGGCTTTCCCCTTGTTACAGGTTCATCGGGAAAGGTGTTATTGGTCTATAGAGGGATTCATGTAGTAGATATTTTTCTCACCCAGCTTATCCTTGGCCAGACGAAGCCCCTCACCGAAGCGCTGGAAGTGGACGATCTCCCGGGCCCGGAGGAAACGGATAGCGTCGGTGACGTCAGGATCGTCGCTGAGGCGGAGGATGTTGTCATAGGTAACACGAGCCTTCTGCTCCGCCGCCAGATCCTCGGTCAGGTCAGCGATGACATCGCCCTTAACACCGATACCGGCAGCGTTCCAGGGAGCGCCGGAGGCCGCAGTGGGGTAGACGCCGGTGGTGTGATCGGTGAAGTAGGCGGCAAAACCGCCCTCCCGGATCTGCTCGTCGGTGAGATTTCGGGTCAGCTGGTGAACAATGGTGCCAACCATCTCAAGGTGCCCAAGTTCCTCGACGCCGATGTCGGTTAGAAGGCCTTTCAGCTCCGGATATGGCATGGAGTAGCGCTGGCTCAGATAACGGAGGGAAGCCCCCAGCTCGCCGTCGGGACCACCGTACTGGCTGATGATCCAGGAGGCCAGCTTGGGATTAGGCTTAGTGATTCGTACAGGATATTGCAGACGTTTCTCGTATACGAACATTATTTCTCCCCTCCTTTAGCGTCCCAGGGCCAGGGATCGTCCAGCCAGGTATAACCTCCGGAGAGGGTGACAGAAGTCTGCTGGAGAGGCCCGTAGGCCGCCTCATACCGCTGGCGCCCTTCTTTTGCCAAGGTTACATAATTGGTATAGAGCTGCAGGGCTTCCTGATCCTCACGATGAGTGTCCAGGTACAGTCCCAACTCATTGATAGCGAAATCCAGGGCCATCAACTCGCACAGTGCGGTGTTTCCACACTGCATCCGCTTCTGAGTCTCCTTAAAAAAGGGCAGGTGCAGGCCGGGGAAGAGCGTACCCACAGCCAGCGCATCCTTCTGATTATAGCGCTGGGGATTTTCGCTCTGCATGGCCACATAGGGGAACACCATGCTGGCGCAGGCGCCGGGCAGGGAACCCTCCATAACGTCGCAAGCGACGGAAGTTTTGTTCTCCAAGGGTAGATGCCTCCTTCAGGGAAATAGAGGCGGGAGTCCGCCTCCAAACCATCTTATGCTGCGGCAGAGGGGAGGGGAACCGCAGGCATAGTGGAAGCGGACGGCGCATACAGTGCATGGGGGGTGTTCGCATTGTTCCTGACGTTTAAAAAGTGGACGGCGATCTATATTCTTTGCTTGCTGGGTCTCTTCGTAATTTTTGGCGCTATTTTGTGGCATGGCAGCGCGGTAAATGTGTCGAAAAATAATATTGCTCTCAATTATGACAGCCCGGTCCTTATTATCGATGCCGGTCACGGTGGGGAGGATGGAGGCGCGGTATCCGGTGATGGCACGCCAGAGGCGGGAATCAACCTGGCCATTGCCCTTCAGATGCAGGAAATTGCTCGGCTCGTGGGACGTGAAATGGTCCTCACCCGAGAGACAGATACCTCCCTCCACGGAGAGAGCGCCAGCACCCTGGCGGAGAAAAAGCGGGAGGACCTGCAAAACCGGGTGGCTTTCTGCAATGGGGTTTCCAACGGAGTTCTCATCAGCATCCACCAGAACAGCCTGCCGGAGTTTCCCAGCACCCAAGGGGCGCAGGTGTTTTTTGGTCCGGCAGAGGGGAGCGAGGACCTGGCCAAAGGGATGCAGGAGCAACTTAATCAGACCATCAACCAACGGGAGAAAACCTGCCGTCCTATCGGTGATGGAGTGTATCTCCTGGAACATACGGAATGTCCGGCCATTCTGGTGGAGTGCGGCTTCCTTTCCAACAGTGAGGAGACTGCCAGACTGAAAGACTCCGCATACCAGACAAAGCTAGCCTGCATCCTTATGAGTGCTGCCATGGATCTGACGGACGGAGCTTCGGAGTAAAAAAGGCTGGCCTTGAGAAGCCTCCTGTATTATAATAGTGCCGTCACCGGGCCAGAAGGGGACCGGGATGGCAGGGAGGACTTCCGCTGCCAGATTAAAGAGAAAAGGGAGCGGGATGCATGGCAGGGAAGGCAAAGACCGTGTTTTACTGTACCGCCTGTGGGAACGAGACCCCTAAGTGGGCGGGGCGCTGTCCGGCCTGCGGGGCCTGGAACACCATCGTGGAGCAGGAATCTACGCCAAAAGGCCGGTCATCCGGTCGAGGTAGCCTTGGCAAAATTGTAAAGGCTATTCCCATTACAGATATTGAAGAAGGTCGGGAAATTCGATTTTCAACCGGGATGGGGGAGCTGGATCGGGTACTAGGAGGCGGTGCGGTAAAGGGATCGCTGGTGCTGGTAGGCGGCGCTCCCGGCATTGGAAAATCCACCCTGATGCTGCAGATCTCCAGTAGTCTCTGCCAGACCTTTTCCGTGCTGTATGTCTCTGGTGAGGAGTCGGTGGGCCAGCTGAAGCTGCGTGCCCAACGGCTGAACGCCCTGGGTAGCCGCCTGCTGGTTCTCTCGGAGACCAATCTCTCCGATGTTTTGGCTGCTGTGGAACAGGAAGCGCCGGAGGTGCTGATTATCGATTCCATTCAGACCCTTTACGATCCGGAGGTGGACAGTGCCCCTGGCAGTGTGGCTCAGGTGAAGGGCTGTACCATGGCTCTGATGCAGCTGGCCAAGAGCCAGGGGATTACGGTGTTCGTCATCGGCCATGTGAACAAGGAGGGCTCCATTGCCGGGCCTAAGGTATTGGAGCACATGGTGGACTGTGTGCTGTACTTTGAGGGGGATCAGCACCTGAACTACCGGATCCTTCGGGCGGCCAAAAACCGCTTTGGGGCCACTAATGAGATCGGCGTATTTGAGATGCAGAACCAGGGGCTGACAGAGGTGGAAAATCCCTCCAAGATGCTTCTTTCGGGGCGGCCGGAGGGCGCGCCGGGAACCTGTGTAACCTGTGTGATGGAGGGAGTCAGGCCGGTTTTAGCGGAGATCCAGGCTCTGTTGGCACCCACTACTTACGGAGGTGGAGCAAGACGCTCCTGCAATGGCTTTGACTACAACCGGGCAGCCATGCTGTTAGCAGTGCTGGAGAAACGGGGCGGACTGAAGGTGTCCGTCTGTGATGCGTATATGAATATTATCGGGGGACTGACCCTGGATGAGCCGGCGGCAGATCTGGCGGCCATTCTGGCCTTGGCATCCAGCTATCTGGACAAGCCTGTGCCGGAGAACACGGCTGCCATTGGTGAGGTGGGACTAACCGGGGAGCTGCGGACAGTGAACCATCTGGATCAGCGGCTCAGTGAGGTCCGTCGCTTGGGGTTCGAGGCCTGTGTGGTGCCGAAGCGTCGGGGCAAGAGCACCGGAGTGCCGGAAGGGCTGCGGATTATTGAGGTGGCCCATATTGGAGAGGCCATCCGCCAAGTCCTTGGCAAATAGCATAAGATAAGATAGGCAATGCAACGCCGCCGGGGCCATAGAAGGGCCCGGCGGCGTTTTGTAGACTGTGGTAGCGTTGACAAGAAAAGCCGCTGATGATAGACTGAACACCAAAGAAAACTTGACCAAGGAGGAATGCGTCGGCGCGTGCATGTAATGGCAAATCAGCAATAAAAGCGTGGGAGCAATAGCTGGAATCCACCAGCTAAGGTCGTGCTGTATATCCCTGCGGACAGATCAGCTATGTGGGACAGGCAGGCCGGGTCCTGGAGGGGGAACCGATTTGATGGCACATATAATTGAACAAAATAAAAATTTTGTTTAATTTAGGGGAGGGGTTTACAGCCTATTCCCCGGAAAAAGCCCTTTCGGACCGCTTTGGAGCAGCTGGCGTATCCGACGCTTGGGATATTCTCAAAAGCTTCCGTTTGTGCAGTTGCTGCCATTGTATGTTCCAACACGCTGTGCGTTTCGTATTACTATGATAGACTATCGGGATCAGGCGCCACAGATTCTCTGTGACTTCCTGGCATATCATGAGACCATAAAAGCTCACTCCCAGAAAACTGTTGATGAGTATTTTCTGGATTTAAGAAATTTCTTCCGCTATCTCAAGCAGTCCCGGAATCGCAGCCTCCGTGAGCTGCCCTGGGATGAGATTTCCATTATGGACGTGGATATCACCTTTATCCGCTCCATCACTCTGACGGAAGTCTATGGCTATCTGACTTATCTCAGCCGTGATCGGGCTCAGCAGCCCAATAGCAGCCATACCGGCTACGGCCTGTCGCCAGCCACCCGGGCCAGAAAAATTGCAACACTTCGTTCATTTTTTAACTATCTTACATTAAAAGTTCATTTATTGGATGTAAATCCTATAAAAGATCTGGATTCGCCCAAAATCAAGAAGGATCTGCCCCGTTATCTTACACTGGACGAGAGCCTGGAACTGCTGGACAGCGTGGATGGTCCCCAGCGGGAGCGGGACTACTGCATTCTTACCCTGTTTCTCAACTGCGGTCTGCGAATCTCGGAGCTGATTGCATTGGATTTAGATGATGTCCAGGGTGATGCCCTGCGAATTCTGGGCAAAGGGAACAAAGTACGGATCGTCTACCTAAATGAGGCCTGTAAGGCGGCTCTGGCGGATTATTTAGCGGTGCGTAGACCCATCAGCGGTCGGGATCAGAATGCTATGTTTCTATCCTCACGGAATCAGCGGATCAGCCGCTCTACGGTACATGCACTGGTGAAGAAGCATCTGCTCCAGGCGGGGCTCAACAGCCGGGAGTACTCTGCCCACAAGCTGCGGCATACGGCGGCCACGCTGATGCTGCAAAACGGTGTGGACGTGAAGGCGGTCCAGGAGGTGCTGGGCCATGAGCATTTGAATACCACGGAGATCTACACCCACATCGATAACGACGCCCTCCGAGTGGCAGCCCGCGCCAACCCACTGGGCCGTGTGAAGCGGAAAAACGCAAAGAAAGAGGATAGCGAGTGACTCCCTCTATCCCCTTCCCTGTCATAATGGATTGATAAAAAGTATCCGTATCTCCTGATTTTGGAGATACGGATACTTTTTTAACGCATATGCACTTACTTTAGGCCAACCCGAAGGGTATTGAGTACGCAGATCATACACACACCCACGTCGGCAAACACCGCTGCCCACAGCTCCACCATACCCAGAACCGACAGCAGCATCACCGCTGTTTTGAAGCTGATGGAAAATACAATATTCTCCGTAGCGATTCGTCGGGTCCGGCGGGCAATACGAATGCCAGCGGGAATCTTGCTGGGTTCGTCACCCATAATGATGACATCTGCTGTTTCGATAGCGGCATCGGCTCCCAAACCACCCATGGCTACGCCGATGTCTGCTGCTGCCAGAACCGGGGTGTCGTTGATGCCATCACCGGCATAGACCAGGCGGCCTTTGGGGGTTAAATGGCTCCGCAGCTGATCCAACTCATGAAGCTTGTCGCCGGGGAGCAGCTGGCCGATGGCCGTATCGAGGCCCAGTTCCCGCCCAATCTCCTGCGCAGCCTGGAGGCTGTCGCCGGAGAGCATAGCCGTTTCCTTGATCCCCATGTCCTTCAGGTCACTGATGGCCTTCTTTGCATCAGCCTTGGGGGCGTCCCGCAGCAGCACGGCTCCCTGGTATACGCCGTCAGCAGCTACATATACTGCCGTGGCGGCACCAGTGTCCACCTGCGGAACCTGGATACCTGCCTCTGCCAGGAATGCCGCCTTGCCGGCCAGGATACGGCGACCGTCTGCCAGAACAGACACGCCGTGGCCGGGCGTCTCCCGGTAGTCCTCTATAGCAGCGGAGAAGGGCTTCCCTCCCTGCTCGGCCAGAATAGACTGGGCCAGAGGATGGGTAGACCGGGATTCCGCCAAGGCTGCCAGTTCCAACAGGGTCTCACGGGAGACACCGGGCGCGGTGACACACTGGGAGACGGTAAAGTGGCCTGCAGTAAGGGTACCCGTTTTGTCGAAAGCCACGATCTCCGCCCGGGCCAGAGTGTCCAGATGGTTACCGCCCTTCACCAAAATGCCGTCCCGGGAGGCACGGCCGATACCTGCAAAGAAGCTCAGCGGCACCGAGATTACCAGAGAGCACGGGCAGGAGATGGCCAGGAAGCACAGAGCGCTGTAGATGGCGCTCTCCCAGGCCATCAGGTGAAACAGTGGCGGAATTACCGCCAGCAGCGCTGCGGCGATGACTACGATGGGGGTGTATACTCGGGCAAAGCGGGTAATGAACTTCTCACTGGCCGCCTTTTTCTCTGAGGCGTGCTCTACCATTTCCAGGATCTTGCTGGCGGTGGACTCACCGAAGGATTTTTCTACCTCCAGGGTGAGAGCGCCGCTGAGATTGATGCAGCCAGCCATGACCTGCTGTCCAACGGATACCTCGCGAGGCAGGGATTCTCCGGTGAGGGCGGAGGTGTCCAGCTGGGATATGCCCTCTCGTACCACGCCGTCCAGAGGTACTTTTTCCCCAGGACGTACCAGGATCAGAGAGCCCACTGTCACTGTTCGGGCATCCACCTCTTTGGCTTGTCCGTTCTCCAGCAGGTTGGCCCGGTCGGGCCGTACGTCTAACAGGGCGGAGATGGATTTCCGGGAGGAGGCTACCGCCTTATCCTGGAGGTATTCACCCAACCGATAGAGGAGAAAAACCAATACACCTTCGGGAATCTCCCCGATGCATACGGCACCGATACCGGCGATGGTCATGAGAAAGCTCTCGCCAAATATCTCGCCCCGACGAATGTTTTTTACCGCTTCTACCAGAACATCGAAGGCTACCAGTAAGAAAGCGGCCAGAAGGACGACAAGAGAAACAGTCCCGCTGAGGAACAGCTTACCCACAATCAGCAGTATTGCTCCCACTGCCAGGATGATGAGCTCCTTCTGTGAGGGTTCCTGGCCGTGGTCGTGTCCGCAGCCGCAGCTATGGTCGTGGTGCTCATGGTTATGTCCACAGCTACACCCATGGTCATGATGCCCGTGATCATGTCCGCAGTCGCACTCGTGGTTATGGCCGTGGCTGTGCTCATGTTCATACTGATGGTCATGGCCACAGCCATGACCCTGGCAGGCCGGACTTTCTACTGCCTCCCGTTTCATTTCCTCCATTGCTTACCCCTCCTGTTCTTCCATCACATGGTCAAAGGCCATAGCAAAGATTTGTCCGATGTGGGAATCGTCTAATGAATAATAGACCACCCTTCCCTGCTTGCGGCTCTTTACGATCCGCGATACCTTCAGAAGCCGCAGCTGGTGGCTGATGGCGCTTTGGGTCATGTTCAGCAGAGCGGACAGGTCGCACACGCACATCTCCTCAATATTGAGGGCACAGATGATTCTGGCCCTGGTAGAGTCCCCAAATACCTTGAACAGCTCTGCCACCTCATAGACCGGGTCCTCGTTGGGCATTTTGGCCTTGACTCTGGCCAGGACATCTTCATGGATAACCGGGACATCACATAAGTCCAAAGGCTCCTTTTCTCTGCTGTCTGCCATAAGGTCCCCCTTCCTGTGCTCAATTGAATATATGAGCACTTGTTCATGTTTTCATATTATATGCATAGCAATGATTTTGTCAATAGGGAATAAAAAATTTTTCCTCCCCTAATGAAGGGCAGTGGCCACCAATGGGACATCTCGATTGTGCGTTTTGTAGAAACAAATAACTGAAAAGAGGGCTGCCTGTTACAGGCAGCCCTCTTTTATAGGAGATCAAAAGAAATACTATATAATTTTTACAGAGCCTTACCGTCGCAGCCCAGCACATTGATGAGCTTGTGCTTGACCAGCTCCTTGATGTTGGCGCGGGCGGGCTTGAGGTACTCGCGGGGATCGAACTTGTCGGGATGCTCATTGAAGAACTGGCGGATGGTACCGGTCATGGCCAGACGCAGATCGGAGTCGATGTTGATCTTGCAGACAGCCATGGCAGCGGCCTTGCGCAGCTGCTCCTCGGGGATACCCACGGCATCGGGCATCTTGCCGCCGTTGTCGTTGATCATCTTCACATACTCCTGAGGCACAGAGGAAGAGCCGTGGAGCACGATCGGGAAGCCGGGCAGACGCTTGGAGACCTCCTCCAGCACGTCGAAGCGCAGGGGCGGGGGAACCAGGACGCCCTTCTCATTGCGGGTGCACTGAGCGGCAGTGAACTTGTAAGCGCCGTGGCTGGTGCCGATGGCGATGGCCAGAGAGTCGCAGCCGGTCTTGGATACGAACTCCTCCACCTCTTCGGGACGGGTGTAGGAAGCAGCGTGGGCGGCAACCTTTACGTCATCCTCAATACCGGCCAGAGTGCCCAGCTCGGCCTCCACCACCACGCCGTGGTCGTGGGCATACTCGACCACCTGCTTGGTGATCTCGATGTTCTCAGCGAAGGGCTTGGAGGAGGCGTCAATCATCACGGAGGTGAAGCCGCCGTCGATGCAGGACTTGCAGGTCTCGAAGTCGGGGCCATGGTCCAGGTGCAGGGCGATGGGGATGTTGGGGCACTCGATCACCGCGGCCTCCACCAGCTTCAC
>CALXGE010000078.1 GCA_944387775.1 uncultured Oscillospiraceae bacterium | reverse complement strand
GCGATGGGGGAGGTGGTGATGAACTTGGTGTGGAAGCACTTGCTGAGGGGGCCCAGAGCGGGGAAGATGCACTGCACATCCACCACGATGGCCTCGCAGGCGCCGGTGAGGACCACGTTCTCCTGCTGGAGGAAGTTACCGGCCATGGGGATACCGTGGCGCATGGCCACCTCGTTGGCGGTGCAGCAGACGCCGCAGATATTGATGCCCTTGGCGCCCTGCTCCTTGGCCAGAGCGATCATCTCAGGGTCCTGGGCGTAGTGGACGATCATCTCGGAGAGGGAGGGATCGTGGCCGTGGACCACGATGTTCACCATGTCCTTCTCCATGACGCCCAGGTTGGCGGTGGTATCCACCGGCTTGGGGGTACCGAACATGACGTCGGAGAACTCGGTGCCGCACATGGAGCCGCCCCAGCCGTCGCTCAGGCCGCTGCGCAGGGACTGGCGGATCAGCGCCTCAGGGAGAGAGGAGCAGCCCATATGGGTCATATGCAGGGACTGGGAGACCTCACGGTCGATGGCCCGGGGCTCAATGCCGGCGTCGTGCCAGAGCTTGCGGGTGTGCTCAGGAGCACGGCTGAGGAAGCGCTGGGTGCCGAAGGGCTTGCCGTACTCCATGAGGGCCATCTCGGCCACCTCGTGGGCCAGGTCGTAGATGTCCTTACCCTCAGTTTCCACGCCCCACTCATGGGCGATGCGCTTGAGCTTCTCAGGGTCCTTTACGGTGTAATTGCCGCCCTCACGGGTCTGGTAGAGGGTGTGGCAGATCTCCCGGCCGTGGTCAGAGTGGGTAGCGGAGCCGCCGGCGGTGAAACGCAGGTAGTTGCGTGCCACAATGCCGTGGACGTCACAGCCGCAGATGCCTCTGGGAGACTTGGGGGTGATACGGCAGGGGCCCATGGTGCAGATACGGCAGCAGGTCCCTTCCTCGCCGAACTTGCAGTGGGGCGTCTGGTTCTTGACACGCTGCTGCCAGGAGTCGGCTCCTACCTGACGGCCGGTTTCCAGCAGTCTTTCGGTAGCGGCTTCCATTTGCTCGACAGTGATCAGTTTCATGGTCGGAATGGGGAAAACACAGGGGATCTGTGTTTTCTTTGCTCCTTTCTCTCGGGAATTTTCTCTTGAATACGTATCGTTACAATTTTAACAATGCGCTTGGTTTATTGTAGCAAAAAAGCAGCAAAAAAGCAAGGACAAAAATCCCCCCTCCGGGGGATTTTTGCCTTGCTGATAACAATATCGCAGAAATTCGTATATATGCACAATCCTACAACAAAATAGAAGGCATATTGTAGTTATCCTAACCTATTGAAAACATCTATCTTGCTGGAACAGCGCCATCTGCCACTATTTCACAAATTGCTCAATAGCCCGATTGAGCTCCTCAATGGTGGCATGGTCGTGGTTCTCCACGGCCTCCACAATGCAGTGCTCCAGGTGATCCTTCAGGATCACCTTTCCGGTGTTGTTCAGGGCGCTGCGAACCGCTGCCAGCTGAATGAGCACCTCGGAACAATCCCGTCCCTCCTCCACCATGGCCTTCACCCGCTCCAGGTGACCGATGGCCCGGGCCAGGCGGTTGACCACCGCCCGGGTGTGCTGGTGGCTGTGGACATGCCCGTGGCTGTGCTCATGGGGAATCCCCCGCTGGTGCATCTCGTCGTGGCTCAGTTCCAAGATCTCCTGCTCCTCCTGTTTTTCCTCGCACATAGCGGACATCTCCTCTCTTTTTTAAATATTCTGCCGCCCCTTCCGCTCCTGAGAGGCGGGCGATTACCGGGTTATTATATCAGCGCTATTCCGGAAAAACAAGCCCCAGCCGGGGATAGAAAGCGGCAGCAGGCCTGGCAGAGACCACAATTTTTTACAAAAGAGAAAATATTGTTTGCAAAATAACAATCTTTCTGCTAGGATAGTGGCGGAACAATTCAAGTATTGGAGGCTTTCCCCTATGAAAAAGCTAGTGGTCAGCAAAGAGTATCCCTGCAAGGCCTGCCTCTCCTGCGTCCGGGCCTGCTCTGAAGCCTTTTATAAAACCTTTGACCCCGATCTCAGCTGTATCCGCATCACTGCCAAGCCCGACGGTGAACCCAAAGTCATGAGTTGCATCATGTGCGGCAAGTGCGCCCGGGTCTGCCCCGAGGAGGCCATCAGCCAGAACGCCAAGGGCGTGTACATGATCGACAAGAAGAAGTGCGTGGGTTGCGGCAAGTGCGTGGAGGCCTGCCCCATGCATGTGATGGTCCTGTCCCCCGAGGTGGGCAAGGCCAGCAAGTGCATCGCCTGCGGCATCTGCGCCAAGGCCTGCCCCATGGGCATTCTCTCTGTTGAGGAGAAATAATTGTTTTTCGCAGCAGCAAAGGACCCGCATCCCTGTGGGATGCGGGTCCTTTTTCTTTTTTCGCAGCTGTGCTCAATGGATCAGACCGAAATAGCCGTCCACCTGACACTGGGCATTCAACAGAGACACCACGATATCCGGCTGGATCTCCTCCAGCAGAGCCTTCACACTGCCCTCATAGTACCGGGCATCGATGAAGTGGACCTCCCCTGCAGCGAGAGACAGATAAGGCCCGGGAGCAATGGCAAAAGACTCCCTCAGAACAGCTACCACAGGTCCCTCCGAATGATCTTTATTTTCCACTACCAGGTAGGGGCAGTCCCCCATCAGTACCGCGCCGTAGCTGTTGCTCCGGTAGTAATCCGGCGAGGGAATCGCGCTCTCATTATATAGGATTTCAAATCCACCGGAAAAGTCGCTGCCCCAGGGGGGCACCGTCAGGTGCAGGTCTGTGGCAAAGGTGGGTACCGGCAGGATAAAATCCTCAGGGTGGGCATAGCTCAGCGTCACCTTCCGTCCCTGGGAACCCAGAAAGGCGTCCTCCCACACCCGCTGCTCATATTTCTCCGGATTCAGGGGCGACATATCCATGGCAAGGCCATAGCGCTCCTCCAGCTCCGCCGCCATGACATCGGCGGCCCACAGCCCCGTGTCCATGGTCCAGTGGTGATCCGTCACATAGAAGCAGTCGTAGTGATTCAAGCCGTCGGCATGGAGGCTCTCCCGCAGATCCAGCGTGTCCACTCCCAGCTCTGCCAGGTGCTCCAGCAGCCAGTCCGTTTGTTGGTTGGCGTTGGTCATCTCCGGCAGGGGCAGCTGCTCCTCCTGGTCCAGAGCACAGAGCTTGGCGGGGGCCTGAATGTAGAGGTAGGGACAGTTCAGGGTCTCCTCCACCCAACTGGAAAACTCCGCCACTGTCTCGTCTGGCTGGGTGAGGTAATAGAAGAAGTTCCCGGCACTCTCCAGGTAGCCGTTCTCCAGTCGGACCACCTCCGGCTCCGTGTTCTCAAAGACCCACTTTCCCGCCGCCTTGTTCAGCGCGGCGTTGGCCTCCATCAGCTTCTCCCGCCCCGGCAGCTCCGTGGTGCAGAAGGCCCGGCAGGTCTTCTTAAACCATTCCGCTACTCCAGAATAGGTGATCTCCCCTTGGTAGCGGTTTACCGCCACCGGCAGCTTCCATCCCAGAGCGACCCCTGCCGCCCCGGCCAGCACCGCCAGGAGGCATGCCCCCAATATCACCAGGAAGCACACCGCCGTAAAGGTCTTTGTCCGTTTCATGGCGTGCCTCCTCTCAGAAGTTGAAGTAAATGAAGGGGTTATACGTGCTGCCTACCACATAGGTCACCAGCACCGCCATCAGGGCTACCGTCCCCAGGGATTCCAGGCGGTCCCGCCAGAGCTCCGGCACCTTCCGCCACAGCTTTCCCAGAGGCAGACAGCATACCACCGCCGCCAGCAGATAAACCTTCATGTTGGAGAAGTAGTAGATAAAGTCCTGCATGTTCCCGCGGCCACCGGTAAACATAGCGGTAAAATACTCTACGGCCTTTCCCAGGTCCTCCGCCCGGAACAGCACCCACAGCATCAGCACCCAGAAGAGGGTCCAGGGTCGTCTTAGAAATCCCAGCTTCTGGTCGACGTGGCCGTACTTCTCCGCCATCAGCAGGAGGAAGTACCCCAGCCCCCAGAAGATGAAGGCCCAGTCCGCTCCGTGCCAAACGCCGGTGAGAAGCCAGACCACCAGCAGATTGAAGAGGTGCCGCCGGGGACTTACCCGATTGCCGCCCAAAGGGATGTACACATAGTCCCGGAACCAGGTGGAAAGGGAGATATGCCAGCGCCGCCAGAAATCGGTAATGGATACCGCCAGATAGGGCTGGTTGAAGTTCTCCAGGAAGTGGAAGCCAAACATCCACCCCAGGCCGATGGCCATATCGCTGTAGCCGGAGAAATCGAAATAGATCTGCAGAGCGTAGGCTACCGCTCCTAGCCAGGCCATGGGAACCGAAATCGCTGTCAGTTCGTCAAAAGCTGCATCAGCGATGATCGCCATGCTGTTGGCCAAGATCACCTTCTTACCGAGGCCCTGGATGAAGCGCGGAACTCCTTCGCAGAAATCCTCCCAGGTTTCCTGCCGGCCGTGGATCTCCGCGGCAATGGTCTCATAGCGGACGATAGGTCCGGCGATGAGCTGTGGGAAAAAAGACACGTAAAGCCCCACGTCCAGAACACTGCGCTGGGCGGGAGATTTCTCCCGATAGACGTCAATGACGTAGCTCATGGCCTGGAAGGTATAGAAGGAGATACCAATGGGCAGTGCAAGCCGCACTTCGGGCAGGGGCAGTCCCAGTGCGCTCAGGTTTTCACATACGAAGCCCAGGTACTTGAATACGAACAGCCCCGTCAGGTTCAGCACCACCGCCGTCGTCAAGAAGATCCGCCGGTGCTTTCTGCCCGGCTCCACCCGCAGCCCCAGCCACCAGTTGGCAGCGATAGAGGCCAGCAGCAACAGCACATACACCTTCTCCCCCCAAGCGTAGAAAAAGAGGGATACCAGCAGGAGCAGCACATTGCGAAATCCTCTGCCCCGGAAAAACGGGTTATAGTAGAGGAGCAGTGTGCAGGGCAAAAAGAGAAACAGAAACTCTGCGGATGAAAAGACCATACCTCTCCCCCCTTACCGCAGCGGTGTTTCACATTGGTTTACAAGTGTAGCATTATTTCCGTTTTTTGTCAATGTACTTCCAGGCTTTCTTCACAGCAGCTTGGCATAGACAGTGGATTTGACAATTTTCATGCCAGGATATACAATAGGAAAAAAGTTTGCAAGGAGGGCGTTTTATGCTCTATTCAGATAGTCCCCGCGTCCATTACGACAAGGCCCAGCTGGCAGAGGTAATTTGTCAGCTTCGGTTCCCTTCCATTCTCGCTATCAGCGCCAGGGAGCCGGCGGATTTCCAGGACGCGATTCGCTCCATGTTCCCCCGGTACGCCGCCCGGCAGGAGCAGCCTGCTCCCAAGATTACCGGCCTTGGTACCCCTGCTGCCAAGCTGGAGCAGGCCCAGCCCATTACCAACTACAACTTTATTTCCGCTGACGGCAAGTGGAAGCTGAATCTCACCAGCAATTTCATCTCCCTGTCCACTGTGGCCTACCCCGGCTGGGAGGAGTTCGGCAAGCACTTTGATCTGCCTCTGGCCCAGTTTATCCGCATCTATCAGCCGTCCTTCTTTGAGCGCATCGGCCTCAGATATGTGAATATCTTCTCCCGGAAGGCCCTGGATCTGGAAGGGGAACCCTGGCGGGAACTGATGGCAACTCCCTATCTGGGCGTTCTATCCGAAGAGGACGTGGAGGAGAGCCGAACCCAGAAGTGCTCCGTGGACGTGGAACTGAGCCTGGACAGCACCTGCAAGGCCAAGATCCACGCCGGCCCCGGCCTGGTGAAAAAGAACGTCCCCAACGCCCCCCAGGATCCGGAGATCAAGTTCATCCTGGACATGGACCTGTATATGGGCGGTCAGATCGATCCCCGCATGGCCGCCGGTGGCCTGGAGACCCTCCACGGCCACTCCACTTCCCTCTTCCAGGGCGCCATCACCGATAAGCTCCACTCCGCTCTGGAGCCGCGGTAACGCCGATTCCCTGCTTTTCTTTTGAAAAAGAAAAGTAGGCAAAAGAAAACTTTTTGCGCGAAACTACGTTTCGCTTATCCTAGTTGACAGAACCAGTCAAATCTATTTCCGGGCAAACTACAGTTTGCCCGGGCAGAGTTTGGATCAAACCTTTTCAAAGGTTTGCGGGGCACGGGGCAGCGCCCCGCAGCCCACTTGCTCCAACAACAAAAGAGGAGCCCGGCACCTATGTGCCGGGCTCCTCTTTTACTAAAACTCCATGAGATAGCCGTACCAGCCATCGTCCAGTTCCCAGGTCTGATAGGAATTGTCGCCGCCCGTTTCCTGCCAGGAGAACTGGCCGGGAGCATCCTCCGTCAGCTCCATGTCCGTGCCCTGGAACCCGGCGGGCCCGCCATCGGTGGTGCAGTAGATTCCCCAGTAGCGGGTGGAGGAGCCTAATCCCCAGGCTCCCGTGGTGAAGTCCGCCAGCTCCACGTCCTCCGTCCCCGCTTTGGGCCACACATTCACATTCCTCACACCAGGGACATTCTTCCAAGGCTCGCCCGCCAAGGCTGCCTCTGCCGTATCGGCAAAAGCCGCCCGGTGGGCCGAGAACTGCCGACGGGTCCACAGCTGAGGCCCCCCTCGGAGCCACCATGCTCCCAGGACCAGCAGCAGAGCCAGAGCCGCCGCCAGACCGCCCAGGATCCATCGTTTCCGCTTGTTCATGACTCCCCTCCTATACAAAGGACTCCAGCACCCACAAGCATGCGCGCTCCGGGAGATACAGAATTACCAGTTGGTCCCGGGGATCCTCCTCCCGAACATTTCCGTGCCAGCTCAGGCAGGCGGAAAAATCCGGCCGAGCCTCCTCCGGCACATTCAGCTCTGACAACATTTCTCTCACCAAGGCGATCGTTTCTTCATCATCCTCCGACCATGACAGCAGATTCTCCAGATCACTTCCATCCTGCCAGGTAAATACATGGCAGCGCAGGCCGTCCCCGCCAAAGCTGGCACCAGTGTCTGTCTGATAGGTCTCTGTATACCCATCCGGCAGCCGGATCCCCCAGTTGATAGCAATGGCCCCGGCATCATCTGGGAACAGGGCACAGCCGGTGAGCACTGCCGCAGCCAAGCCAGCCAGAACCCAGGCCTCCCATTTCCGCCGCACCGTTTTCTCCACCATCACCCGCACCGTCCTTTCATGGCGGCGCTCCGCCAGCCGTAGAGTAAAATCAGCAGTACCCCTCCGGTTATGGCATAGGCGGCAGACAGGAGCCTTGCACGGTGGTCAAAGTGAAGAGCAAGATACACCAAGAACGCAGCAATAACCAGAAAAATCACCCTTCCGGCCATCTCACGTCCTCTCAGTCCTGCAAAGCGGAAAGCGGCCAGAGGATCCACTCCAGTGCCCTTTGGGATATTCCGCCCATCCACAAGGGTGATTATGTTGAGCAGGACGAGAAGAATAACCGCCGTGATCCAGAAAAGGGGAATCATCAGCAGCGCTCCCTGGTTGTCCACATCCGATATCCCCCGCCCCATAGCAGCAAAGGTCAGCTGGAAAAAAATCAACCCATTCACCACAGAAAGCACACACATCAACAGCCAAAACGACAGTCGGTTCATCCAGACTCCTCCTTCACCGGGTCATACGCGCTGCATTGCGCGTCGAAACCTCTCCTATGTCTCCTCCGGCAGGTACTCCAGGATATCCCCGGGCTGGCAATCCAGGGCCCGGCAGATCGCCTCCAGGGTGGAAAAGCGCACAGCCCGGGCCTTGTTGGTTTTCAGGATGGAGAGGTTGGCCAGCGTCACATCTACCTGCTCCGACAGCTGGCTCAGCGACATCTTCCGCTTGGCCAGCATCACATCCAGATTCACCACGATGGGCATTTCCTCTCCCCCTCTCAGATGGTCAGATCGTTCTCGTCCTTCATCTCCGCAGCCTTCAATACCAGATGACTCAAAAGGAATGCCGCCAGAGCGATGGCAAGGCCGATAAAAATAGCCGTGGCCGCCACAAGAAGTACGCCCGGATGGCCGCCGGTAATAACAAAGATGGTTACTGTACCCACCACGCAGTAGGCGGTGTCCGCCAGGGCGCAAAAGCCGATGCCGCTAAGCCGCCAGGCATTGCGGTGGCAAAAGGAATTGTCCCTTCCAATCTCCGTGCAGATCTGCCAGAACAGCACCAAAGCGATCACGATGGGGATAGCGCTGAGGCTCACCGCCACGATGGAAGGTGTCACCAGCCAGCCAAAGGCCTCCGCCCCCACCCCTCGGATCAAGTCAGGGAAAACGAGGCCATAAAATACCGCCGCCAGTACAGCCAGAAAAATTACCACGCCTTTAAGTGTACGAACAAGAGCCACTCGTTTCATTACTCGTTCCCTCCTTCATTTCTCCTTCCATTATAATTTACAGTTTTTGTTTGTCAATATATTTTTATCGTTTTTCAATAAATCTTAAATCTTTACCCAGCCTGCCGATTGTGGTATACTGGTAGCGAAATTTGTAAGTAATCAGGAGGGACATATGAAAATTGCCCTTGCTTACGCCATGGCCGGTGAGATTGAGAGTCTGCTGACCGCTACCGGTGCAAAGCTGCTGGAGACGGTGCACGGCGTACCGTTTTATGAGATTGAGAAGGATCTTATCGCCTACGCCGGCGGCATCGGCAAGGTGAATGCCGCTATGGCAGCGCAGTTGTGCATTGACCGCTATCAACCGGATTGGATGATAAACGCCGGAGTAGCGGGGAGCTTCCGGGATCTGCCCATCGGCACGGTGGTGGTGGCGGAGCGGTTTCTCCAGCATGACGTGGACACCTCCCCTATCGGGGACCCAGTGGGTCTTGTGTCCACAATAAATACTCTGCACTTTTCCACCGCCGTCCCTGAGAAGATCGCTGCTTTCCTGGAGCAGCAGGGTGTCTCCTGCGTCACGGGGGACGTAGCCACAGGCGACGCTTTCCTGGTCCGCGGGGATCGTGCGGACTGGATCGCCAAAACCTTCTCTCCCACCCTCTGTGAGATGGAGGGCGGCGCCATCGCCCAGGTGTGCATGCGCTGCGGCGTGCCCTTCTCCGCGGTAAAGTCGGTGTCGGACCGGCTGTGCATGGAAAACAGCCCCGACGAGTATTTCAACTTTGGAGAGGCCATGGAGCACCTCAACACCCTGGTCCTGCCCCTGGCCCGGTTCCTTCGGGACGGCGACGTTTAACCTGAGCTTCTATCCTTTTCTTTGAAAAGAAAAGGACCAAAAGAAACTTTTTGCGCGAAACTCCGTTTCGCTTTTGGGGTGAAAGGCTGAGACCTGCCGCAAGCGCACCCTTTCCGCAGGCACCCTAGCTTACATACGTCCCCAGGAGAGATGGAAGCCCCAGGACACCACTCTCCGTCAGAGGCAGCGTCTGCCCGCGCTGCGGCAGGCACCAAAAAAGACGCCACGCAGCCTCGACAACGTAAACATTCAAAAATTCGGGGGTCCTCAGGGGGAGGTATCTCCCCTGAGCGCCCTTTTGGTTCCTTTTCCGGCAGGGGAAAAGGAACCCGGGGTCCGGGGGCGGGGAGCCCCCGCATAATTTAGGAGGAAATTATTATGGAAAAGATCGCCAGCTTCCAGGTGGACCACACCAAGCTCCTGCCCGGGATGTACCTCTCCCGCCGGGATGGGGAGGTCACCACCTTTGACCTTCGCTTTAAAAAGCCCAACACCGGCGACCTGCTCACCAATGCTGAAATGCACTCCGTAGAGCACGTTATTGCCACCCTGCTGCGCAACAGCCACGCCAAGGACGCCGTGATTTACTTTGGCCCCATGGGCTGCCAGACCGGCTTCTACTTTCTCTTCGACAGCAGAAAACTCACCGACACTGAGGCAGTAGACCTGGTGAAGGAGGTCTTTGCCGCCGGAGCAGCCTGGGAGGGTCCCATGCCCGGCAAAAGCGCCGTCGAGTGCGGAAACTATATCAACCTGGACACTGCCCTGGCCCGTGCTCAGTGCGCCTACTATAGTGACGTGATTCGGGACTGGACGGCAGAGAAGCTCAGCTATTGAGGAGGCAGCGGCCATGACCCACGAGGAAAAGGCGGTAGAGAACTTCCAGGCGGGATATAACTGCGCTCAGTCGGTGTTCCTGGCCTTCGCGGAGGATCTGGGGCTGGAAGCGGATTTTGCTCTGCGGCTTGCCTCCTCCTTCGGCGGCGGCATGGGCCGCCTGCGGGAGGTCTGCGGCGGCGTCAGCGGAATCCTCATGGCGGCGGGACTCCTGTACGGCTATACCGCCCCCGATGACGATGAGGCCAAGGCCGCCCACTACGCCCTGGTCCAGAAGCTGGCGGAGGAATTTCGCCGTGAGAACGGTTCCATCATCTGCCGGGAGCTACTGGGCCGGGATGGGGCGGAAGTTCCGGTACCGGAGAAGCGCACCGCCGCCTACTATGCTCAGCGGCCCTGTGCCCGGTTCGTAGGCTCCGCCGCCGCCATTCTGGAGCGGTATATGGCCCAGCACCCGCCCCTTCCCAAGCAGGCAGCAGGCCCAGCCGCCTGCACAGAGAACAGGCAGTAGGCCCTCAGCGCACACTTTCGGCCCGTTCTGAGAAAAATATCAATTTTTTGCAAAAATCTGTTGACTTTTCCGGAAGCAATTGATATACTAGGTGAGCCGCTTTGAATGGGCAGAAGTGCGTCCATAGGACGACGCCCCCGACAGCGAGCCCGTAATGAAG
>CALXGE010000077.1 GCA_944387775.1 uncultured Oscillospiraceae bacterium | reverse complement strand
CACTTCCCCTTCACCGAGCCCTCCTGCGAGATGGACGTTCAGTGCCACAAGTGCGGCGGCGTGGGCTGCCCCACCTGCAAGGGCGAGGGCTGGATCGAGCTTCTGGGCGCTGGGATGATCCACCCCCGGGTGCTGGAGATGAGCGGCATCGACCCCAACGTGTACTCCGGCTGGGCCTTCGGCATCGGTCTGGAGCGTACCGCCATGCGCCGCTTCAAGATCGCCGACCTGCGGCTGATCTTTGAAAATGACGTGCGCTTCCTGGAGCAGTTTTAAGAGAGGGGGAATGGAGCAATGAATTTAAGCAGAAAATGGCTCAATGAATTTGTCACGGTAGACGCCAACGATAAGGATTTTGCGGAGGCAATGACCCTCTCCGGCTCCAAAGTGGAGACTACTGAGGACCTGGGGGCGGAGATCTCCAACGTAGTGGCAGGCCAGGTGCTGTCTCTGGAGCGCCACCCCGACAGTGACCACATGTGGATCTGCCAGATCAATGTGGGCAAGGATGAGCCCGTGCAGATCGTCACCGGCGCCTGGAACGTCCACGAGGGCGATATGGTTCCTGTGGCCCTCCACAAGTCCACCCTGCCCGGCGGCAAGAAAATTGAGAAGGGCAAGCTCCGGGGCGTCCTCTCCAACGGTATGCTCTGCGGTCTCTATGAGCTGGGGCTGGACGAGCGAGACTTCCCCTATGCCGTTATCACCCCCGCCGCCATTCTGGGCGACTACAAGCCCCTGGACAAGGACAAGCCCTCCATCTCTCCCGACATCCAGCCGGGTGACAAGATCTATGGCCCCGTAGTGGCCGCCAAGGTGGAGGCAGTAAAGGCCGCTGAGAGCGGATGGACCTGCCGACTCTCCTACGCCGAGAAGGACGGCCCCACCGGTGCTGTCGTCACCACCCCCTGTCCCAACCTCCACGCCGGGGACCTGGTGGCCTTCAACACCAAAACCGGCATCATCTGCACCCTGGAGGACCTCCACGCCCAGCAGGCGGAGTTCCCCCACTGCATCCCTGACGGTATCTTCATCCTCCACGAGGAGGGCGTAAAGCCCGGCGATGACATCAAGCCCGTCATTAACGCCGACGACCACGTGGTGGAATTTGAGATCACCCCCAATCGCCCCGACTGTCTCAGCGTGATTGGTCTGGCCCGGGAGGCCGCCGCTACCTTTGACGCAGAGCTGCGCCTCCACGAGCCCGTGGTGAAGGGCGGCGCCGAGGGCGTCCTCTGTGACCTTCTGGACGTGGAGACCCCGGACCCCGAGCTCTGCCCCCGGTACACCGCCCGGATGGTCCGCAACGTGAAGATCGCCCCCTCCCCCAAGTGGATGCGGGAGAGGCTGCGCTCCATGGGAGTCCGGCCCATCAACAACATCGTGGACATCACAAACTATGTTATGCTGGAATATGGCCAGCCCATGCACGCCTTTGACTACCGCTATGTGAAGGGCGGCAAGATCATTGTCCGCCGGGCTGCCGAGGGCGAGGAGCTCACCACTCTGGACGGTCAGGTCCGCAAGCTCAACGCCAACCACCTGGTCATCGCCGATGAGACCCGGGCCGTAGGCCTGGCCGGCATCATGGGCGGCGAGAACAGCGAGATCGTCAGCGACACCGCCGACGTGGTCTTTGAGTCCGCCTGCTTCGACGGCACCTGCATCCGCAAGGGTGCTCTGGCTCTGGGCATGCGCACCGAGGCCAGCGCCAAGTTTGAGAAGGGCCTCGATCCCATGAACACCCTGCCTGCCGTGAACCGCGCCTGCGAGCTGGTGGAGCTGTTGGGTGCCGGCGAGGTGGTTGACGGAGTCATCGATATTCTCAACCACGTACCCCAGCCCCGGATCCTCAAGCTGGAGCCGGACCACATCAACGGCCTTCTGGGCACTGATATTGCAGCAGACGAAATGGTCCGTATCCTCAAAAAGCTGGACTTCGCCGTGGAGGGCGATCAGGTGACGGTTCCCTCCTGGCGCGGCGACGTGGAGGGCATGGCGGACCTGGCCGAGGAAGTAGCCCGCTTCCACGGCTACAACAACATCCCCACCACGCTTATGCGGGGTCAGACTACCCTGGGCGGCTTCTCCCAGGAGGAGAAGCTGGAGCGGCAGCTGGGCGCCATGTGCCGTAGTCTTGGCTATGACGAGATCATCACCTACTCCTTCATCTCCCCCACCTGCTACGACAAGATCCGCTGGAGCGCGGACGATCCTCGCCGCCAGTCCTTCAAGATCCTCAATCCCCTGGGCGAGGACACCTCCATCATGCGCACTACCATCCTGCCCTCTATGCTGGAGATCCTGACCCGGAACTACAACTACCGCAACAAGAGCGCCCGTCTCTATGAGGTAGGCCGCATCTATCTCTCCGGCGGCGACGACGGTCTGGCCGTAGAGAAAAAGCTGCTGTCCATGGGCGCCTACGGCGAGGATATGGATTTCTTCACCCTGAAAGGTGCTGTGGAGGCCATCCTCAAGGATCTCCGGGCTGAGGACATCTCCTTTGTGAAGCCCAGCCAGTCCAATCCCTCCTATCACCCCGGCCGCTGTGCCGACGTGTATGTGGGTGACTGCCGGATTGGCGTACTGGGACAGATCCATCCCCTGGTGGCCCAGAACTACGGTGTGGATGCAGAGTTCTACTGCGCCGAGCTGAGCCTTGAGGCGCTGGCCCAGGCCAAGGGACCCGATCCCGTATATGTTCCCCTGCCCAAGTTCCCCTCTGTGACCCGTGATATCGCCGTGGTATGCGACGAGGCCGTCACCGTGGGTGCTCTGGAAAACGCCATCCGCAAGGGAGCCAAGGGCCTGCTCAAAGAGGTCACCCTCTTTGATATCTACCGCGGCAAGGGCGTGGCCGATGGCAAGAAGTCTGTGGCCTTCAATCTGGTCCTCCGCTCTGACGACCGCTCCCTCACCAGCGAAGAAGCAGACGCTGACGTCAAATCTATCCTGGAAACTCTGGAGAAGGAGCTGGGCGCGGTACTGCGGTAACGCCGTCGAGCAATAACCACTGTATAAGAAAAGAGCCTGTACCGGTATTATCGGTACAGGCTCTTTTTCTTCCTCTTCTCACGCTGCGGGACAAAATTCCAGCGCTGTGGGGTGTTCAGGAACAGGTTTTTCCGCTATACTTTGACCATGGAAACAGGCCTGTCTCCCAGATTCCCACAAATGATTCCCCCAAAAGGAGGAGCACCTCTATGACTGAGATAGAATTTGCCGAGCGCCTCAAACGATACCGCAAGGCCCAAAATTTTACCCAGCAGGAGCTTGCCGACCTGCTGGGCGTATCCAACAAGTCTGTCTCCCGCTGGGAAAGCGGCGGCGGTTATCCGGACATCACTCTGCTGGGTCCCTTGGCCCGAGCCCTGCATGTGACGGTAGACGCCCTTCTGTGCGACGAGCCCCCTATCCGCACCCTCAACACCGCCGACTGGCAGAACCTTCTCAGCTTCGCCTTTGCCATCGGCGGCGGCGTACTGTTTTTCCTGCTGGATCTCTTCACGCCCACACTGGTATGCTATCTCCTGTACCTGGGCACTATGGCTTACGGCGTATATCTTCAAAATCGCTACACCTACCACAGCCGCTGGTTCCGCCTGGCCAACCTGACCATGAACTTCTTTGTCAACTTCGCCGTCTGCGGACTCGTCACCTCGGCCGGATGGATTCTGTTCCTCCAGTGGTACCTCAGCTTCCTCACCGGGGGCGAGGTGCCCTTCGGCACGGTCCCCTTCAGCGAGCTTTCCCTGGGGAATATTTCTCTCTTTGCAGGTTTCCCCAGCCCGCTGGACAACTTTACACAGTCCGCGCTCATCCTCGGCATTGCGCAAGTCCTGCTGGCCGCTCTGCTCACCATCCTCACCGGCTGGATCATCCGCGTGGTCTCCGCCGGGCAGCGGCCCCGCCTGACCTGGAACGGAAGGTTATCTCCCTGGGATGCCCTGCCCTGCGGCCTGACCCTGCTGCCTCTGCTGTTCTGGGTAGTTTACCGGACCCTCTATGTTCCTGAGTGGCTTTACCGGTATCAGAATCCAGCATATGTGGTGTTGGTTGTCCTCATCTGTCTTGGCTGCTGTCTGATTCTGGTCCGAAAAGAGCGACAGGCTATTGTGCCTGCTCTGGTCCTGCTTCCAGCCTTGTCTGCTATCCTGTGGCTACTGGCCGACCGCAGTTGTGTCTGGTCTACCCACAGTGGGGAAATTCTGGTCGTTGACACCGTCTCCCCCATCTATCTGCCCTTTGGCCAATTTGTCTGGTCTATGGTTCCCTGGGCTGCCGGATTTCTTCTTTTTTACCTCTTTTTCCGCCGTATCAGGATAAATTTGTCGAATATTACATCTCTGTAACATTCGGATTTTTTCTCTTTACAGGCGGCAGAAAAGTGAGTATACTATAGACCATAAGCTTGGAAAGGTGGTGCAGGAGTGGACGATTACACCCGTAAGTTTGACTTTGCCGGTGAACAGGATGCAGAAATTCACCGGATCATGGTGACTGTATACAAAGCACTGGAGGAAAAAGGGTATAATCCCATCAACCAGATCGTAGGCTATATTCTGTCAGAAGATCCCACCTACATCACCAATCACAACCAGGCCCGGACTCTGATCCGCAAGGTGGATCGGGACGAACTCCTTCAGATTTTGGTCAGAAACTATCTGTTAAAATAATACCCCTCAATGAGAGCAAAAGGCGCGCCGCGAAGCAAGCTGTTTCGCGGCGCGCCTTTTATCTGGCAGAAACAAAATTCTTTATACCTCCACCGCTTCCTTTGCTCTGGCAAGGTTCTCCTTTTCCAGCAGCTCCGGATTCTTCAAAAAGCGTTGGAGCGTCTTGTTGAACAGCGCATAGTCGTGCCCGGTGCAGATGCGCTCGTCCATAACCACGCTGATAGGCATCAGTTTCTTGTCCAGTTCTCCGGTGAGGTAGTTGGGGATGGACTTTCCCACACTGAGAAATACACTGGTGGTACCAAACTCATAGACATGGTGGAAGATATGAGTAGTATTGATGGAGGCCAAATTGGTAATAAACATGCTGGTATGGAAAGGGCTCAGGTCAATCAGTGCCCTGGGCAAAAGCCCACAGCGATCCAACAGGCGGACAATCGCCATCACCAAATAGGGTAGAATTGGAAGAGAAAACATAAAGCTGGCGAACTTATCTGTGTTATTGTTGTGCTTGGGCTCACTGTTTTTCTCGATGGTATCATTGATCCGCTGGTTGATGGAGAAGATATCGTCCTCCGGCGTCATGAAGATTTTCACCGTGGTCTCATCCGGCGTACCATCCGCCCGCTTTTTCAGCATAACAAAGCTCACGCAGAAATGATTGCGGTTATACACCCTACTGTTGACAACGAAGCGGTTGATATAGGGGTGCTGGAGCGATGCCAAATAATACGCTGCGATCACCACCGACATGCGGGTTAGGCGGACACCTTTCTCCCTGCGCACGCGACGGATATACTCCTTGATTACTTCCTCATCCACATATTCTGTAACATAGTTCTGCGCGTCCACGCGCTTAGGCATGATATGGGGAATGGCCTGCTCGATGGCGGTCAGTCCTTTTGCCCTGCGGCCGTCTGCTCTCATTTCCGCCCCTCCTGTTTTCATGGCATTCATAGTAAGTATATCGGAGCTTTTCCAATTTTTCAACAATTTTCTTTCCGTTCCGCACAAAATAAACACACGTCCCTGTTTTGTCCGTTTCTCAAGAACTTTTGGGGAGTCAAACAAATTTTTAGGTATACTGAATTTTTTTAAAATGCTGTTGATTATTTTTGCGAAATATACTATACTGACAGTAACTGGGAAAAGCTGCCCTTTTCCCCAAGATTGAGGAGGAAAGAAACGATGAAGTACAACCGTGTATACAACTTTTCTGCTGGCCCTGCCATGATGCCGGAGCCCGTTCTGGAGGAAATCCGGGATGAGATGATGAACTATCAGGGTTCCGGCATGTGCGTCATGGAGATGAGCCACCGTTCCAAGGTGTTCCAGCAGATTATCGACGAGGCTGAGGCCGATCTGCGGGAACTCATGGGCATCCCCGACAACTACAAGGTCCTGTTCATCCAGGGTGGCGCTACCCTGCAGTTCGCCATGGTTCCCATGAACCTGATGAAGAACGGCGTGGCCTGCTATGTGGAAACCGGCGCCTGGTCCAAGAAGGCCATCGCCGAGGCCAAGAAGTACGGTGAGGTCCATGTGGTGGCTTCCAGCAAGGACCGCAACTACAGCTACATTCCCGACTGCAGCGACCTGGACATCCCCGAGAACACTGACTACGTCTACATCTGTGAGAATGAGACCATTCACGGTGTCACCTGGTCCAAGCTGCCCAACACCAAGGGTCATGTCCTGGTTAGCGACCAGAGCTCCATGTTCCTCTCCCGTCCCTGCAACGTCTCTGACTACGGCATGATCTACGCCGGTGTTCAGAAGAACGTGGGCCCCGCCGGTATGGTCATCGCCATCATCCGTGAGGACCTCATCCGGGACGACCTGGATCCCAAGGTTCCCCTGTACTGCAGCTACAAGACCCACGCCGACAACGGCTCCATGTACAACACCCCCAACTGCTGGGCCATCTACTGCTGCGGCAAGGTCTTCAAGTACCTCAAGAAGCTGGGCGGCCTGGAGGTCATGGACAAGATCAACCAGGACAAGGCCAAGGTCATGTACGACTTCCTGGATAGCTCCAAGATGTTCAAGGGCACTGTGGACAAGGAGTTCCGTTCCCTCATGAATATCCCCTTCGTCACCGAGAGCGCCGAGCTGGACGCCAAGGTGGTGGCCGCTACCAAGGCTGCCGGTTACGACAACCTGAAGGGCCACAAGAGCGTAGGCGGCCTGCGGGCCAGCATTTACAACGCCATGCCCAAGGAGGGCGTGGAGGCCCTGGTGGAGTTCCTGAAGAAGTTCGAGGCAGAGAACGCCTGATCCTGGGAGAACGTCCCTTCTTTTCTTTGTGAACAAAGAAAAGAAGCAAAAGAAAAACTTTACGGCGAAACTCTGTTTCGCCGGGGACATCTTTATTGAGATTTGTCTCACACCGGAAACATATAAGCGAAACAGAGTTTCGCGCAAGAGTTCTTTTTGATTCTTTTTCTTGCAAGAAAAAGAATGAATACCGTTTGATTGAGGAGACGATACCTATGAGAATTCTGGTTACCGACGGCATGGACAAGACCGCCCTGGAGCAGCTGAAGGCCAATGGCCACGAGGTAGTGGAGCAGTTCTACGCCCCGGAGGAGCTGGGCGCCGCTCTCCGTGAGTTTGACGCCGTGGTGGTCCGCAGCGCTACTAAGGTTCGTGCCAACCATATCGACGAGGCCAAGAGCGGCAAGCTCAAGCTCATCATCCGTGGCGGCGTAGGCGTGGACAACATCGATGTCAAGTACGCCGAGGAAGCCGGCATCACCGTGAAGAACACCCCCCGCGCCTCCTCCAACTCCGTAGCGGAGCTGGCCATGGCCCACATGTTCTCCTGCGCCCGTTTCATCTCCGTGGCAGGCCACACCATGCGGGAAGGCAAGTGGGAGAAGAAGGCCTACGGCAAGGGCTTTGAACTGGGCGGCAAGACCCTGGGCATCATTGGCTTTGGCCGTATCGGCCAGGCTCTGGGCCGCATGGCCAAGGGCATCGGCATGGAAGTCATCGCCCAGGATATCTTCCATGTTCCCGGCATCGAGGAGCAGATGGGCATGAAGTATGTGGAGCTGGACGAGCTGCTGGCCAAGGCCGACTTCATCTCCCTCCACACCCCCTCCCTCAACGGCGTGAAGCTGATCTGCAAGGAGAACATCGACAAGATGAAGGACGGCGTGGTGTTCATCAACACCTCCCGCGGCGACAACGTCAACGAGGACGACCTGCTGGAGGCCCTGAACTCCGGCAAGATCCGTGCCGCCGGTCTGGATGTGTACGCTGAGGAGCCTCCCATGAACAAGGCCCTCATCGACCACCCCAACGTCTCCTGCACCCCCCACATCGGCGCTGCCACCAAGGAAGCCCAGAAGCGCATCGGTGCGGAGATCGTGGACATCATCGAGAACTTCGGCAAGTAAGCTTCCCTTAGTAAAACAGAATGGCCCCCGGGACTATGTCCCGGGGGCTGTTTTCTTTTTACATCCGAGCGGGTCGGTTCTCACCGCCGGAATACTGTCAGCTCTCCCCTGTTGCCATCCACCTGGCAGCAGGCACCCAGGGGCAGCGTCACCATGGGCATGCAGTGGGCAGAACGAACATTGGCGATGACAGGCTTGGGATAATCAGCGAAAAAGTCCCTCAGCAGTGCCTCCGGCCCGTAATCCTCCCGGTAGGCGTTGCGGCAGCTGGTAAAGGGCCCCAGCACTACCGCCGCCGCCCGGTCCAGGATTCCCGCCCAGCGCAGCTGGTTCAGCATTCGTTCCAGGGCGTATACCGCCTCCCCCACGTCCTCCAGGAACAGCACCCGACCCGTCGTATCGATCTCCCACTGGGTAGCCAGAGAGGCGGTCACCAGGGACATGTTCCCGCCGATCAGTTCCCCGCAGGCGATTCCCGGCCGCAGGGACAGGATGGGTTCCCCCGGGGGATTCTGTATCCGAAGGCATTCCCCCATGTGGAGGGCCGCCGGAAGGCTCTGCCAGGTGAAGTCGTTGTGCTCTGACTGGATCAGGCGGTTGGCGGTAGGACCGTGGTAGGTCACCAGGCCGCAGCGCTGCTGGAGGGCCATATGGAGGCTGGTCACATCACTGAAGCCCAGGAATGGTTTGGGATTGGTACGAATAAGCGGATAGTCCAGCAGGGGCAGCATCCGGGCGGCAGTGCTGCCCCCTCGGGTACACCAGATTCCCTTGATATCCGGATCCGCAAACCCCTCATTGATGTCTCTCGCCCGGGTCTCCGGGGAGGCCGCCGCGTAACCGCAGGCGGTTTTTTCCCGGCAGGACGCCCCGATCCGCACCCGGTAGCCCAGATCCTCCACTGCCCGTGCAATCCGCTCCACCGGCTCCTCTGCCTTTAGCGGTGAGGAAGGTGACACCAACAGAATGGTATCCCCCGCTTTCGGCTCTGGAGGAAAAATCACAGTTCGTCACCTCCCAGGAAGTCCAGCACCGTCTGGACGTGGACCGCTGCCGCCAGAGGCAGGGCCTCCGGGTCCGCGGCAAAGCGGGGGTTGTGGTTGGGGAAGGTGAACCCCTTCTCCTCGCTGCCCACACCGATGTAGTAGTAGCAGCCGGGCGCCGCATCGCTGAAGTAGCCAAAATCGTCGGTGCCCAGAGAGGGTTCCGGCAGCTCCCACACGTTCTCCCGGCCCAGGACCTCCCCCGCTGCCCGGCGGAGAAGCTCCGTCATAGCCGGATCGTTCCGACAGCCAGGGTAGCTCTCAAAAATCGTGATCTCTGCCTCCACCCCCATGGCGGCGGCAATACCAGAGACAATGTTCCGGAAATCTTGTTTCACCCGCTCCCGGGCCTCGCCGCCCATGGTGCGGAGAATGCCCGTCAGCTCCGCCGTCTCCGCCAGGACATTGCCGGCGGTACCGCTGTGGAAGGTGCCCACCGTCACCACCACCGGCTCCGTGGGGGAAGTGCGGCGACTGGCAATGGTCTGGAGCGCGGTGACGATCTGAGCTCCCGCTACGATCACATCCGTGCCCAGATGGGGCTTGGCACCGTGGGAGCCCCGACCCCGGAGGGTAACGGCAAAGGGGTTGGAGGCAGCGCAGATAGGCCCTGAGCGGACAGACACCGTCCCTGTGGGGATGCCGCTCTCCACATGGCAGCAGAAGGCGGCGTCCACATGGGGATTCTCCATGCAGCCCGCGGCGATCATCCGGGCAGCGCCGCCGTCCCCCTCCTCGTCGGGCTGGAAAAAGAGCTTTACGTTCCCCGAGAGGGTCTCCCTCCGCTTTGCCAGCAATTGGGCGGCTCCCAACAGGGCGGCGGTGTGGAAGTCGTGACCGCAGGCGTGCATCACACCGGGGGCCTGGGAAGCATAGGGAAGCCCTGTCTCCTCGGTAATGGGCAGGGCATCGATATCCGCCCGAATGGCAATGGTGGGGCCCGGCCTGTCCCCCCGGAGGAGGCCCACAGTGCCGGTGCCGACCACGGGAGTGACCTCCCAGCCCAGCATCTCCAGTCGACGACGGATCAGCGCCGCCGTGCGCTCCTCCCGGTTGCCCAGCTCGGGGTGCTCATGGATTTCCTGAAAGATCGTATGTAAATCGGGTCCGATGGCACGGGCCTGCGACAATAGCTGTTCGTTCATCTTCCTGCTCCTCTCCTCCAGGGCTTTACCGCCCCGGTCTGCCTCCCATTATACACAAGCAGACCTGGCAAGTCATCCTTTTTTGGCAGACGAGAGAAAAAAGCGCCCCGGGAAATTCCCGGGGCGCTTTATCTGATGTATCTCTCTATAGGATGGCCTTATTAGAAGATACCCTGCTCCATCATAGCGGTGGCAACCTTCTTGAAGCCGGCGATGTTGGCACCAGCCACCAGGTTGTAGCCCAAACCGTACTCCTCAGCGGCCTCCACGGACACCTTGTGGATGTTCTTCATGATGCCCTTGAGCTTCTCGTCCACTTCCTCAGCGGACCATACCAGGCGCTCGCTGTTCTGGCTCATCTCCAGAGCGGACACGGCCACGCCGCCGGCGTTAACAGCCTTGGAGGGGGCCACGATCATGTTCTTCTGCTCCATGAGGTAGAACAGAGCGTCGTTGGTGGTGGGCATATTGGCCACTTCGATGTAGTACTTGATGCCGTTGGCCACGATCTGCTTGGCATGCTCCATGTGGACGTCGTTCTGCATGGCGGAGGGCATCACCACATCCACCTTCACGCCCCAGGGCTTCTCACCGGGGAAGAACTG
>CALXGE010000076.1 GCA_944387775.1 uncultured Oscillospiraceae bacterium | reverse complement strand
CCCCAGCGGCGTTTGGTGTTGTCCATTGCGATTCCTCCTTACATTACATTCACAAGCTGTACTGTTATAGCACATTCCCAGCCATATTTCCATATTTTTAATAATTTTTTAAGGATTGGGAGACTGCTCTGGCAAGGATACCGCCATGCTGCAGGCAGCTATTCAGAAAAAAATACCTCCCACCGTCAGGTGGAAGGTATTTTTAGCTTATAAAATTCAGCTTACTCCGTCACGTAGGGCAGCAGAGCGATCTGACGGGCCCGCTTGATGGCCTCGGTCAGCTGGCGCTGATGCATGGCGCAGGTGCCGGTGGTGCGGCGGGGCAGGATCTTGGAGCGCTCGGAAATGAAGCGGCGCAGCTTGGCGGCGTCCTTGTAGTCGATGTGCTCGCACTTGTCCACGCAGAACTGGCAGACCTTCTTGCGCTTACGGGGCGCGGCGGGACGAGCGGGTCTATTTTCACGTTCCATAGCCATGGTAATCTATCCTCCTTGTCAATGTCGGCAGCGACTGCCGCAAAATAGGGTGAAGAGGGATCAGAAGGGCAGGTCGCCGTCCTGATCGTCGATCTCAGCGAAGCCGGAAGGCTCGTGGGAGGGCTGGGCATAGCCGCCGCCGTAAGCGGGGGCGCTGCCATAGGCGGGAGGGGCGCTGTAGCTGCCGGCGCCTTCGGCGTCCCGGCGGCTGTCGCCAAAGTAGACGTTGTCCGCCACCACCTCTGCGGTGCGGCGGTTGTTGCCGTCGCGGTCCTTCCACTCGCGGATCTGGAGCCGGCCCTCCGCCACGGCCATACGGCCCTTGGTGAAGTACTTGCAGACGAACTCCGCCGTCTGCCGCCAGGCTACCACATCGATGAAATCGGTGCTCTTCTCGCCGGAATCGCGGCTCTTGAAGTCGCGGTCCACGGCCAGGGTAAAGGACGTCACCGGAGTACCGGACTGGGTTGTCCGCAGTTCGGGGTCACGGACGAGACGTCCCATGATGATAATGCGGTTAAGCATCGTGCAGCCTCCTTATTCAGGCTTAGCCACGATCATGGAGCGCATGATGCCGTCGGTAATGCCCAGGATACGATCCAGCTCCTTGGGGAACGCGGGATCGCTGGTGAAGGACATGAGAACGTAGTAGCCCTCGCTCTTGTAGTCGATGGCGTAGGCCAGCTTGCGCTTGCCCCACTCCTCGACCTCCACTGCGGAACAGCCGTGCTGCTCGGTCAGTGCCTTGAACTTCTCGACGGTGGCAGCGATAGCCTCCTCGCCCAGGGCGGGATCGATGATATACACGACCTCGTAGTTACCAGAAATCTTAGCCATGGTAGTGCACCTCCTTTTGGACTGATGGCCCCCGTCCTCTGACGGGAGCAAGGATATGCCTGCAAATCGCAGGCCATACTATTATATCGAATCGGTTTGAAAAGTCAAGAGAAATTATAAAAAATTTCCTGAAATCCGCCGCAGAAGCACAAAAACCCCGCCTCTGCAGAAGCAGAGACGGGGTCTGTTCCTTGAAAAGCGGCGGATTTCCCGACCGGGGCTCACTGGGGCAGGTAGGTCCGCTCCATGTGGCGTACCATCTCCACATACTTGTCCCGGCAGCCTTTTTCATCCCCGGCCTCCAAAAGCCCCAGGCAGGGCAGAAGGTAATCCCGGTACACCTTGTCGTAGACAGCCTTTTCGTCCCAGCACAGCCGGACGGTGGTGACGATGGCGGGAGCCAGATGGTAATACTCCTCCACCAGGGCGCGGCCCTCATCACTGGCAAGCATCACCTGGTCCCGGAAACGGCGGAAGGTGGTGAGCTCATAGCAGTCATCTTTCTTTCCCTGGGTACGGCATACGGCACTGGTGATGTAGCACAGCCGCCAGCGGAAACCGTTGGCGATCTCCTGATAGCTGCCATAGCCGATGGGCGCCTTGGGCCAGCGTTTTACCCACTGGGCCTGTACGATCTTGGCCAGCTCCTCGCCGCAGGGCTGGGGCAGATCCCGCAGGGCGGGAATGGTGAATACAGCCATCAGGTGCTGATCCTCGTAGTGGGGAGGATCCTTGCGCCCGCTTTTTACCCAGCTCTGGGCCAGGGCATCCAGCCAGGCCTCGGCCGTTTCTTTCAGAGCCGCATCCCGGTAAAAACCTTGGGGCAAAGCGTCTTCCAGCCGAACCATCAGGGGCTCCAGCTGAGCGCGATAGGACTGAAATTGATCGGCATAGGTGGCTTTGCCGAACTGCTGGGCCAGATGACGGCTGCGGGCCATCAGCTCTGCCAGCTCTCCGGCAATGGCGGCGGCCTCCTCACCGGAGACCTTAGCAGGGGCGGCGGTCGCCTCCGGAGCGGGCTGGGTTACCCGTGCGCCACAGAAAGTGCAAAAGCAGGCGTCCATCCCCTCGGGGATGTCCACCATCCGGCCGCAGCCGGGACAGGGGACGGTGTGGTTCATGGTGTTCCTCCTTGGGGCGGCGGCCCGAGGGCCTTCGCCGAATTTTTGGACATTGTACCACAAAACTGTGCCGGATGCCAGCCCCGGTGAAGAAAACAGCGGAAAAACTTCTTCCCATATCCAGGGAGAATATGGTATACTGACCCCAAGGAGATCTATATTGTATGCCGTTTCGGCGGAAAGGAGCAGGATACCAATGGATATGGAACGGATTCTGGCCGCGGTGGATCACACCCTGCTGACCCAGGGGGCTACCTGGGAGGAGATCAAAGGCATCTGCGACGATGGACTGAAGTACCATACCGCGTCAGTGTGCATCCCTCCCAGCTATGTGAAGGCGGCCAAGGACTATGTGGGGGACGCTCTGGCGGTGTGCACCGTCATCGGCTTCCCCAACGGCTATGCCACCACGGCGGTGAAGTGCTTTGAGACGGAGGACGCGGTGAAAAACGGGGCCGATGAGATTGACATGGTCATCAACATCGGCTGGGTGAAGGATAAGAAGTGGGACGAGCTGCTCGCGGAGATCAAGGCCGTCAAGGCCGCCTGCGGCGGGAAGCTCCTGAAGGTCATCATTGAAACCTGCCTTCTCACCGACGAGGAGAAAATCAAAATGTGTGAGATTGTCTCCCAGTCCGGGGCGGAGTATATCAAGACCTCTACCGGCTTTGCCGGCGGCGGTGCCACCCGGGAGGATGTGGCCCTCTTTGCAAAACATGTTGCCCCCCACATGAAGATCAAGGCTGCCGGCGGTATTGCCGGACTCCAGGACGCCCAGGACTTTCTGGATCTGGGGGCTTCCCGGTTGGGTACCAGCCGCATTATCAAAGCGGTGAAGGGGCAGCAGGGCAGCGGTTATTGATGCCTTTGTCCCACTATAAATACGAAAGGAGCGCTTTACCGTATGGCAACACCGCATAACAGCGCGGCTATGGGGGATTTTGCCAAAACTGTGCTGATGCCCGGCGACCCTCTCCGGGCCAAATTCATCGCAGAGACTTTCCTGGAGGACGCCAAGCTCGTCAATAATGTCCGGGGCATCCACGGCTATACCGGTACTTATAAAGGTGTACCGGTGTCAGTGATGGCCTCCGGTATGGGCATTCCCTCCATCGGCATCTATTCCTATGAACTCTACACCCAGTACGGCGTGGAGAATATTATGCGCATCGGCTCCGCCGGGGCCATCAGCCCCAAACTGAAGCTCCGGGATGTGGTGGCGGGCCAGGGAGCCTGCACCAACTCCAACTTTGCCCAGCAGTATGGTCTGCCGGGGACCTTCGCCCCCATTGCGGATTTTACTCTGCTGGAAACCGCGGTAGCTGTGGCCCGGGGCCTGGGAGTGGAGATGCCTGTGGGCAACCTTCTCAGCTCCGACAACTTCTATGACGCCTCCGGCTCCACCATGAAGTGGGGAGAGATGGGAGTGCTGGCGGTGGAGATGGAGGCCGCGGGTCTGTACCTTACCGCTGCCCACCTGGGCAAGCGGGCCCTCGCCATCTGCTCCATTTCCGACAGCCTGGTTACGGGAGAGGAGCTTTCTGCCGAGGAGCGGCAGACCACCTTCACCACCATGATGCGCATCGCCCTGGAGACCGCTGTGGCTATGGCGGAGAAGTAAAAACCTTATTTACAAAAGTTTTTCAAAAGTACGCGTTTTGTCTTAAGTTCACAGAAAATTTTCAAAAAAGAAACAAGTATCTGTTAAATTCCCCGCGCTTTGAGGTTGCTTTCTTTCCAACGGTGTCGTATAATACAGCTACGCGAAAGCCCGGAAACGTAGGGCGGGTGGAATCCGCCCGGCCGGGGAGGACCCTCCCCGGGACGTCTCTTTGCAACCGGGCCAAGCGGGAAAAATTTTACAGAAAGGCAGATTGATTTATGAAGAAGTTACTGGCTTTGCTGCTGGCGATGACCATGGCTCTGGCTCTGGTGGCCTGCGGCGGCGGCGGAAACAACGCCGGCAACAACGGCGGAAACGCTGCCAACAACACAACCAACAACAGCACCAATGACACTGCGGACGATACCACCGGCGACACCACCGGCGATGCTACCACCGTCACCTCCGCTGACGACATCCCCGACAACATGACCAGCGAGGACGGCAAGTATCAGGTGGCCTTCATCACCGACGTGGGCCAGCTGAAGGACAAGTCCTTCAACCAGGGCACCTATGACGGCGTGAAGCTCTATGCTTACAACAACGGCCTGAGCTACAAGTACTATCAGCCCGCCAACGGCAACGAGGCTACCGACGATGACCGCTATGACGCCATGAAGGCCGCTGTAGAGGGCGGCGCTGAGGTGGTCGTGTGCGCCGGCTTCATGCAGGAGGCTGCGCTCAAGCGCGCTGCTGCCGACTATCCCGACGTGCCCTTCATCTTCATTGATGGTTACCCCGTTGCTGACGAGGCCGGCAACACCCTGACCAACGTGGCTGGTATCTCCTTCCAGGAGGAGCAGGCTGGTTACTTCGCCGGTTACGCCGTTGTGATGGACGGCTTCACCAAGCTGGGCTTCTCCGGTGGTGGCGGCGGTGATAACCCCGCTTGCTGCCGCTTCGGTTACGGCTTTGTCCAGGGCGCCAACGCTGCTGCTGCTGAGCTGGGCGTGAATGTTGAGATGAACTACTCCTGGGAGTACGGCGCCAGCTTCTCCGCCTCCCCCGAGCTGCAGACCATGGCCAGCGGCTGGTATCAGAACGGCACTGAGATCATCTTCGCCTGCGGCGGCTCCATGTTCCAGTCCATCTCCGCTGCTGCCTCCGCCAACGACGGTTATGTGGTAGGCGTTGACGTGGATCAGTCCTCTGAGTCCGACGCCGTTATTTCCTCCGCTATGAAGGGCCTGGCCAGCGCCGTGCAGTGGGCTGTGGGTCACGTCTATGACGGCACCTTCGCTGACATCGGCGGCGTGGGCACCTCTCTGGGCGTTCAGGATGATGCTGTGGGCCTGCCCACCGCTGACGAGTCCTGGCGTTTTGAGACCTTCACCGTGGAGCAGTACAACGAGCTGTACCAGAAGATCCTCAACGGTGATCTGGTGATCGATGCTGACTATGCGGCCAACCTGGAGCAGGATTACTCCAACCTGACCCTGAATATCATCTGATATAAACGTACATATCCCTGAAGGGGGAAGGCTCTAAGCCTTCCCCCTTCTTTTTCTTGGTGGAAACCGACAATTTTCTTGCCAAGCTATGGCAGTTACGCTATAATATTGAATATGCAGTATATTGCCACAAGGAGGAATGGGCGGTGAATTATGCAAGCTGAAAATATTATTGAAATGCTCCACATCACCAAAGAGTTCCCGGGCATTGTAGCGAACGATGACATCACTCTGCAGCTGCGGCGGGGTGAGATCCATGCTTTGCTGGGGGAGAACGGCGCCGGAAAGTCCACTTTGATGAGTGTCCTTTTCGGCCTGTATCAGCCGGAAAAGGGAGAGATCCGGAAAAACGGCCAGGTGGTGAAGATCAACGACCCCAACGATGCTACGGCACTGGGGATCGGCATGGTCCACCAGCACTTTAAACTCATTGATGTGTTTACGGTGTTGGACAACATCATTCTGGGCGCGGAAACGACCAAGCTGGGGTTCCTGCAGAAGAAGGAAGCCCGGAAAAAAGTCCAGGCGTTGTCAGAGCGCTATGGCCTGAAGGTGGATCTGGATGCCAAGGTGGAAGATATCACCGTGGGTATGCAGCAGCGGGTGGAGATCCTGAAGATGCTCTACCGGGACAACGAGATTTTGATCTTTGACGAGCCCACCGCCGTTCTGACACCGCAGGAGATCGACGAGCTCATGGATATCATGCGGGAGTTTGCCAAGGAGGGCAAGAGTATCCTCTTCATCTCCCACAAGCTCAATGAGATTATGGCGGTATCTGACCGGGTGACGGTTCTGCGCAAGGGCAAGTATATCGGCACCGTGGATACGAAAGATACCGATAAGCAGGCCCTGTCCAATATGATGGTGGGACGTCCGGTACAGCTGGAGGTAGTTAAGGATCCGGCTAAACCCGGCGATGTGGTGCTGCAGGTGGAGGACCTGACAGTCCCCTCTCACCTGCACAAGCGCAACGCGGTGAACCATGTCAGCTTTGAGGCCCGGGCGGGAGAGATCCTCTGCATTGCCGGTATTGACGGCAACGGCCAGTCGGAGCTGATTTATGGCCTGACCGGCCTGGAGAAAGCCTCCCACGGAAAAGTGACCCTCTGCGGCAAAGATATTTCCCATGCCTCCATTCGCCGCCGGGGGGAGAATATGAGCCATATTCCGGAGGACCGCCATAAACATGGCCTGGTCCTGGATTTCACGCTGGAACAGAATCTGGTGCTGCAGAAATACCGGGAACCCCGCTTCCAGCACAACGGATTTATTGATCGGGGCGCTGTGCGTCAGTATGCCCAGCAGCTGATCGAGCAGTACGATGTCCGCAGCGGCCAGGGCCCTGTGACCATTGCCCGCAGTATGTCCGGCGGCAACCAGCAGAAGGCCATCATCGCCCGTGAAGTGGACCGGGATCTGCCGCTGATCGTGGCAGTGCAGCCTACCCGGGGCCTTGACGTGGGCGCCATTGAATATATCCACAGCCAGTTGGTGGCGGAGCGGGATAAAGGTAAGGCGGTGCTTCTGGTTTCCCTGGAGCTGGACGAGGTCATGAGCCTCAGCGATCGGATCCTGGTGATGTATGAGGGTGAGATCGTTGGCGAGCTGGATCCTAAGGCTACCACCGTTCAGGAGCTGGGCCTGTATATGGCCGGCGCCAAACGTATGGGGAAGGAGGCGGAGCGCGCATGAAACAACGTGGACCCAACCTGCTGGAACGGGAAGGCACCCGATCCGTTCTGGCCTCGATGATTTCGATTATTATTGGTATGTTGGTGGGAAGTATCCTGATTTTGATCATGGGCCTTTCCAACAGCAGTCTGGGCCTGTCCAGTGCCTGGGATGGCATCCGCCTGGTATTTGGCGGACTGTTCAGCACAGGCCGCAGCGCCTCCGGTGCACTGACATGGGGCTTTAACTCCACCTCCATCGGCAACATGCTCTTCCGGGCAACCCCGCTGATTATGACCGGTCTCTCTGTGGCGGTGGCCTTCAAGACGGGCCTGTTTAACATCGGAGCACCCGGACAGTACCTGATGGGTACCGCCGCTTCCCTGATCATTGCGCTGGGTATCCCCTCGGAAACTGTGCCTGCCGGCCTGATCTGGCTGCTGGCCTTCCTGGGTGGCGCTCTGGCCGGTGCTATTTGGGGCGCCATTCCCGGGATGCTCAAGGCTTTTCTCAATATCAACGAGGTGCTGGCCTGCATCATGACCAACTGGATCGCCGCCAACCTGGTGACCTGGGTATTTGATGGCAGCAACTACCGCAACCTGGTGGAGAATACCAAGAGCGCTTATATTTACAAGACCGCTTATAACAACGTAGCCACTCCCAAGCTGGGCCTGGATGCCATTTTCCCCAACTCCCAGGTTAACGGCGGCATCATCATTGCTGTTGTTCTGGCGGTGCTGGTCTACATCCTTATGACCAAGACCACCCTGGGCTATGAGCTCAAGGCCTGCGGCAGCAACCGCCACGCCGCCCGCTATGCCGGTATCAATGATAAGCGCAACATTGTGCTGTCCATGGCCATTGCCGGCGCCCTCTCGGGAATTGCGGCATCCTTGTACTACCTCTCCGGCAATACCGAGTTTTTCTGGGCTACCTATCAGTCCCTGCCGGCTACCGGCTTTAACGGAATCCCCGTGGCTCTGCTGGCGGTGAACCACCCCATAGGCGTTATTTTCACCGGCTGCTTTATGTCCATGCTGGATATCGTGGGCCTGCAGCTGACCAACCTGACGGCCTATAATGAGTACATTACCGATGTTATCATTTCTGTTATCGTTTACCTCAGCGCCTTCTCCCTGGTGATCAAGATGATGCTGACCAAGCGGGGAAAGAAAGGTAAGACGCCTACCAGGACCGCCGGCGATGCCCCGGCCCAGACGGCGGAGAAAGGAGGCGAGAGCGCATGACATTCCTGATCCAACAGACACTGATTTATGCGATCCCGTTGATGATCGTAGCTCTCGCCGGCGTGTATGCCGAGCGTAGCGGTATCATCAACCTGGCTCTGGAAGGTATTATGATCTTCGGCGCCTTTGTGGGCGTGCTGTTTGTAAACCTGACCCAGCAGGCGGGCACCTTTGATGCGGCCAAGGCTGCGGGAGACTGGGTGGCCCTTCAGGGCTTTGAGCTGCTGGCCATGCTGGTGGCTGCGATCATGGGCGCTATTTTCTCCCTGCTGCTCTCCTTCGCATCGGTGAACCTGAAGGCGGACCAGACCATCGGCGGTACGGCTCTGAACCTGATGGCCCCCGCTCTGGTCCTGTTCCTCATCCGCATCATTGCCAACCAGAACACCCTGCAGATGTACACCGGTGACGCTGCCAGCTGGTTCATGATCAAAAAGAGCCTCTTTGGCTACGGCCGCAACGACGAGATGGGCTTTTTGGGCTCCACTTTCATTGATAAGGTGTATCTCGCCACGTATGTCTGTATCCTGCTGTTCGTGATTCTGTCCATTATCCTCTACAAGACCCGCTTCGGTCTGCGGCTTCGCTCCTGCGGTGAGAATCCCCAGGCGGCGGACTCCCTGGGTATCAATGTGTACAAGATGCGCTACATTGGTACCACGATCTCCGGAGCTCTCGCGGGTATGGGCGGCTTCGTGTACGCCCTGACCACCGCCAACTGCGCCTCCACCGGTGATGTGGCCGGCTTCGGCTTCCTAGCTCTGGCGGTTATGATCTTCGGTAACTGGAAGCCTTTGAACATTGCGGGAGCGTCCCTGCTCTTCGGCCTGTTCAAGTGCGTGGCTGCCGCCTACTCCAGCATCGATATCAACGGCGACGGCGTGTTCCTCCTGGCGCAAATCGGTATCAGTCCCCACTTCTACCGGATGCTGCCCTACCTCATCACCCTCATCGTCCTGGCCTTCACCTCCAAGAAGTCCCGGGCACCCAAGGCTGAGGGTATCCCCTACGACAAGGGTCAGCGGTAAATCCCTGCAGCCACAGATAGAAACCGCCGTCCGGCACTGCCGGACGGCGGTTTTGCGCTGCGGGTCAATATAGAAACAGTGCGGCGGCTCCCGCCAGAAGCAGGGACAGCAGAGCCTGCAGGGCTTTTCCCGCCCAGTGCCACCGGGGGGAGAGGTCCCCGATTACCGCCATGGTTTGGCAGTGGACACATAGCCCTCCCCAGGCGGCGATTACTGCGGCAGAGATAAACCCAGTGGCCCCCGGTTCCAGTGCAGAGGCTCCGGACACCAGCTCCAAAGCTCCCAGTGCCCAGGAGGGTAGTCCGCCGGGCAGCAGGTCTGCCCCTGTGCGGAACAGCACCACAAAGGCGCAGATGTTGGCCATGGATGCTGCCGCGCCCCGGACTGAGGCGGAAAGGGCGGTGGAGAGGGTCAGGGGCTTTTCCGGCAGGGAGCAGGGCAGGGAGGGGCAACCTCTGTCCTTCCGCAATCGGCACAGAAGCGTACCGGCCAGCAGGGCGGAGACGGCGTGGATTCCGATAAGCCACAGCCCCGCCTGGGTACTTCCCAGCATGCCTGCGCCAATGAAGGAGTAGAGAAAGGCGCAGCCGCAGTTGTTGCAGAAGCCCAGCAGCAGCTCCGCCTCCTGGCGGGTAATGAGGCCGTCCTCATAGAGTCCTGCAGCGGCCCGGGCCCCTGCGGGATAGCCCCCCAGAAGGCCCATGAGCAGCGGGGCAGCACATACGCCCGGCAGACCCGTCAGGGGCCGCATAACAGGGGCAAAGATTCCCTGGAGCCAGCTGGCCATGCCCAGCCGCAGCAGCAGGGCCGTCACTGCCAGAAAGGGGAACAGGGAGGGGATCACCCGGGTAAGACAGAGGTTGAGTGACTCCGTCACGGCGGCGGATGCCTCCTGGGGGCGGGCCACCAACAGGGCGGCGTAGCCTATGGCACATAAGATCAGCAGCCATCGTTTCAATTCACATCACCGCTGAAACATATGCAGCCGGGGGACAAGGTATGCCTTGTCCCCCGGTAGTTTTTTTGCTGCATATTGCCGATAGGCTTTTTGAGATGGAATTACTCCAGATTCAGTTTCTTCCGAAGGATATATTCTGTGCCGAAGAAGAACACCGCGCCGATGACAGCGGTCCCCAGGATCAACAGCCAGAGTCCGCCGTGGACCACCGCCCAGGCGTTGTTTTCGAAAGTATCCGCCAGGAAGTAGTTGATATGCTCTCCGGCCCACTCGCCCACCACGGCCAGAGGGACGGTGATGAGGGTATTGAGAACGGCCTGGATGGCAATGTAGGCCACCACGCTCAGGGCGATGCGGTTCTTACCGAAGAGATGGCCGATGGCCATGGCCAGGTACATCTGGAGGAAGCCCGCCAGGCCTCCCACCAGGGCCGCCAGCAGCAGTTCCGTCAGCAGCAGGGCCCCTTGGCCCCCCTCCCGGCCCAG
>CALXGE010000075.1 GCA_944387775.1 uncultured Oscillospiraceae bacterium | reverse complement strand
CTCCGGCTTGCAAAGGGGCAACCAGAGCTGACAAGGCCGGAAAACAGGGAAATTTTCTCACACGGAGGCACAAAAAAGCGGGAGGGTAGCCCCTCCCGCTTGCGGGAAACCAAAGGTCACATGATAAAGCCGCAAATCACGTACAGCACCATGGAGATACCGGCGAAGCAGCAGATGTAGGGCATCTGGGTCTTGACGTGGTCGATGATGTTGCAGCCGGTGGTGGCGCAGGACATGATGGTGGTATCGGAGATGGGGGAGCCGTGGTCGCCGAAGATGGAGCCGCCGAACATGGCGCCGGCCACCAGGGGCACGCTCACGCCCATGTTGATGGCCATGGGCAGGGCGATGGTGGCCATAATGGCCATGGTGCCCATGGAGGTGCCGGTGGCGAAGGAGAGCAGCATGGAGATGATGAAGGTCAGAAGCGGCAGCAGAGCGGGAGTCAGCAGCTGCATGAACACGGAGGAGAGGTAGTTGCCGGTGTCCAGGGCTTTCACCTGAGTACCCATGGTCAGGCCGAAGAGCAGCACGCAGAAGATGGGCAGCATGGTGGCCATGCCCTTCATGAGCTCATTGGTCAGTTGCTCCAGGGTGAACAGCCGCTCCGCCATGGCCATCACGGAGATCACCAGCACGGAGATCATGCAGCCCCAGAGGAGGGCCTGCATACCGTCGCCCTGGGTGGGGTTGCCGTTGCCGGAGATGATCAGCACCGCCAGAATGGTGACGATCATCACCAGCATGGGGATGAGCATGTTCTTGGCCCGGGGCTTCACGTTGTGGGAGGCCGCCGCTGCGGCGGGGTCCTCGTCGGGGGCGCTGGCGGGGTCGTCCAGCTGGCCGGTGGTGTCCGCCCGGCGCTCCGCCTTCTTCATGGGGCCGAAGTCCAGGGGGAGAATGGCGGTCAGCAGGGCGAAGACCACGGCGATGATGCAGTAGAAATTCAGGGGGATGGAGTAGATCAGGGTCTGGATGGCGTTCTCCTCCGCCACGCCGCCGGAGGTGAGATAGCCGGTCATGGAGGCCAGCCATCCGCTCAGGGGGAAGAGGACGCACCAGGGGGTGGAGGTGGTGTGGACCAGGAAGGCGGCCTTCTCATGGGAGACGCGCATGCTGTCGTTGAGGGGCCGGGACACGGAGCCGGTCACCATGCAGCTGAGGGAGCCTGAGGTGAACACCACGATGCCCAGGAGCCAGGTGAAGAAGGCGGCGGCCCGCTTGGACTTGATGATGCCCCGCTTTTTGACCATGATGTCCACGAAGCCGGAGATGCCGCCGGTGCGCTCGATCATGTAGATCAAAGCGCCGATGAGCAGCATGGACAGGAGGACGATGGTGTTGCCGCTGCTGGTAAAGGTGTCCACCAGGCCGTAGAAGGTGCCGTTGAGGCCGGCGAAGAGGTTGAAGTCCGTGAGGATGAAGGACGAGAGGAAGAGACCGATGAGCAGCGAGACGAAGACGTTTTTCAGCACAAGGGCCAACACGATGGTGACCAGGGGTGGGATGACGGATAAGAATCCATATTCCATATTGCTTTTCCCTCCAACACAAATTTTGATTTATTTCCGAACGGACCGGCCCAGATCTCCCGCGACGATCCGGCAGTCCCTGGCGGCCAGTCGGCCGCCGATCCAGACATAGTCGATGCCCCTTCCGGGCAGGGTGGGGTTCTGGAAGGTGGCCAGATCCTCCGCCTCCTCCAGGGTGAAGACCACCACGTCGGCGTCGGCGCCCACGTTCAGGCGGCCCTTGCCGGCAAGGCCCAGCTTCCGGGCGGGCATGGCGGTCATGCGGTCGATGGCGTCATAGAGGGACAGCTTCCCCGGCCGGACGAATTTGGCCAGTAGCCGGGTGAAGGATCCTGCGGCCCGGGGGTGGCCCTGGCCGTAGTTCATGATGCCGTCGCTGCCCAGCATGACGTTGGGATGGCGGAAGGCCATGTCCACGTCCTGGTCCTGCATGACGTAACAGACAGTGATGCAGCCGGGATTGTCCCGGCGGACCTCATCGAAAATCTCCTTCGTGCACCGCTGGCCCTTGTATTTGCCCTCGCACAGCTCCACCACATCGTAGCCGCAGTGGTAGCGCTCCCGCCAGCCGGGATCGTAGGTAGCGGAGCCCAGGGTGGTGGAGAAGGCGTAGTAGGGGTAGCAGTCGCAGGATACCCGCATGCCGTTCATCCGGCGTCGGTCCACCAGGGCGAGGAATTCCTCCATCTGGCCGAAGCCAGCCATGGAGCCGATGTGGGACACCTGGGTGGAAAGGCCCAGAGCCTGCCCTACGTCCAGGAATTCCCGGGCGGCATCCAGTACCTCCTCCGCGTCGCTGCGGATGTGGGCGGCGATCATCTTGTCCTGCTTGCGGCACAGGGCGGCGGTCCGCTCCAGCTCACGGTGGTCGATACCGGGCACATAGCGGATACCGTAGGAGATACCAAGGCACCCACGGTCCAGAGCATGTGCCATATCCGCCTCCATGGCGGTAAGCTCCGCCTCCGTTACCGGGGTGTACTTGTCGGCATGGCCCGCCTTCTCCCGGAAGTAGGCGTGACCTGCCAGCATCCCCACGTTGACGGCGGCGCCGTCTCGGTCAATGAGGTCCAGGTAGTCACCGGGGTCATACTGATTGAGACCACACTGACCGCCGATGGCGGTGGTGACTCCCATGCGGAGCATGCAGTTGAAAATAGCGGTATCCTTTGTCTTTACCAGTTTGCCGTCGGGCCCTACGGGGTCCTCGTGCATATGGATGTCGATAAAACCGGGAGTCACAATTTTCCCGGTGGCATCCACTACCTGGTCCGCTTCCGGTTCGCCGGAAGTTACTGCCGCCACTTTCCCGTCTGCCAGCAGTAGATTCAGCCGGGACTGGACGTGATTCATGGGGTCGATGACCAGGCCGTTTTTGATCAGCGTTTTCATAGCGTGGGATAAAGTCCTTTCTGCAGACTCCTGCCATAGGAGCCGACGTAGAATATTTATACATGTTAAACCAAAAACATCCATCCGTCAAGAGCTGGTTTTTCCGGAAAAAACCTTGGAACAAACCTTGATTTTTCCCGCACAGCGGTGAGCATTCCTGCGGAAAAAGAAACTGCACCCGGATAAATATGCTTTTTCAAGGGATGGAATCACGGTTATTGGAGGTAGCGAGGTGCGGTCATACCCGCTCCAGCAAGTGGACTTCTTTCCACTTCCCCCGGCGGTAGAAGTAGAGGGACAAAAGGGCACCCAGGAACCAACCGATGGGCCAGGCCCACCAGATGCCGAGGTATCCCATGCCGAGAGGTAAAATATACGCAAGGCCTACACGCAGCACCAGATCGGAGAAAGTAGTAGCCATGAACTCTCTGGCAGACCCAGCACCCTGGAGAATGCCGTCGCAGCACTGCTTCACCGCCACCACGGCGATAAAGGGTGCCACGATGCGCAGATAGGTGACGCCGGCCTGGATGATGGCGGTGCTCTCCGCCGGGACAAAGATACACATGGCCGCCTCCGGGAAGCCGCAGAAGAAGATCAGGGCGGGGACGACAACGCAGAGGCAAATCAAGATGCCGCTGCGCAGCCCCCGACTGAGCCGGTCAAATTTGCCGGCACCGATGTTCTGGGCGGTGAAGCTGGCCACGGCGCTGCCCATGGCGGAGTTGACATATACCACCAGGTAGATCAGCTTGGTGGCGGAGGAGAAGCCGCCGATGATGCCTGGGACGGTGGCCTCAAAGCTGTTCACCAGACCCTGGACCAGGAGATTTCCTACGGAGACGAAGCTTTTCTGAAGGATGCCGGGGACGGCCAGGGTGGAGATGGTCTGGAGCAGGGGGCGGGAGAAATAGTCCCACTTTCCCGAGGGGACCCGTTTCAGTCGGAGCATCAGCACCAGGAAGGAGACAATGGCGGCCACCGCCTGACAGAGCAGTGTGGCCAGGGCCAGTCCTGCCACGCCCAAATCGATGGAAGTCACAAATACGATGTCAAGGCCGATATTGGAGAGGGAGGACACTATCAGGAAAATCAGCGGAGTCAGGGTATCGCCCAGTGCTGTAAAAATACCGGTGCAGGTATTATAGATGAAAATGAACAGCAGTCCGCAGGTGTAGATCCGAAGATACTGGGCGGTGGGCGCCATGATATTATCCGGCGTATTGAGCAGCCGCAGCAGGGGAGTGCAGAAGATGAGACCCAGCACTGTGAGAGCCAGGGCCAGAGCAGCGGTGGAGATGAGTGAAGTGCTAACGGCGGTCTTCATTCGTTCCATACGCTTGGCGCCGAAGAGCTGAGAGATCACTACGCTGCATCCGATATTGATGCCGAGGGCCACAGCCATGTAGATCATGGTTACTGGGTAGGATACAGATACTGCTGAGAGGGCGTCGTCTCCAATGAACTGACCGGCCACCACATTGTCGGCCATATTGTACAGCTGCTGAAAGACCACGCTGATCAGCGAGGGGATGGAAAATAGCGCCAGAACCCGTCCGGGATTCCCCTCTGTCAAATCTTTTACCATAGTGTATTACCTCCCATTATCAAAACCTGGAACAGTATAATCGCAATCCAGTAAAAATGCAAGAGATCTGGTGTAATTTTGACACTTTTTGTAAAAAACATGAGATCAGGTACAGAAATGCGGTGCGAAAGCACAAGATCCGTTTAGGAAAAGCCCGGTGGAGGAGTACGCCATTTTCCCCTGTTGACAAGGAAGATTTGTGTGATATAATACGGAAAGAATGAGAAAACTGCCATGAGGAAACGAGCATTGGTGCGCAGCCAAAGCGAGCAGGGGGTGGTGCGAGCCCTGCGGCAGAGCGCCTGATGCGGCCACTTCCGAGCGGACGGCGAGGAGCCGTACGGTTTTGCCCCCGTTACCGGGCAGCTTGAGATGTCCCCTTTCAGGGGATAATTAGGGTGGTACCGCGAGACCTTCGCCCCTATGTGGTGGGCGAGGGTTTTATTTTTTGCCTAAGGGAGGATATCCCATGAAGAAAATAGTTTGCTCCGCTGTGGGACTGTTGCTGTCCCTGGCGCTGCTGACAGGCTGCCAGGGCAAGGCTCTGCCGGAGGGGATGAGTGAGGATGCTCTGCTGGAGGCAGGGAAGGATGTGATGCTCCTGGTGGTCCAGGGGGATTATCAGTCGGTTCTGGAGACTTTCCGTTCCGATGTCCAGGAGACGCTGACGGTGGAGGATATCCAGACACTGGCCCTTCGTCAGCTGGATGGTGCAGGAGTCTACAAGCAGATTGAGAAATCCATGACCACCGGACAGTCCAGCGATGGGGAGCATTACGGTGTGGCGGTGCTTTACTGCGAGTTTTCTGAGAAGGATATCCTTTTCCGGCTAGCCTTTGATGCAGATATGGCGCTCATCGGTATGGATATCCAACAGCCATGACCTTTTGTTGATACCCTGGAGGAATTCCCTTGAACAATGTACTTACCCGGCGCTTTGGCGCCGCTTCGCGGGCTCTGGGACAATGGTTTTCCCGCAGCTTTTCCGGTACAGAACCGGCTTTGTGTCAGATGACGCTTTTCATCGGTGCTGTGCTGGTGGGACTGGAACTGAACGCCACCTATTGGCCCGGCCTTCCCGGAGGCATTCTGTTTGCCCTGGGGACGCTGGTTGTTATGGAGCTGGCGCTGTTTCTGGCCCGGTGGGCCCTGCGAAAGACCCTGGGCCACAGTTTGGGCTGGCTGATGAGCCTGTTCCTTCTTTATTATGTGATTGCCCGGAATGTACGACGGGGCGCGGGGGAAGGATGGACCTGGCGGGTTTATTTCTTTTCCGCTTTGGTGGTGGCGGCGCTGTGGCTGTTGACTGCCTCCGGCTGGAGCCTGATCCGCCGCCGTTTCACGCCAACAACTGTATTGTCCTTTCTGGCTGCCGCTGGCGCCACAGCATTGTTGGGCGTGTTTCTTTTTACCGACGGCTTTGATGATCACTACGTCCAGCACTATCTGGACCTGATGGAGGAGCCGCCTGCAACCCTGGAAGCCCTGGAGCCTTCTCTGGGGTCGGGCCCCTATGCAGTAAAGACTGTGGATTACGGTCCGGATGAGGAGTTGGAGGCGGGGACCGTCAGCCTCACCCGCTACATGAGCCGGGATACTGATGAGTTCTCAGGCATGTATGTGGACAGCTATCTGGACTATGATCTCAGCCGGGTTCCGCTCCGGGGCCGGGTATGGTACCCTGCCGGTGGGGAGGACTGCCCCGTGCTTTTCATTGCCCACGGCAACCATGAGATCACCACAGAGTCCTACTTGGGGTATGCTTACTTAGGAGAATACCTGGCGTCCCATGGCTATGTGGTGGTGTCGGTGGACCAGAATGCCTGTAATATGCTCTCCGGGGAGAATGACGGCAGGGCGGTGCTGCTGCTGGAGAATATTGGCCTGCTTCTCGGCTACAATGAGGAGGAGGGCAACCCCCTGGAGGGAATGCTGGATGCGGATAACATTGCCATCGCCGGCCACAGTCGGGGTGGGGAGATGGTGGCTACCGCTTACCTTTTCAACGGCTATGACAATTACCCCGAAAACGGCAATGTCGACTTTGACTACCACTACAACATCCGCTCCATTATTGCTATCGCCCCTACGGTGGACCAGTACAAGCCCGCCGACCACAGTGTGGAGCTGGAGGATGTGAACTATCTGCTGCTCCACGGTGCCTGCGACCGGGATGTGACCAACTTCCAAGGCATGGCCCAGTATGAGCATATCACCTATACCGGCGAGGGAGACTATCTCAAGACAGCCCTCTATATTGCCGGAGCCAACCACGGCCAGTTCAACAGCCTCTGGGGTGCCTACGACCAGCGAGGCCCCTTCAGCTCCCTTCTGAATGTGGAGAGCCTTCTCAGCGAAGAGGACCAACAGGAAATTGCCAAGATTTTTATTAAGGTATTTCTGGATGTCACCCTTCGGGGAGATGATAGCTGCCGCAGCCTTCTCACTGACTGGGACAGCTGTGCCGGTCAGCTGCCGCCTACGGTATACGTCCAGTGTTACGAGACGTCGTCTTTTGTTCCCATTGCGGATTTTGAGGAGGACTCAGATCTCACCACTGTTACGATGCCGGATGTGGTGGCAGAGGCTACGGGTGTGAGTCTCTGGACGGAGGAGCAGATCAACATTGACGGAGAGACGGACCAAGGGACCCACGCCTTGCGGCTGCGCTGGGGGAGCCAGGGGACCTATACGTTGACATTGCCGGGACTGGATATGACCGGCTCTGCTCTGGTGTTTGATCTGTGCGACCTGAACAGCGGCGCGGTAGAGCGGGGGGACCTCAAACTCCTGGATGGTACTGTCACCATTACCGATACCGCCGGGAACACCGCCTCCGCCCATATCAGCGATTTTGCTGCGGTGTTTCCCATCCTGCCAGTTCGGACGGACAAACTGGATTTCCTCTTTGACACCTGTACTTATAAAAAGGCCTTTGCCACTGTGTCCATTCCTGCCGAGGAATTTGTGCCGGCGGGGGAGGCAGTGGACCTCAGCCAGGTGACGGAGATTAAACTTACCTTTGATAGCAGCGGCGAAGCTGCCGTGGATAATATTGGCCTGGAGGCCGTGAGATAGCCGCGATACCAGTAACAACAAAAATATATATAGATAAAAGGAGAGATACCCATGCACAAATCATACGGCGTAAACGAATTGCGGGAGATGTTCCTGCGCTTTTTCGAGAGCAAAGGGCACCTGCGCCTGCCCAGTTTTTCCCTGATCCCCAAGAATGATGCCAGCCTCCTGCTCATCAACAGCGGTATGGCCCCCATGAAGCCCTTCTTCACTGGCGAGGTGGAGCCTCCCCGGACCCGGGTGTGCACCTGCCAGAAGTGCATCCGCACCGGCGATATTGAAAATATTGGTAAGACTGCCCGCCACGGTACCTACTTCGAGATGCTGGGCAACTTCTCCTTTGGTGACTACTTCAAGAAGGAAGCCATTACCTGGGCCTGGGAGTTTCTGACCAGCCCTGAGTGGGTGGGCCTGGAGCCGGATCGGCTGTATCCCTCCGTTTTTGCCGGTAATGAAACTACTCCCGCTGATGATGAAGCCATTGCCATCTGGAGAGACGAGATCGGCATTCCTGAGGACCGGATCTTCAAGTTCGGCAAAGAGGACAACTTCTGGGAGCACGGCTCCGGTCCCTGCGGCCCCTGCTCCGAGATCTACTACGACCGTGGTCCTGAGTACGGCTGCGGCAAGCCCGGCTGCACCGTGGGCTGTGAGTGTGACCGTTATATCGAGGTGTGGAACATCGTATTCTCCCAGTTCGACAATGACGGGCAGGGGCACTACACCGAGCTCAAGCAGAAGAACATCGATACCGGCATGGGCCTTGAGCGTCTTGCCTGCGTCAGCCAGAACGTGGCCAGCCTCTTTGATGTGGACACGGTGATGAACATCACCCACAAGGTCAGTGAGATCACTGGCGCCAAGTATGAGCAGAGCCCCAAGATCGATGTGAGTCTCCGGGTCATCACCGATCACATCCGCTCCGCCACTATGATGATCTGCGACGGCGTGCTGCCCTCCAACGAGGGCCGGGGCTATGTGCTTCGCCGTCTCCTCCGCCGGGCTGCTCGTCACGGTAAGCTCCTGGGAGTGGATCGTCCTTTCCTCTATGAGGTCTGTGACACGGTGATCCATGAGAATGAGGACGCCTATCCCGACCTCCGGGAGAAGCAGGCCTATATCACCCGGATTATCAAGCTGGAGGAGGAGAGCTTTGCCAAGACCATCGACGGCGGCATGAAGATTTACGCCGAGATGCTCCAGGGCCACAAGGCGGCGGGGGAGAAGACCTTCTCCGGTGCCGATGCCTTCAAGCTCTACGACACCTATGGTTTCCCCATCGACCTGACAGCTGAGATGGCCGAGGAGGAAGGCATGGCAGTGGATATGGATGCCTTCCATGCCCTCATGGAGGAGCAGCGCGTTCGCGCCCGGAAGGCCCGGGAGGCTCTGGGCGATCTGGGCTGGAGCGGCATTGAGTTCGGCAAGGATATGCCCGCCACCAAGTTCGTGGGCTATGATAATCTGGTCACTGACGGCAAGGTGCTGGCCATCGTGGCTGGCGAGGAACTGCAGGAGTCCATCGTAGCCGGTGTGGAGGCTATTGTGGTGCTGGATCAGACCACCATGTACGCCGAGATGGGTGGTCAGGTGGCGGACCACGGTACCATCAGCAGTCCCAACGGCGTGTTCGAGGTTACCGACGTCCAGAAGAACAAGGGCGGCAAGTATATGCACTACGGTGTAGTGAAGTCCGGCGAGCTGAAGGTGGGGGATGTTTGCACAGTCTCCATTGACCGTGAGCGCCGCGAGGCAGTGAGCCGGGCCCACAGCGCTACCCACCTCCTCCACGCTGCCCTGCGGAAGGTTCTGGGAGACCACGTCCAGCAGGCTGGTTCTCTGGTGGAGCCCGACTTCCTGCGCTTTGACTTCACCCACTTTGCACCTATGACTCCGGCGGAGATCGCTGCGGTAGAGCACCTGGTGAACGTGTTTATCCTCAGCGGCAGCGCTGTTACCACCGAGGAGCTGCCCATTGAGGAGGCCAAGGCCCGGGGTGCTATGGCGCTGTTCAGCGAGAAATACGGCGATGTGGTCCGTGTGGTTACCATGGGCGATCAGGGCAAGGATGCTGTGTCCGTGGAGCTCTGCGGTGGTACCCACCTCAATGATACTGCTAAGGCCGGCCCCTTCCGTATTGCTTCTGAGTTCTCTGTGGCCAGCGGCGTACGCCGCATTGAGGCCAGCACCGGCTTTGGAACCCTGGCCATTCTCAACCGCAACCATGAAACCCTCCTGAAGATCGCTGAGACACTGAAGGCCAACCCTGCAGAGCTTGTGCAGAAGGCGGAGCAGCAGATCCAGGAGATGCGTGAGCTGCGTCAGACCATTGAGAAGCTGAAGGCCCGGGAATTCCTCAGCAAGGCAGATCAGTTCCTGCTCTCCGCCAAGGATGTCAGCGGGCTGAAGGTAGTGGCCATGAGCCAGAAGGACCTCAGCGCCGATGATATGCGGAAGATGGGTGACTTCCTTCGGGATAAGGAGCCCACTGTGGCGGCGCTGCTGGCCAGTGTCACCGGAGAGAAGATCACCTTCTTGGCTGTTTGCGGTAAGGAGGCAGTGGCTCGGGGTGTGAAGGCCGGCGACATCATCAAGGCGATTGCACCTATCTGCGGCGGCAAGGGCGGCGGTAAGCCCGACAGCGCCATGGGCGGCGGCAGCGACCTCCTCAAGTTGGACGACGCGCTGGCTGCACTGGATGATTTCGTGGCAGGGAAAGTGCAGTAATATACCACAGGAGGAACCACCATTGATACCAAAAGATCCTGCGATTCTGCTGAGTTTTGTGAACATGAAACTCCGGGATTGCTACAGCAGTTTGGAGGACCTGTGTGCGGACCTGAATGCCGACAGTGCCGCGATCACTACAGCGCTTTCTGAATTAGGTTATCGCTATGACGCCGGTCGCAACCAATTTGTGGCCTAGGCGGCCCAAACATCTTTTCCGGATCTGCCGCATTTTGTTGGAAATGTGACTCCGGATCAAATAAAGGAGGTAAATGCCAATGTCAGATGTACGGAATACGAACCCTGATTGCCTGTTCTGCAAGATCGTTGCCGGAGAGATCCCCAGCAACAAGGTCTATGAGGACGACCTCTGCTATGCCTTCTACGACATCAATCCTCAGGCGCCCACCCATTTCCTGGTGGTGCCCAAGGCTCACATCCAGTCTGTCTCCGCGGTGAACGAGGAGAATGCCCCTGTCGTGGGGCATATCTTCGCGGTCATTGCCAAGCTGGCATCTGAGCTGGGCTTTGCGGAAAAGGGCTACCGGGTGGTGTCCAACATCGGTGAGCAGGGCCAGCAGACCGTGCCCCACCTGCACTTCCACGTGCTGGCGGGCCGGGACATGACCTGGCCTCCGGGCTGATACCAATTGCGTAAAAAAGACCGCCGCAGGAATATTCCTGCGGCGGTCTTTTTACTTTTTTTGTTATGAAAACCTTCCCCCGGAAGGGCGCAACAACCCAGCCCGCCTGGACGGCAGGCTAATTGATCGTAT
>CALXGE010000074.1 GCA_944387775.1 uncultured Oscillospiraceae bacterium | reverse complement strand
GCCGGCTGAGATGCGACGTATTGCCGTCGAGGTCCCTCGAACCTGATCCGGGTAATGCCGGCGTAGGAATGCGATTCAGCTTGTATTGGTCATGATCATCGTATGCCCACGCTTGCGGGCATGCGATTTTTTTGTGGCCCGCGGGCACTTCCCGCCACTATTTTGAGGAGGAAGAAAAGAAATGAGAAAAGCAACGAAGATGCTCTGCGAGGCGGCGATCTTTATCGCCATGGCCCAGGTCCTCAGCTATATCAAGCTGATGGAGCTCCCCAACGGCGGCTCCCTGACCCCCGCCATGTTCCCCATCATCCTGTTTGCCATGCGCTGGGGCGTGGGGCCCGGCCTGATGTCCGGCTTCTGCTTCGGCCTGCTCCAGCTGATCTTTGACGGCGCTTACGCCTGGGGCTGGCAGTCCATGCTGCTGGACTACCTGGTGGCCTTTACGCCCCTGGGCCTCGCGGGTCTGTTCAAGGGCAAGAAATGGGGCATATTTGTGGGCACCGTGGTGGGCTGTTTCGGCCGGTTTATTGTCCACTACATCAGCGGCGTCACGATCTACAAGATCCTGGCGCCGACGGAGCTGCTGGGCATGACCTTTACCAGCCCCAGCCTCTATTCCCTGGTGTACAACGGCTCCTATATGCTGCCCAATACGCTGCTGGCCCTGGTGTTCGCGGCGCTCCTGTACGCGCCTCTGAAGAAATATATCCTGGCTCAGGACCTCGCGTAAGATCTGATAAAACAGCGCCGTGGCCCTCCCGCGCGGAGGGACCGCGGCGCTGTTTTGCTGTCTGCCCCTGAAAGACAAAATGGCTTTTTATCAAAGGGGCTTGCGCACACATGGCGGCAGGTGGTACTATAGAGAAAAAGGAACAACCCGTGTGTCGTGGAGAAAGAGATGAGCTATGAGCGAGGCGAAGGCAGTAAGTGTAGACTTGACCAAGGGACCCATTGGCAAACAGATTCTGCAATTTACGGTCCCGCTGCTGCTGGGGAATATTTTCCAGCAGTTTTATAACGCGGCTGACACGGTGATCGTGGGTAAATTTGTAGGTAGGGAGGCTCTGGCGGCGGTGGGTTCCTCCGGGGCCCTCATCAACCTGCTGGTGAGTATCCTGATGGGCGTAGCGGTAGGTGCCGGCGTGGTGGTGTCCCGATACTATGGCGCAAAGCAGTACACGGAGATGCGTGCCACCATCCATACTACCATCGCCTTTGGCCTCATCTCCGGGGCGGCCATGTCAGTGCTGGGGGTAGCCATTACGCCGGTGATTCTCCGTTGGATGCAGACGCCGGAGAGCGTGATGGCAAGCTCCGTGTTGTATTTCCGCATCTACTTCGCCGGTGTGCTGACCACTGTGATGTACAACGTCGGCAGCGGGATCTACCGGGCTCTGGGAGATTCCAAACGGCCGCTGTATTTCCTTATCATTTCTACCATCATTAATATCATCCTGGACCTTCTGTTCGTGGCGGTGTTTCACATGGGCATCGGCGGTGCAGCCATTGCCACGGTAGTGGCCCAGGGGCTGAGCATGGTACTGGTGTTCTATAAAATGATGCGGGAGGATACGGTATACCGGGTCTCCTGGCGGGAGATCCGCATTCACAAGCGCTTCCTCCGTCAGATCATCGCCATTGGGCTCCCCAGCGGTATCCAGAACGGCATCGTATCCCTGTCCAATGTGGTGGTTCAGAGCAATATCAACAGCTTTGGTGACATTGCCATGGCGGGCTGCGGGGCCTATAACAAGCTGGACGGCTTTGCCCTGCTGCCGGCGGGTAGTTTCTCCCTGGCCCTCTCCACCTTCGTCAGTCAGAATATCGGTGCGGAGCAGTATGACCGGGCCAAGAAAGGGGCGGCCTTCGGACTGATTGCTGCCATGGTGATCTCCGAGTTGGCCGGTGTATTGATCTACTTCACTGCCCCCCAGCTGGTGGGCTTCTTCAACGACGACCCGGAGGTCATCCGCTACGGCGTGCTGATGGCCCGGAACATCGTCTTTGCCTACGCCCTGGTGGCCTATTCCAACGCCATGGCGGGCGTCCTGCGGGGCGCGGGCCTCAGCCGGGTGCCTATGTTCGTTATGGTGGGCTGCTGGTGTGTTCTCCGGGTAATCTGGATCCAGATCATGGTTCCTCTGACCCAGGATATCCGGGTGGTGTTCTGGTCCTATCCCATTACCTGGGCTGTCAGTGTCACCATTCTTACGATCTATTTCTTCAAGGTGGATTGGCTTCACAAGGGCCAGCTCCATTGATTACCCTGTATGGATGGAAAAGCCGCCTGTTCCCGCAAAGGGAGCAGGCGGCTTTTGCTGCTTTCAGGTGCTCTGGAATATGTCTGTCAGGCCAGAGGTGATGTGGGTGGCAAAATCGTCTGTGACAAAGACGGCCTCTGCGCCCTCCGTGTTCTCGATCAAAGCGACACCTTCTTCCAGTCCCAAGGCGAAACAGGCAGTGCTCAGCGCATCGCCGTCCACCGAAGCGTCGCTGACGATGGTCACCGACAGCAGATCGTTTTCCACCGGATAGCCGGTGCTGGTGTCCAGAATGTGGTGGTAGAGTTTCCCCTCCACAGTAAAGCACCGCTCATACACCCCAGAGGTCACCACCGACAGATCCGAGGCGGGCAGAGAGCCGATGACGGTCTGCCGGTCCTCATAGGGATACTGGATGCCCACCTGGAATGAATCGCCGCCGGGCTTGGTTCCCAGACAGTAGAGGTTGCCTCCCAGGTCGATGATGGCGGAGGTGACGCCCTCCTGTCGGAGATAGTTGGCCATGCGGTCTGCGATGTAGCCCTTGGCAATGCCGCCCAAGTCGATCATCGTCCCAGGGGCGGAGAAGGTAACAGTGTTTCCGTTGAGATCCACTTTCTCCCAGCCCACGTGGGTCAGTCCCTCGGAAACAGCTGCCGGATCCGGGATTTGGGGCGCCTCAGCGGAGAAATCCCAGAGGGAAGTGATGCTCCCGGTGGTGATATCAAAGGCACCGTTGGTGTGTGCGGCGTAGTCGAGCCCCAGGGCAATGACCTCTGCCAGGTCGTCGGACACCTGGGTGATCTCCCGGTGGTTGAGGCGGTAGAGCTCGCTGTCCGGGTCGGTCCGGGAGAAAATATCCTCATAGCTGCGGCAGAGATCCAGGGCCCCCTGGGCCTGTTCCTCGTCGCCGTCATAGAGGGTAACAGAGACGAAAGTATCCAGGAGGAAGGCCTCCTGAACCACCGGTTGTTTGTTCCCGCAGCCGGGGAGCAGCAGAGACAGAAGTAGGATACAGGGTAAGAGCTTTCTCATAGGTTCTCCTTGCGCCGCCTTCACGGCGCTGGTATAATCGGAGGTAAATTGGCTGTGCCCCGGCGGCAGACCGGCTGCCGTTTGCTGGGGATAGCATCAGTATACACGAAATCCACAGCTTGGCAAGGGGGCGGGAAAGTGAAGCAACACAGGAATGATCTGCTGCTGGCGGCGGCGGTGCTTTTGCTGGCGGCAGCGGTGTGGTTCTTTTCCCGCCCGGGCGGCAGCGGTGCCTGGGTGGTTGTTACGGTAGACGGACAGGAAACAGGCCGCTACGCTCTGGATCAGGATTGGACCGTCACCATTGGGGAGGCGGATTACAATGTCCTGGAGATCTCTGGAGGGCAGGCCGCTGTGGTGGAGGCCAACTGCGGGGATCACACCTGCGTCCGTACCGGCTGGATCTCCCAGGAAGGGGAGACCATCGTGTGCCTGCCCCACCGCCTGGTGATTCGCATTCAGGGAGCCTCCGGTGAGCTGGATGTTGTGGCGCGGTAGAGAGGAGAGTGGATATGACCGCAGGGAAAAACAGTCGTGAGCTGGCCCGCTTTGCACTGTTGGTGGCCCTGGCTATGGTTCTCAGCTGGCTGGAGAGCCTGGTGCCCCTTTCTCTGACGGTGCCGGGGGTGAAGCTGGGCCTTGCCAATCTGGTGGTGATCTTCGCCCTGTACAAGCTGGGACCCCGGCAGGCGGCGGTGATCTCCCTGGTGCGGGTGCTGCTGATTACCTTCACCTTCGGAAATGCTTTCAGCTTTGCCTACTCCCTGACAGGGGCGGCGCTGAGCTTTGTGGTCATGCTGCTGCTGAAAAAGACGGGGAAGTTTTCCTTGCTGGGGGTCAGTATTGCCGGCGGCGTGTGCCACAACATCGGCCAGATCCTGGTGGCTATGGCGGTGCTGGGTACGGCGGAGCTTATCTGGTATCTGCCCGCCCTGCTAATCGCGGGGACTGTGGCGGGAGTCTGCATCGGCGCGGCGGGGGCCCTGGTCACCGCCCGGGTAAAGCTGTAACAGCCTGTACAGGAAAAGGAGCCTGTGTCCCTTGGGACACAGGCTCCTCTGACTTACATGGGTTATCAGTTCCACAGGCTGCACAGCAGATCGGTGTAGCCGGAGGGATCATCGATGGGCAGACCAGCAATGAGCTTGGCCTGGTTGAGCAGGACACGGGCAAACTTCTTGGCCTTCTCCGGATCGGCAGTCCGGGCCGCCTCCAGGGCGGCAAAGGCCGGATGCTCCACGTTCAGCTCCAGGATGCGCTTGGCCTTGAGCCCCATCTCCGGCTGGGCAGCGGCAAAGTAGCGCTCCATCTCGAAGCTGACGCCCTCGCCGCAGGTGAGGCATACCGGGTGGGTTTTCAGCTTCCGGGAGGCGCGAACCTCGTCCACGTCGTCTCCCAGGGCCTCCTTGATGAAGGCGAAGGTATCCTTGGCCTCTTCCTCCTTCTCCTTGTTTTCCTCGGGCAGGTCCTCCAGCCCCAGGTCGCCGTCCACGGCGGAGCGCAGCTCCTTGCCCTTGTACTCCCGGAGAATCTCCATAAGCAGCTGATCCGGCTGTTCGGTGAGGTAGAGGATCTCCCAGTTCCGCTCCCGCAGCAGCTCCGTCTGGGGCAGGTTGTCCATCATGGCCACGTTCTCGCCGGCGGCGTAGTAGATGTACTTCTGGCTCTCCGGCATCCGGTCCACATACTCCTGGAGGGTGACCATCTTCTTCTCCGTGGAGGAGTAGAACAGCAGCAGATCCTGGAGCAGCTCCCGCTTGGCACCGTAGTTGTTAAGGCAGCCCACCTTCAGCTGACGGCCGAAGTTCTTGAAGAACTTCTCATAGCCCTCCCGGTCCTCTTTCAGCATCCGCTCCAGCTCGCCCTTGACCTTCTTCTCAATGTTGTTGGCCATGAGCTTAAGCTGGCGGTCGTGCTGGAGCAGTTCCCGGGAGATATTGAGGCTCAGATCCGGGGAGTCCACCACGCCCTTAACGAAGCCGAAGTGCTCGCCGATCAGATCCGGGCACTTGTCCATGATCATCACCCCGGCGGAGTAGAGCTGGAGCCCCCGCTCATAGTCGCTGGTGTAGTAGTCGAAGGGGGGACGGCCGGGGATGTAGAGGAGGGCCTTGTAGGACACCTGACCCTCAGCGGACACGGTGATAACGGACTGGGGTTTGGTGAAGTCACCAAACTTCTCCTGATAGAACTTGTCGTACTCCTCCTGGGTTACGTCGCTCTTGCGGCGCTGCCACAGAGGCACCATGCTGTTGAGGGTCTCCTCCTCCTTGTAGTCCTCGTACTCGGGCTTGTCCTCCGGGCAGCCCTCCTTCTTCCGGGACTTGGTGACCTCCATACGGATGGGCCAGCGGATGTAGTCGGAGTACTTCTTCACCAGATTGCGGAGGGTGTATTCCTCCAGGTATTCGCTGTACTTCTCCTCCTCGGTGTCCGGCTTGATGTGCATGATGATGTCGGTGCCCACACTCTCACGGTCACAGGGGGTGATGGTGTAGCCGTCGGCTCCCTCGCTCTCCCAGCGGCAGGCGTGGTCCGCGCCGTATTTCCGGGTGACGACGGTAATGCGGTCCGCCACCATGAAGGCGGAGTAGAAGCCAACACCGAACTGCCCGATGACGCCCACATCCTCGGCGTCCTTGTCCACCTCCTGGCGGAACTGGTAGGTGCCGCTGGAAGCGATGACGCCCAGGTTCTTCTCCAGGTCCTCTTCGTCCATGCCGATGCCGTTGTCGCTGACGGTGAGAATGCGGTTTTCCGGATCAGCCTGGATGTGGATGCGGAAGTCCTCCCGCTTCATACCCACCTTCTCGTCGGTGAGGGACTGGTAGCACAGCTTGTCGATGGCGTCGCTGGCGTTGGAGATAATTTCACGGAGGAAGATCTCCTTGTGGGTATAGATGGAGTTGATCATCAGATCCAGCAGCCGCTTGGATTCCGCCTGAAATTCTTTCTTTTCCATAGTGTGTTGATATGCCTCCTGTTGCAGGCCCTCCAGGAAAGACTGGGGCGGCCCTATATTATTTACTGGCCCTATCATGCAGGGAAATTGTGAACAGAATATGTCTAAACTGTAAACATTAGCACTCTTTTACTTGGAGTGCTAAAATCAAAAAGAAGCCCGCGCCGGGAAGCACCCGGCGCGGGCTTGGCTGTGCTTGGGAGGATGTCGGGAAAATGACGGTTACTGGATTTCCAGACGACGGGCGGTAGGCACCGTAGCTTCCCGCTTGGGCATGTTCAGCGTCAGCACGCCGTTGTCATAGGCGGCGGTGATATCCTCAGCCTTGACACCGGAGATATCGAAGCTCCGGGAGAAGGAGCCGTAAGACCGCTCGCAGCGGATGTAGTTGCCCTCCTTGTCCTTCTCGCTCTTCTCACTGTTGCGCTGGGCAGTGATAGAGAGGTAGTCGCCATCGATATCGATGTGGATGTCCTCCTTCTTCACACCGGGCAGATCGGCTTCCAGCACATAGGCGTCGCCGGTATCCTTGATATCGGTCTTGAAACCACCCAGCTCCTTGCCGGAGAAGAAGCTGCGCTCCAGGTTTTCCAGATCACGGAAGGGACGATACAAATCATTACGACCAAAAGGCATCAGTTCAAACATAGTAGTAACCTCCATATACGAAAAATTTTTATTAACAGTTTTGGTGGGGAACTGCTGCTCCCATGGGGCCCGTGCCGGGCTTTCCGTGGCCGCCATCAGACGGCCTTGTCATGGTCTATTGGTGTTCCATTGGCCTCGCTCTCTTTTCTCTTTCTTTTTATGCCTTTATTTTGCCCCTGACTTATGAACAAATATAGCGGAAATTGTGTCCGAACTGTGAATTTTAGCACTCGACATCTGAGAGTGCTAAAATGGCGCGTGGAGGGGAGACAGGGAGAAAAGGAGGAGGATTTCCGGTGGTATGGTTGTATTTTCCGGTGCTCCATGCTATACTATATTCTGTATTGCCTTAGGCAAAGACCGAAATAAGGAGCGTTACCTATTTGAATATTGTAGTATTGGCCGGCGGGCTTTCGCCGGAGCGCCAGGTCTCTCTGGTGTCCGGTACCGGCATCTGCCGCGCTCTGCGGAACAAAGGACACCGTGCCGTACTGGTAGATATGTATCTGGGAATACCGGACTACTGTGGACGGGAGGCAGAGGTGTTTGAGGCGCCGGATGGCCTGTGCGGAGAGGTGTCCATCCAGACGGAGGAGCCGGATCTGGAGGCAGTGCGCCGCAGCCGGGCGGATCAGTCACCCCGGCTTTTCGGTCCCGGCGTGCTGGAGGTCTGCACCGCTGCGGACGTGGTGTTTCTGGGTCTTCACGGAGAGTGCGGCGAGGACGGCCGGGTCCAGGCGGCCTTTGACCTGCTGGGGATTCCCTACACCGGTTCCGGCTATCTGCCCTCCGGCATGGCCATGAACAAGGCGGTGGCCAAGCAGGTGATGGAGCGGATGGGGATCCTGACGCCTCCCTGGCGGGAACTCATTTATGAGGAGAAGGACATCCCCCGGCTGGCGGAGGAGCTGCCGGTGCCCTGCGCGGTAAAGATCATCAATGGAGGATCTTCTTTGGGCGTGGCGTTGCCAGACACCAGAGAGGAACTGGCTCAGGCGCTGCGGGATACCCTGCGCTACGGCGGCCATGTGATCGTGGAAAAGAAGCTCTTCGGCCGGGATATTGCTGTGGGGGTCCTGGGGGACCGCTATCTGCCGCCGGTGGAGATCATTCCCCAGTGCGGCACCTATTTTGACTATGCCGCCAAGTATCAGGAGGGCGGCAGCCAGGAGATCTGCCCCGCCCCGGTGACGGAGAAACAGCAGGAGATCATGGGGAAGGCTACCTTGCGGCTCCACCGGGCGCTGGGCCTCACCGCTTACTCCCGGGCGGACTTCATTCTGGATGAGGATGGGCGCCCCTGGTGTCTGGAGATCAATACCCTGCCGGGGATGACCCCGGCCAGCCTCCTGCCCAAGGAGGCCGCTGCTGCGGGACTGGATTTTGAGGCGCTGTGCCAGGAGATTTTGGACCAGTCCCTGGATGCCCGCCAGACGGGCCGATAAAGGAACAACTGGGGAGCGTGTCGGCTGACCGCTGAAACCCCACGGATAGCCGCTTTGCGGCGAAAGGAGAAAACTATGCTGCCTGTTACCGCTGCCCAGATGAGAGAGGCAACCAACGGTACTTTATATGGAGACGGGAACCTGACAATTACTGCCCTGTCTACCGACAGCCGCCAGATCACCCCCGGCGTGTGGTTTGTGCCCATTGTGGGGGAGAAGTTTGACGGCCACGACTTTATTGACAAGGCTCTGGAGGCGGGCGCCGCCGGCTGCTTCTGTGCCCGGCTGCCGGAAGCCTTCCGGCCGGATAAAACCTATATCCAGGTGTCCGATACCAAGCGGGCTATGAAGGACCTGGCCCAATGGTACCGGGGACAGTTCAACCTCCCGGTGGTGCAGGTCACCGGAAGCACCGGCAAGACCACCATCAAGGAGATGATCGCTACGGTCCTCTCCCAGAAGCTGAACGTCCTCAAGACCAAGGGCAACTTCAACGGTGATATCGGAACGCCCCTCATTATGCTGGAGCTGGCTCCTGAGCACCAGGCGGCGGTCATCGAGACCGGCATGGACGCCCTCGGCCAGATCCGGAACATGGGGGAGATGGTGCAGCCTGACTTTGCTGTCATCGGCAACATTGGCGAGGCCCATATGGAGTACCTGGGCAGCAAGGAAGCCATCCTGCAGGCCAAGTGCGAGATCTTTGAGAATCTGCGGCCCGGCGGCGTGGCCATCCTCAACGGCGACGATGAGATGCTCAATACCGTGACGCTGCCCTTTGAGACTCTCCGCTGCGGAATGGGGGAGAACTGCAATGTCCGGGTGGAGAATGTAGAGGACCTGGGCGTGGAGGGCGTGCGCTGCACCGTCCGCACCGAAAAGGAGACCTATCCCCTGGCCATCCCCGCACCCGGCGTCCACATGATCTACGCCGCCTCTATGGCGGCGGCCATCGGAGAGCGGCTGGGCCTCAGCAAGGAGGAGATCTGCCAGGGCGTCAGCGCCTACCAGCCCGCCGGAGAACGGATGCGGGTGGAGCGCCTGAAGGGCGGCCGCATTCTCCTCAATGACAGCTACAACGCCAATCCCCAGTCCATGGGGGCGGCCATCCGCATTCTGGCCAAGACAGACTGCGGCAAGCGCATTGCCATGCTGGGGGACATGAAGGAGCTGGGCGCCGCCACGGAGCCGGGCCACCGGGCCATGGGACAGCTCCTGGGAGAGCTGGGCATTGACATGCTGCTGGCGGTAGGCCCCTTCTGTAAGGAGTACATGGTCCCCGCCGCCAAGGAAGCCGGCTGCCCCGATGTGCGCTGGTACGCCGACAAGAAGGATGCCTATGACGACCTGCTGGCGGCCTATACGCCGGGGGCTGCCCTGCTGCTGAAGGCATCCCATTTCTCCGGCCGGTTCGACCTGGTGGCGGACTTCCTGCGGGATTATGATTTTCAAGATTAAGTAACGCCCCCATTAGGGGGTACAGAGAGAGAAACCATGACAGAGATCAGTGTAAGCGGACTAGTCAAGTCCTTTGAGATCGGAAACAACATATTGGACGGCATCACATTCCAGGTGGAGACCGGGGAGCGGGTGGGTCTTCTGGGTCGCAACGGCGCGGGAAAGTCTACCCTGTTCAAAATCCTCACCGGGGAGCTGGACTACGACGAGGGGGATGTGGTCATCGCCAAGGGCCGCCGCCTGGGTCTTATCTCCCAGATCCCGGTGTACCCTGTGGGCTTCACTGTGGAGGATGTGCTGAACACCGCCTTCTCCCGCCATCAGAAACTGGCGGAGGAGATGGAGCGGCTGGCTGCCGCCATGGCCGAGGGAGACAGCAGCGAGCTGACGCTGAAGCGGTACGGGGAGCTGTCCGCTAAATTTGAAGGTATCGGCGGCTATGATACAGAGACTGCTGTCAACAAGGTAGCCAACGGCCTCTCTATTCCCCCGGAGATGCGCGCCCAGCTCTTTGACAGTCTATCCGGAGGAGAAAAGACCCGGGTAAACCTGGGGCGGCTCATTCTGGAGGACACGGACATCCTGCTGCTGGATGAGCCCACCAACCACCTGGACCTCCACGCCGTGGAGTGGCTGGAGGAGTATGTCCACCGCTTCAAAGGCACCGTGGTCACCATCAGCCACGACCGTTACTTCCTGGACCGGACCATCACGAGAGTCATTGAGATCTCCGACGGCAAGGCAGAGTTCTACTCCGGCAACTACAGCTTCTACGCCATCGAGAAGGAGAAGCGGTACCTGGAGCGGATGCGCCGCTATGAGAAGGAGCAGGCGGAGATCCAGCGCCTGACAGAGACCGCCAAGCGGATGCACGAGCACAACACGGAGCTGCTCCACAAGCGGGCCTTCTCCATTGAGAAGCGGATCGCCCGCATCCAGCAGACCCAGCGGCCCGACAAGGCTCGGACCATGACAAGCCGCTTCGGGGAAATGGAGTTCCTGGGGGACGAAGTCATGGAGATCAAGTCCCTGGGCAAGTCCTTCGGGGACCGGGTGCTGTTCCACGACGTGGACCTTCGGATGGAGGGCGGCGAGCGGATCGCCCTGCTGGGGGACAACGGCGTGGGAAAATCCACCATGCTGAAAATTTTGATGGGGGAGGAGCAGCCTGACGAGGGCCGGGTGAAGTACGGCCCCACGGTGCGCTGTGCCTACCTGCCCCAGATCATCCACTTCGACGATCCCCGGCGGAACCTGGTGGACACCATGCTCTACGCCAAGCGGGGCATGA
>CALXGE010000073.1 GCA_944387775.1 uncultured Oscillospiraceae bacterium | reverse complement strand
AAGGCCTTCAACCTGGTGCGTCTGGGCGAGGAGGACGTGAAGAAGAAGTTCCCCGCCATGTACAACGCCTTCTGCTATGGTGCACCTCCCCACGCCGGTATCGCCCCGGGCATCGACCGCATGGTGATGCTCCTGGCCGGTGAGGAGAGCATCCGGGAGATCATCCCCTTCCCCATGAACAAGAACGCTCAGGATCTGATGATGGGCGCTCCCTCCTTCGTGGAGCAGAAGCAGCTGGATGAGCTGAACATTATGGTAACCAAGAAGGAAGAAGAAACTGCCGAGTAATTCCCGGCGCTGGATATAAAGAGGAGGGGGGCTCCCCCTCCTCTTTCCACCACCCTGGCACTTTTTGATAGGGGCTCCGCCCCCGGACCCCGGGTTCACTTTTGTACGCACAAAAGTGAACCGAAAAAGCGCCAAAACCAAGGTTTTGGATTCCTTTGTCCAATCGGTCGGTATCGGATTTGATGCCAAGCAGCCACTGAATTAGATTCTTTTTACATCTGATCTCCGCCGAGTTGCGCGTCCGGCTTCGGCTATCGCCCTCTTAAAGGGATAGGCGAATCTGATTTTCTATGTCAAGCTACCTGCGCCTGCTGGGAATGCTTCTGCTCCCGTTTACAAAACAAGAAACACCTCTCAGCCCGAGGGCCGTCAGGCGTAGTTAGATTTTCACCGCACCGATTACGAGGGGCCAGCAGGCCCGCGGAAATTCAGTGGCAACCGGGTATCTCCCTTGCAGGCGTCCGATTGGACAATGCGGTGGTCCGGCCCGAAGGGGGCCGGCGGCGTTTTGGTTACTTTGCCGCCGAGGGCAAAGTAACCCGCGCTTACGGCGCGGAATCCCCCTAAACAGCCCGGAGGGCTGAAAAAGAGACATTCAGAGGACCCATCCTCTGATAAGATGCCCCGCCGCCTGGCGAAGGCGGCACCATCCCCGCCGGTGGGAACCGGCAAAAACAGAAAAGGAGATCCCCCCATGAAGCTGACCCAATTCTGCAAGAACAACGTCCCCGCTCTGGGCATCTGGACGGACCGGGGTATTGTGGACCCGGCGGTGGAAGCTGCCCGCCGGGGTGTATCCGCTCCCGCCACCATGCTGGAGGCCATCCGGGGCGGTGAGGCGGCCATAAGTCTACTGGAAACACTGGCCGACGGGCCCACTGTGGAGGAAGCGGTGCTGGCTCCAGTAGTCACCGACATGGACAAGCTCCTGTGCATTGGCCGTAACTACCGGGAACATGCCGCCGAGTGCGGCGCTGACCTGCCGCCGGCCCCCGCCCTGTTCAACAAGTTCCGCAGCGCCCTGGCTGCCTGCGGCCAGGCCATCTTCCTGCCCCGGGACTACCACGAGTACGACTACGAGGGGGAGCTGGTGGTCATTATTGGCAAGCCCGCCCGGAATGTATCGGTGGAAAACGCCCTTTCCCATGTATTTGGATACACCTGCGGCAACGATCTCTCCACCCGGGATCTCCAGTACGCCCGGGCTGGCCAGTGGCTGATGGGCAAAACCTTTGACGGCTTTGCGCCGGTAGGCCCCTGCGTGGCCCTGGGACTGGACCCCAGGGACCTGTCCCTCACCACCATTGTCAACGGCGAAGTCCGGCAGAACGCCAGAACTTCCGATATGATCTTTGACGTGGCCCATATTATTGCCGACCTGTCTCACCACTTTACCCTCCTGCCCGGGGATCTGATCTTCACCGGCACACCCAGCGGCGTCATGCAGGGCTATCCGGCGGACCAGAAGCGTTGGCTGCAGCCGGGAGACCGGGTGGAGGTGACCATCGAGGGCATCGGCACCCTTACCAATACGTTTATCTGATTCGCAGAACGGCAAAGGCACCGGACAGACCGGTCTTTGCCAACGCGGGAAATTGCTTTCCCAGGAGATACTATGAGGAAAAAATGGATCGCTCTGGCCCTTGCGCTTTTGCTGCTTTTGGCCGCCGGCTGCGGTGGAACCAACGACAACAGCAATACCACCGGCCAGGAACAAAATGAGACCAATACCGTCCCTCCCCAGGAGCAGCCGCCCACCCAGCCGGAAGAGCCTGCAGAGCCGGAGGAACCGGAGCCGGACCCCCGGCAGGAGGCCATTGATAGTCTCCTCTCCGGCATGACACTGGAGGAGAAGGTGGGGCAGATGTTTTTCGTCCGCTGCCCGGATGTCCAGGCGGCAGAAAAAGTCAGCGAATACCACCTGGGGGGCTACCTCCTCTTTGGCCGGGACTTCCAGACCAGCACCGGAGACTGGCTGACGGCGGAGGCCTTTACCGCCAACGTGGCCGCCTACCAGGCTGCGTCGGAGATTCCCCTCCTGATCGGCGTGGATGAGGAGGGCGGCACCGTAGCCCGGGCCACCCGGAACCCCAATCTGTTTTCTGCCAAGCGTCAGTCGCCCCAGGCGGTCTACGCCCAGGGAGGCATGGAGGCCGTGCTGGAGGACACCCGCCAGGTAAATCAGGGTCTTCTCTCCTACGGCATCAACGTCAACTTCGCCCCGGTGGCGGATGTGTCCACCGACAGCAGCGACTTTATCTACGACCGCTCCTTTGGCCAGGACGCCGCCGCTACAGCAGACTATATTGCCCAGGCGGTGACGGAGATGGACACGGTGGGCATCGGCTCTGTTCTCAAGCATTTCCCCGGCTATGGCAGCAACACCGATACCCACACCGGCGTGGCCATTGATGAGCGGCCCTGGGAGACCTTTGTCAACGAGGATTTTCTCCCCTTCCAGGCGGGCATCGACGCATGGGCGGACTGCGTGCTGGTGAGCCACAACGTGGTCACCTGCATGGATGACACCCTTCCCGCCTCCCTGTCTCCGGAGGTCCATCAGGTCCTCCGGGAGGAGTTGGGTTTCACCGGCGTAGTTCTCACCGATGACCTGGCCATGGACGCGGTGGAGGCCTACGCGGAGGACGGGTCCGTGGCGGTGCTGGCGGTGCTGGCGGGCAATGACATGATCGTCACCACCGACTTTACGACACAGATCCCCCAGGTCATTGCCGCTGTGGAGGACGGGACCATCGACGAGAGCCTTATTGACCAGGCGGTGAGCCGGGTCCTGGGGTGGAAGTACGACCTGGGACTGCTGGGGTAACAGGGCCTCCGCAGGGTTGATGCGCCCGTCACCGGGCGGGCGGGAACGCAGCGGGGGCTCTGCCCCCGAACCCCGGTGCATCCGAAGCCAGCCGCTTCTGGACTTGGCTCCCGGGCCTCCCCGGCCCGGACCCGGGTCACTTTTTCCTCGGCGAAAAAGTGACCAAAACGCCGCCGGGGACACCCCGGACCCCCGTTTATCCAATCGGTCTGTAGCAAATTTGATGCTGCGTTGCCTCTGAATTGGCGTCTTTAAGCATCTGATCTCTGTCGGGTTTCTTATCCGGCTTCGGCTGACGCCCTGTGAAAGTGACAGATTCATCTGATGTCTTGCACAACAAAAAGTGCCTATCAGCCCGAGGGCCGTCAGGCGAAGTGGGATGACCACTGCACCGATTACGAGGGGCCAGCGGCCTGCGGAATTTCGGTGGCAACTGGGCATCAAATCTTATGGGCACCGATTGGGTAAAAAGCGGGGGTCCAGCCCGAAGGGGGCTGGCGCCTTTTGGTGACTTTTGTGCGTACAAAAGTCACCCGGGGCACGGGGCCGGGAAGGCCCCGAAAAAACCGGGGTACGGGGGCGGGGAGCCCCGAGAGGCTGAGGGCCACTGCTGGCCCTTTCGGAATTAGCCAGGTGCCGTCGCCCCAAAAGTCACAACTTTCCGTAATAAAAACACTAAATACTACTATAAGGAGTCACACCATGGCAGAAAAGCTATTCTACGAGGACCCTTTCCTGGTGGAGTTCACCGCCCGGGTCCTCTCCTGCACCCCCGACAAGGAGGGCTTTGCCGTCACGCTGGACCGCACCGCCTTCTACCCTGAGGGCGGCGGCCAGAACGCCGACCACGGCACCCTGGGGGGCGCCGCCGTCACCGACGTCCGGGAAAAGGAGGGTGAGGTCATCCACTACTGCGACAAGGCCCTCCCTGTAGGGGACACGGTGGCTGGTGTCATTGACTTCGCCCGCCGCTTCGACCTCATGCAGCAGCACAGCGGCGAGCACATCGTCAGCGGCATTCTCTGCGGCCGCCACGACTGCGACAACGTGGGCTTCCACATTGGCCACGACCTGGTGACCATCGACTTCAATACCCAGCTCACCATGGAGGAGCTCCGTGAGATCGAGACCCTGGCCAACCGCTACATCTGGGAGGACCACCCCATCGAGGTATCCTGGCCTGAGCCGGAGGTCCTGGCCGCCCTGCCCTACCGCAGCAAAAAGGCCCTCACCGGCGCTGTCCGCATCGACACCTTTCCGGGAGCGGACTGCTGCGCCTGCTGCGGTACCCACGTCCGCTCCAGCGGTCAGGTGGGGATGATCAAGCTTCTCTCCTGCCAGAAGTTCCGGGAGGGCGCGCGCATCGAGATGGCCGCCGGCGGCCGGGCCCTGCGCTACTGCACGGAGGTGTTGGACCAGAACACCCACGTCTCCCAGCTTCTCTCCGCCAAGCCTCTGGAGACCGCTTCCGCCGTGGAACGGCTGCAGAAGGAGCTCTATTCCCTCCGCGGCCGGGTAGCTGCCCTGGAGGAGGGGGACTTTGCCCGGAAGGCGGAGCACTTTGCCGGAAAGGGCGACGTGCTGCTTATTGAGGGCGATATGGCCTCCGAGTCCGTCCGCAGGCTCTGTGCCGCTGTTATGGACACCTGCGGCGGCCGCTGCGCGGTCTTCGCCGGCAGCGACAGCCAGGGCTATAAGTACGCCGTGGGCCAGATCGGCGGCGACCTGCGTTCCCTGGTAAAGGATCTCAACACCGCCCTCAACGGACGGGGCGGCGGAAAGCCCCACTTCGCCCAGGGCAGTCTCCAGGCCTCCGCCGAGGCCATCCGGGCCTTCTTCCAGAACCGCTGAGCCCATACTTATCCTACAGAGAGGGATCTGCCATGAAATACCTCCGGCAAGCGCTGATCATTGCAGCCATTACCTTTGCCGCGGAGATCGTCAAATATCTTCTGCCCCTGCCTATCCCCGTCAGTATCTACGGACTGGCTATGCTGTTTTTCCTGCTGAAATCCGGCCTTCTGGCCCTGGAGCAGGTCCAGGATGTGGGAAACCTGCTGCTGGAGCTGATGCCCCTCCTCCTGGTGCCCGCCTCCGTCAGCTTCATTACCGCCCTGGACACCGTCCAGGCCATGCTGCTGCCGGTCCTCATCATGGGCCTTCTGGGTACCCTCCTGGTGATGGCCGTCACCGGCCTTGCCGCCCAGTGGGTCATTCGCCGGAGAAAGGGGGACCGCGCCCATGAATGAGTGGTTCAGCGCTTTCTTTGCCCAGTCCGGCTGGTTCGGCCTGGTTCTCTCCCTGGCCACCTTTTTCCTGGCCCGGACCGTCAACCAGCGCTCCGGTAAGGAGCGGATCAACCCCCTGCTCTTTGCCACCGTGGTCTGTGCTCTGGTGCTGCTGCTGGGGGACATCGACTATGAGGTCTACTACCAGGGGGCCCAGTACCTGGATGTCCTGCTGACCCCCGCCACCATCTGTCTTGCTATCCCTCTCTACCGCCAGTACACCCTGCTGAAGAAAAATGCCGTTGCCGTCATTGCCGGCTGCGGGGCGGGGGTAGCGGCCCATATGGCGGGGTGCGTGCTGATGCTGGTATTGTTCCGGATGGAGGCCTCGGAGTTCATCACCCTTCTCCCCAAGTCCATCACCACCGCCATCGGCAAAAGCCTCAGTGAGGAGCTGGGAGGCTACGGCGCCATCACCATGGCTACCATCATGCTCACCGGCATCTTCGGCGCGGTGATTGCCCCCGCCTTTCTGAAGCTTCTGAAGATTACCGATCCCCTGGCCCAGGGTCTGGCCATCGGCACCAGCGCCCACGCCGCCGGCACTTCCCGTGCGGTGGAGATTGGGGAGATCCAGGGCGCTGCCAGCAGTCTGGCCATTGTGGTCACCGGCCTGCTCACCGTGATTGCCGCTCCCATCCTGGCCCGGCTGGCGGGATAGCCCGGCGTCCGTATGGACACCGGCGGCAACCTGTGGTATACTCAGCACATAAGTGACGATAAGGAGGGCTATCCTATGGCAGAAAATTTTGATACCGTCCCTCTGCACCCTGAGCGCTGGACAGATAAGGCTCCCTTTCTGGGCCAGTGGCTGTGGGTTTTGTTCTGGCTGGCGGTGCCCCAGGCCATGGCCTCCCTGCTGATGAGCAGCCTCTTCTCCTCCCAGTCCCTTCCCTACCTGCTGGGCCAGATCCTGCAGGTGGTCTATCTCCTGGGCTGCGGTCTGGTGCTGCTGAAGCTGTCCTCTGTTTTGGCCTGCTACCGGCTGGCCGGTATCTGCTGTCTGCTTTGTGGCGCTGTCAACGCCGCCTTTTCCTTCCTCCCCACCCCTACCGACGGCTTTCTCGCCTCTCTGATCCCCATGATCAGCGTGGCCAGCGGCCTTCTGCTTTTGTTGGCTGAGTACCTTGAGTACAAGGGCCACAGCCAGCTGCTGGAAGAGGTGGATCCTGCCCTATCCCAAAAGTGGAGCATCCTGTGGAAGTGGTACATCACCTGCTACCTGGCCATGATCGGCTCGGTGCTGCTGCTGCTCCTCTCCCCTGCTTTCGCCCTGATGGTCTCCCTCACCGCCATGGTGCTTCTGGTGGCGGTACTGGTATTCAAGCTGGTCTACCTCTACCGCACCGCCATGGTGTTCCGCTGCTGGGAGTTTGCGGCGCAGCCTCAAGCGGAGCCCTGTGAAGGCTCCCGGGATACCCCCGACATTCCTCAGTGATGCACAATAAAAAGAAAGAAGCCCTCCGGCCAAAGGCCGGAGGGCTTCTCTATCGTCATTCTTCCAAGTGAAAGATAAACTCGTTGGTCCAATAGTATTGGAGGTACAGGAACTCATTGAACAGGTCCTGGCGCTCCGCCGGGATGGCGTCGGTGAAGACCCCGTCCACGATATAGCAGTTGTGGATGGTCACCACCGGGAACACCTCCTGAAGATCATCCATGGCCTGCATGAAGGCGGGACCATCCCAGCCCATGAGCCCGAAGGCCACGTTCATCAGGTAGCAGGGGGAGATGGTGGGACCCTCCCCCACAAAGTCGCAGCCCAGTACCTCCTTGGCCGCGTCGTTGGCCCAGATCAGGTACTCGGTGGTGTAGTGGCGCAGGAAGCTCTCCTCCGTGTCCCCGGAGATATCCACGCCCATCTCATCGTAGAATAGGTTGCTGTCCCCCATCCAGGGCAGGTGGTCGCTGAAGAGGATGAACACCACCGGCTCCTCCTCTGTTCGGAGCTGGTTGATGAGCTTCTCCAGCTCCACGTCACTATTCATGATGGACGCCATGTAGTTGTCCATGGCGTTTTTGCACTCCTCGGTGTAGTCCCCGGTGAGGTAGTCCACGGTGCTGTAGCTCTCGGTGGTGGTATAGGGCCCGTGGCTCTGGACGTTGACGCTGAAGGAGAAGTAGGGCTTGCCGGTATCCTTGTTGGCCTGGAAGTCGCTGTAGATCTCCGGCAGGAGAATGCTGTCCTCCGGCAGATAGGCGCTGGTCAGATTCTCATAGTCCCCCTCCAGGAAGCGGTAGCGCTCAAAGCCCAGATAGCCGTTGAGGTTCTGGCGGTTGTAGAACCACTGGTAGTAGGGATGGCTGCCCTCCACGGTGTAGCCCTGCTGGCGGAGATACCAGACATAGGAGTTGGTATTGCTGCGGTAGTTGCGGACCTTGTAGTCCCCGGTGAGGAAGCACCGCTCGCTGTCCACAGTGCCGCCGGCAAAGATGTTGGTCACCAGGTCCCCGTGGTAGCTCTCCTCCTCCAGCTGGTGGTAGAAGGCGTAGCCGCTGGTGTCCAGGCCCTCGATATCATACCGGGAGAAGTCCACATAGGCCTCCCGCATGAGGGCGATGACATTTACCTTCCGGTCCTCAGGGATATCCGCATCGGTATAGGCAGCCAGCAGCTCCTCCGCCGTATCTTCCGAGTAGCCTTTGGGCGGAGTTTCCACCATCTCCGTAATACTGTGGATAAATGGGTAGAGAAAACCGTGAGAGATGTAGTTCTGGGTGGCGGACCACTGGTTAAGGTACTCATAGTTTTCCACACCGGTGTAGATATCCTCGTCCATGTACACCGGCGCCAACACGCCGGACACCGCCAGGGAGGCCAGCAGGATGCTCACGCGCCGCTTCCAGCCCCGGGCCCTGCCCCGGACCAGCAGGGCCAGCAGCAGGGTACCCAGCACCCAGCACACCAGGGCCACCACGATCCGCTTGTCGATAAAGAGGGCGTAGTGGTCGGAGCCGGCCATGGCCCCTGCTTCCCGGAGGATCAGCATATCCTCAAAGTACACCGGGTCGTCCCGGAAGATCAGCTTGAAGTAGTTGCCGATGCTGAGGCCCAGCACCACCGCGCCGTCCAGCAGGAAGGCAAGCCACGCCCGCCCTGTGATGCCGTACAGCAGAAACAGCAACAGCACCGCCGGCAGTACGTTCATGGTCACCAGAAACAGATTGTCGAAATAGCCCAGGAACACGCCCCAGGAGTAGTTGCCGTAAGCGAAGATCAGCGCCAGCGCTCCCAGGCTGATCCCCGCGGCCAGCAGCACCAGAAATCGCCACAGAAAGTATCCGATCTTCTTCCCCATGGGCCACGCCATATCCGGCTCACACTGCAGGAAAAAGATCTTGTCCAGCCATTGCTTCAAAAAATCACCTCGTCCCATTCCGAAAAAATAAAAAGAGGGAGCGGCTCAAAGTCCGCTCCCTCGTATTATAGACGTTTTTTTTCATCAGGGCAATAGCAAAGAGTTAACTTTCCTTTAACATTTCGCCCGATTTGTCCGGTTTTGGTCCCTTAATAGGCCAGCTTCTCCCGCAGCCAGTTCTTCAGCTCAGAGATAGGCACTCTCACCTGCGCTCCCGCAAAAGCCCGCTTTTGCGGGGCCCCAAGGCAGAATTTCACTTCCTCGGGCGGAATGAATCCGCCCTGCGGCAAGATGTCGGCTCCGCCGACATGCTTGGACGCCGCAGGCGGCGATCCATGGAGCAGGACTGGCCCAGGGTGCATCAATAGGCCAGCTTCTCCCGCAGCCAGTTTTTCAGCTCAGAGATAGGCACCCGGACCTGCTCCATGGTGTCGCGGTCACGGATGGTGACGGCGTTGTCCGCCGGGGTGTTCTCATCCCCCACGGTGTCGAAGTCCACGGTGACGCAGTAGGGGGTACCCACCTCGTCCTGACGGCGATAGCGCTTACCGATGGAGCCGGCGTCGTCGTAGTCCACCATCCACTCCTTGCTCAGCTCCGCCTGGATCTCCCGGGCCTTGTCGCCCAGCTTCTTGCTCAGGGGCAGCACCGCCACCTTGAAGGGAGCCAGAGCGGGATGCAGCCGCAGCACGGTGCGCACGTCGTTCTTGGCCTCGTCCACCACTTCCTCGTCGTAGGCATCCACCAGGAAGGCCAGCGTCACACGGTCGGCACCCAGGGAGGGCTCGATGACATAGGGAATGAAGCGCTCATTGCTCTCCTGGTCGAAGTAGGTCTGATCCTTGCCGGAGGTGGTCTGATGGGCCTTCAGGTCAAAGTCCGTCCGGCTGGCTACGCCCCACAGCTCGCCCCAGCCGAAGGGGAACACGAACTCAAAGTCGGTGGTGGCGTTGGAGTAGTGGCTCAGCTCCTCGGGGTCGTGGTCACGAAGGCGCAGGTTCTCGTCCTTCATCCCCAGGTTCAGCAGCCACTTGTGGCAGAAGTCCTTCCAGTAGGCAAACCACTCCAGCTCCGTGCCGGGCTTGCAGAAAAACTCCAGCTCCATCTGCTCGAACTCACGGGTGCGGAAGGTGAAGTTGCCGGGGGTGATCTCGTTGCGGAAGCTCTTGCCCACCTGGCAGACGCCGAAGGGCAGCTTCCGGCGGGTGGTCCGCTGGACGTTCTGGAAGTTGACGAAGATGCCCTGGGCGGTCTCAGGCCGCAGGTACACGGTATTCTTGGCATCCTCGGTGACGCCCTGGAAGGTCTTGAACATCAGGTTGAACTTCCGGATATCGGTGAAGTTGTGCTTGCCGCAGGAGGGGCAGGGGATCTGGTGCTCATCGATGAAGGCCTTCATCTCCTCCTGGGAGAAGGCGTCCACCGGCTTGGGAAGGTCAAAGTTGTTTGCCTGGGCCCAGTCCTCAATGATCTTGTCGGCCCGGAAGCGCTCCTTGCACTCCTTGCAGTCCATCAGAGGATCAGAGAAGCCGCCCACATGGCCAGAGGCCACCCACACCTGGGGGTTCATCAGAATGGCGGCGTCCAGACCCACGTTGTAGGGGTTCTCCTGGACAAACTTCTTCCACCAGGCCTTCTTCACATTGTTCTTCAGCTCCACGCCCAGGGGACCGTAGTCCCAGGTGTTGGCAAGGCCGCCGTAGATCTCGCTGCCGGCGAAAATAAAGCCACGGCCTTTGCACAGAGCAACGATTTTCTCCATGGTCTTCTCAGTGTTCTTCATGTTTTCTGATCTCCTTTTCCACAAAATGTCGGGATACGGTGGAAAACTGCTCTCGGGCAAAAATAAAAACGCCCCGAAGCCGTTTTCCGGCTTCAGGGCGAATGACGATCATCCGCGGTCCCACCTGAATTCGCTTTCCCGGAGGGAAAACGCACTCTCGCCCGTAACGAGGGCTGACGGCGAGGCATTTCCGCCCCGCGGCTCCCAGGCGCCTTCACCGCCGGCGTAAGCGGGGACTCGCACCATCCGTCCCTTCTCTTGGCTCCGCCTGGCCGCTACTGTTCCTGTTCGCTGCCTTTTGATATCGTGAAACACTCTATCATCTTTTTTTTACCCTGTCAAGGGAGAAATTCCGGTCTATCCGGGCTTTTTTTCATACTTTATGGAACATGGTGCCGTCTATTCACTTTTGGTCCATGGATCTGTCCGGTATTTTTTGCTGTAAAAACCAGAAAACCCCGCCAAAGGCGGGATTTTCTGGTGTGTGTTGTGTGTGTTTTAGGAGGGAGAAATCGCATCGGGTGTTACCCCTTTGCTGATTGTATAGTACTAAAGCTTTAAGAAGAAATCATGAC
>CALXGE010000072.1 GCA_944387775.1 uncultured Oscillospiraceae bacterium | reverse complement strand
TGCCAGAAAGCCCAGGATCTGGCCATAGGTGGCGAGCGTCTTCTGCTGCTCCCCGGCGGGAACGACGTATAGGACTGCCTCGAGGCCATCCGCCTCCAGGCTGCGGCACAACCGGGGGGCGTAGATGGGGCAGACGGTGTCGTCGGTGATTACCGCATAGCGGCGGGCGGCGGTGTGGGCAGCAATGAGATGGCCACATCGGTCCAGAAGGCCGCCGCCGATGTACACCGGGTAGGCGGTGGACGCATGTACCATGACTGTTTCCATTGGATCACCTCCGTTTTCTCAATCTGATCATCTGTTCTGATCGATGGTTTCCTTGATGGTCCGGGCCCGGTGCAGCATGGCTCGCAGGTTGTCCCGGTCTCCCCGGCGGATGGTGTAGGCGAATGCCGCCAGCTCCTCCACCAGGGTGTCAATCTCACGGACCAGAGCCTCCCGGTTCTCCAGAAACAGCTCTGTCCACATATCCTCGTTGAGCCGGGCCACCCGGGTCATATCCTGGAAGCTGCCGGCGGAAAAGCCCTGAAAATTGGGGGCCGATGGGCTGCCCACGTAGGCGCAGGACACCACATGGGCCAGCTGGGAGGTGTAGGCGATGATGTGGTCGTGCTGGGCGGGGGTGGCGATCTGCAGGTGGCCGAAGCCCAGCTGCCGCAGCAGGGACCAGATCTCGGCCACACAGCTCTCCGGCGTGTGGTCGTAAGGGGTGAGGATCAGGGATGCCCCCTGGAACAGCTCCGGGAAGGCATTCGCGTAGCCGGAACGTTCGATGCCCGCCATGGGGTGGCCGCCGATAAAATGGAAGCCGTTCTCCTGGGCCACCGTCTCCAGAGGCACACAGACCACGGACTTGACACCGCCGGTGTCCATCACCAGCCCGCCCTTGCGGAACTGATCCTGGTTTCTCGTCACATAGTCCACGGTGGCCTCGGGGTACAGGGCCACCACCACCAGGTCGCAGGCCTTCAGCCCATCGGGGGTGAGAACACCGTTGAGCGTCCCTTCCTCCATAGCCCGGCTGAGCACCGCGCCGTCGGCGTCATAGCCGTACAATGTGCAGCCGGTATAGGCCCGGATGGCCTTGGCAATGCTGCCGCCGATGAGTCCCAGACCCACCACGCCAACTGTCTCGATCATGGCTGCCTCCTCACTCCAGGGCCAGCTGACCGGTGGTGAAGGAGCGATCGGCGTATGGCCGGATGGCCCGAACCTTATTCATCATGTCGGCGAACTTCTCCGGTCGCAGGCTCTGGGGCCCGTCGCACAGGGCGTGCTCCGGGTCGTTGTGGACCTCGATAATGAGGCCGTCGGCGCCGGCGGCGGTGGCGGCCAGGGCCATAGGCGGCACCAGCTGGTAGCTGCCGGTTGCGTGGCTGGGATCTACCACCACCGGCAGGTGGCTGAGATGGTGGAGCACCGGGATGACGGAGAGGTCCATGGTGTTGCGGGTGGCGGTTTCGAAGGTGCGGATGCCCCGCTCGCAGAGGATCACCTGCTCGTTGCCGCCGGCCATGATATACTCCGCGCTCATGAGGAGTTCCTGAAGGGTGTTGGCCATGCCCCGCTTGAGGAGGATGGGCTTGCGAAGCTTCCCCAGCTGCTTGAGCAGCTCGAAGTTCTGCATGTTCCGGGCCCCCACCTGGATGATGTCGATATCCGCGAAGAGGGGCAGGTGCTGGGCGTCCATGATCTCCGTGACGATGGGCAGGCCCGTGGCCTCCCGGGCCTTCAGGAGCAGGCGGATGCCCTCCTCGTGGAGTCCCTGGAAGGCGTAGGGGGAGGTCCGGGGCTTGAAGGCCCCGCCCCGGAGGACCTGGGCCCCGGCGGCCTTCACGCTCTGGGCCACGGAGATGATCTGCTCCTCATTCTCCACGGAGCAGGGGCCCGCCATCACCAGGAAGTGGCCGCCGCCGATCTTGGCACCGGTGGAGAGGGTGATGACCGTGTCCGCCTCGTGGAACTTCCGGTTGGCGTTCTTATAGGGCTCCTGGATCCGGCGGACGGTCTCCACGATGTCCAGGGCCATGATGCTCTCGATGTCCACCCGGGAGGTGTCGCCCACCAGGCCCACGATGGTGTGGTTCTCGCCCACGGACATGTGGGTCTCCAGGCCCATGCTGTGGAGCCAGGCGCTGAACACCTCCACCTGCTGCTTTTCCGCGTTTTTCTTCAGTACGACGATCATATTCGTTTCCCCTTTTCCGGCACAAAGCCTGGAGTTTTTTCAATAAAAAAGGTCTTACAGCGGTTTCGCTGTAAGACCTTCAATGGATGAATAATGGAAATTTCCCTCCACCTGTTCGCCGCAGCAAAACTAACCTTATCTACTTGTGTAGATAAAGTAAAAGTAGAAGTATGCAGCGTTCAGGCAAACAGAAGTCATAAAAGGGATCTCCTTTGTAAAACTAGGGGCATTGTAGCACGATTCTTCCGGCGGCGCAAGGGGGAAAACAAACTTTTTTCTCCGTTACGCGCCGAAATCCTTGGCGGCGGCCTTCAGCATCTCACGGATGGGCAGGTGATAGGGGCAGCGCTCCTCACAGGCCCCGCACTCCACGCAGGCACTGGCTTTTACCGCCATGGCATTGTAGCGGTCCCGGGCCCAGTCGCCCAGGCCGTAGCGGCGGAGGTATCCCTGGAACAGAAAGACGTTGGGGATGCCGATGCCCACGGTGCAGGGTGCGCAATAGTTACAGCGACGGCAGAAATTGGTACCCAGCTGCTGGCGGACCTCCTCGATGCGTGCCTTCTCCTCATCGGACAGGGGAGAGGTATCAGACACCGCCTCCATGTTCTGCTTGACCTCATCGGGGCAGTACATACCAGGGATCAGCACGGTAACGTTGGGATTCTGCCGGATGAAACGCATCGCCAGGCGGCCATCCTCGATGGCGCCGCCGGCCAGGGGCTTCATGGCGATGACTGCGATGTTCTTCTCAGCAGCCTTGGCCATCAGCGCCTCGCCCTGGGTCTCCACCAGGTTGTAGGGGAACATGATGGTCTCCACCCAGGGGAGATCCAAAGCTTTCTCAAACACCTCCAGGGAGTGGGCGGTAAGGCCCAGGTGGCGGATCTTGCCCTGCTCCTTGGCCTCCATCAGAGCCTCCAGAGCACCACCAGGGGCGCAGACCTGCTCCAGCTGCTGCAGGTTGGGGTTGTGTACCTGATAGAGATCGATGTAATCGGTGCGCAGATTCTTCAGGCTGGTATTGATGTCCTTCGCCATGGCCTCCCGGTCTCTTGCCATGGTCTTGGTGGCCAGAATAAACTCATCCCGGTGACCCTCAATGGCCTGGCCGATGAGTTCCTCGCTGACGGTATAGCCCCGGGCCGTATCGATGTAATTGATCCCTGCGGCCCGAACCGCCTCCAGCAGCTTTCCAGCAGCCTCAGCATCGATACGCTGGATGGGGATTCCGCCAAAACCCAGACGGGAAATTTTCATTCCGGTTTTTCCCAGAGTTACATATTCCATGATTTTTCTCCTCCTGCATATATTGTCCCGGCAGAAAGCGCCATACCTGCCTTCCACCGGAAGGAATCACTGTTTATCTCCGTCGCCGTCCGCTTCCGGAGAAACGGGCGCCGCTTCTTCACTGCTCTCAGGCAGATCAGCAGAGGCGGTAGGCATCGCAATGGGTTCGCTGGTCATACTGATGTGCTTGGCAGGAGCCTCGATGGAGCTGTCCCGCTGGGCAGGTACGCCGTAGTAATCCTCCTGGTCAGGGTCCCGCCCCTCCAGAATGGCCATCATCTGGGCGCCGGTAATGGTCTCCTTCTTGATCAGGTAGGACGCCACAGCATCCAGCATTTCGCGGTTCCGCCGCAGCAGCTCCAAAGCCTCGTCATGGCAGCGCTGGAGCAGAGCGGCCACTTCACGGTCGGCGGCGGCAAAGGTCTCCTGGGCGCAGTTCATGCTATACCCGCCGTCCAGATACTGGCTCTGCACGGTACCCAGGGCCATCATACCGAACTTTTCACTCATGCCGAAGCGGGCTACCAGGTTCCTCGCCAGATCCGTGGCCCGCTCGATATCGTTGGCAGCGCCGGAGGTTTGTGTATCGAACACCAGCTCCTCAGCGCAGCGGCCTGCCAGCAGGGTGCGGATCTCCGTAAGGATGTCCTCCTTGCTCATAAGGAACTTCTCCTCCTCCGGCAGGTGGAGGGTATAGCCCAGGGTGCCCTCGGTATGGGGGACAATGGTGATCTTGGTCACCGGCTGGGCGTTCTTCTGCTTGGCAGCGGCCAAAGCATGGCCCACCTCGTGGTAGGCGATGATCTTCTTTTCCTGCTCAGTAATAACCGTACCCTTTTTCTCCGCACCGGCAATGACCATCTCAAAGGAGGCCAGCAGATCCTCCTGATTCACCGCAAGACGACCCTGGCGTACAGCCCGCAGAGCCGCCTCGTTGACTGTATTGGCGAGGTCTGCGCCTACGCAGCCGGCAGTGGCCTGGGCGATTTTGTTGAGGTCCACGTCCTCCGCCAGACGGATCTTTCGGGTGTGGACCTGAAGGGTGGCGAGCCGCCCTGCCAGATTGGGCCGGTCCACGGTAATCCGCCGGTCAAACCGGCCGGGCCGCAGCAGGGCCTTGTCCAGCACCTCGGGCCGGTTGGTGGCGGCCAGGACGATGATGCCCTTGGAGGGATCGAAGCCGTCCATCTCCGCCAGCAGCTGGTTGAGGGTCTGCTCCCGCTCGTCATTGCCGCCGAAGCGGGTATCACGGGTCTTGCCGATGGCATCAATCTCGTCGATGAAGATAATGCAGGGGGCTACCTTGGCGGCCTCCTGGAACAGATCACGGACGCGGCTGGCGCCCACGCCTACGAACATCTCCACGAAGCCAGAGCCGGAAATGGAGAAGAAGGGGACTCCTGCCTCACCGGCTACAGCCTTGGCCAGCAGGGTCTTACCGGTACCGGGAGAGCCCACCAGCAGGGCACCCCGGGGGAGCTTTGCACCAATGGCGGTATACTTCCCGGGATTGTGGAGGAAGTCGATGATCTCCACCAGGGACTCCTTGGCCTCATCCTGGCCGGCCACATCGGCAAAGGTGACACCGGTGGTCTTCTCCATATAGACCTTGGCGTTGGACTTGCCTACACTGCCAATGCCCCCGATGCCGCCGCCCCGGCGGGCCATCAGGTTCATAAACAGCACGAACAGTCCCACCATCAGAATCGTGGGCAGAATATAGGTGAGCATGAACTCCAGGATGGGGGACATCTCCGGCACGTAGGGGCTGCGATACTCCACGCCGTAATCCGTCAGGAACTGTCCCAGATCCGAGTCATAAACACCGATCTGCATGGTGAAAAGGGTCACGTCACTGCCGTAGGTCTTGCCGTCCTCATCGGTATAGACGTAGCCATCCACGGGGGTAATTTCCAGCATACCGTCAGTGATGAGGACCTCCTTCACATGGCCCTCCGTCACCAGTTCCTTGAACTCGCTGTAGGAGATCTCGTGGGTCTCAGCGGCGTTGGTGGCCTCCCTGCTGTAGGCGGACAGGTAATTGAACACCACTGTCAGCACCACCGCCCAGCCCAGGAGGATCAGCAGGCCGTTGAGATTCTTTTTGTTTTTATTATTATTCCTGTTTTGATTGTCGTTCATTACGTTCTCCTTTTATCGAAGCAGTTCCATTAGGGGAATCCGCTGCTCGTCTATCGTGCATGGTATCACAAAATCCGCTCTGTCACAAGGACTCCATGTGGATTTTCTGTGAAATTTCTGTGAATCCCCCTTTATTATGCCGCGTCTGCTGTGCTATACTAGCCCTGATATGAGATCTGGACCTCCCTCCGGCGGCAGGCGCTGTGCCTTTCGCCTATCAAGAGGAAAATCCAAAAGCTTTCTTTTTCAGTACCGGCAAAACGGCCGGCAAACACCGCAAAGGAGCCATGCCATGAGAGACTACATACAGCGGCCGGAGGTAGAGACCGACGGCATCATTGAAGGGCGCAACGCCGTAACAGAGGCCCTCCGTTCCGGAACGGCCATCGACAAGGTCTATCTAGCCAAGGGAGAGACAGACCGGACCCTCAGCCGCATCGCCGCCGACGCCAAGAAGGCAGGCGCTGTGGTGGTGGATGCGGACCGGCGGAAGCTGGACGCCATGAGTCTTACCCACAGCCACCAGGGTATTATTGCCGTGGCCGCCGTAAGAGCCTACGCCACGGTGGAGGATATTCTGAGTATTGCCGAGGCACGGGGGGAGAAGCCCCTGCTGGTGGTCTGCGATGAGATCTCCGATCCCCACAATCTGGGGGCTATTATCCGCACTGCCGAGTGTGCCGGGGCCCACGGAGTGGTCATTCCCAAGCGCCGCAGTGCCGGCCTTACCGCCGTGGTGGCCAAGTCCAGCGCCGGCGCAGTGAGCTATATGCCGGTAGCCCGGGTACCCAATATTCCCGCCCTTCTGAAGGATCTGAAAAAACAGGGCATCTGGGTCTTCGGTGCCGCCGCCGAGGGAACGGTATCCCTCTACGGAGCGGATTTCAAAAATGCCGCTGCCATTGTCATCGGCAGCGAGGGGGACGGCATGACTCGCCTGGTCCGGGAGAACTGTGACTTCCTGGTGAGTATCCCCATGAAGGGACGCATCTCCTCCCTCAACGCTTCCGCCGCCGCCGCCATTCTTCTCTATGAGGCTCTGCGGCAGCGACTGGTCTGATATATGGACAGCGAGGGACCATTATGACAGAGAAACGAGAACCCAACCAGTACGATCCCCTGATGGATACCCAGCGCCTGCTGCTGGGGGTGGAACCCCCGGAGGACGAGGACATCAGTCTGGAATCGATTCTGGCGGAATACGGCAGCGGCGCTTCTGCCGGCGGAGAGACTCCGGTGTCTCCTCCAGCAGAGGACACAGTCTCTGTTCAGGCGGAGGAAACGGAAGCTTCTGATAAGACACCGGCCCCGGAGGAGAGCACACCTCCTCAGCCGGTGGAAAACGAGCCCTCCCAGCCAAGTGAGGATGCCTCACGCCCGGAACGGCAGGGGCGTCGAAAGTTTTCCAAGATTCTGCGCTTTCCCACCCCGCCGGAGGCTTTGAAAGCGGACGAGCCTCTGCCGGAGGAGCCTCAGGAGGAGGCGCCGATCCCCGATCTGCAGCCCGATGCGGATCTGGACGATATTCTTCCGGAGAAGCTCTTCGGACTGGAGAGCGAGGATAGTGAGACTTCAGAGGAAACAGAGGCGGTCCGGGAGGCAGATGAGCCCTCAGAGACCACCTCCCCCCAGGAAGCACCGGAAGAGGATTCCGGCCCCACCCTCACCATGGAGGATGTGGTGGCCAGCACTGTGGACGCAGTAAAGGAGGAGCAGGAGCGCCGCCAGGAGAAGTTCCGCCAACGGCTGGAGAAAAAGCGGCGCAAAAACGCTCCCAAGCAGCTTAAACGCCGGGAGCCTTCCTTCCGCCATCCTCTGCCGGAAGTCGAGCAGGAACCCACTTTGAACTCCGCTGCTGCGCAGCACAAGCGGCGCTACTACGAGTGCCGCCGCAGCCTTCTGCTGTCCGTGCCGGTGCTGATCCTGCTCTGGCTCCCATGGCTGCTGGGACAGGCGGGGGTAAAGGTGCCCTTTTTCAGCGAGAGTACTGGCAACGCCGCCATCTGTGTGCTGATCCCCCAGGCAGCGGTATGTCTTCTGGCCTGGCCGGTATTCCGGGGTGCGCTGGAGGGGCTGCGGGAGCATAGCTTTACCTTTTGTGCCGCAGCGGCCCTCAGTGACCTGGTGACGCTGCTGGATGAGATGACGCTCCTGCTCCTGCCGGAGCGTTCTGATGTGTCTCCCCTGGGCGGGCTGGCGGCGCTGATGACCGTGGTAGCTCTATGGGGAATGACCGACTACCACCGGGGCATGTGGGAGACCTTCCGCATCGGCGCTATGGGTACTCCCGCCCACGTGGTAGACTGCTGCCCGGAGGGCATCGCCAAGGGACGGGGCAGTATTGCCAGCTTCTATACCCGTACCAACATGGAAGATACCGCTGCCCAGTGGCAGCGCCTGCTGCTGCCGGTACTTTCGGCGGCTTCCCTGGTCTTCGCGGTGCTGGCCTCCATCGGTCAGGGTCGGGGCCAGGATTTCCTCTGGTGCTGGTCGGTGATCCTGTGCGCCTCCAGCGCCCTTGTGTGTCCCTTAGTCTATTTTGTCCCCTTTGGACGCCTGGCAGTCCGCCTGGCCCGGGGCGGGGCAGCAGTGGCGGGACAGTACGGCGCGGCCATGCTGGCCTCCGCCAACCGAATCGTGGTCACCGACGGCGACCTGTTTCCCCACGGCACCGTGGCCCTCAACGGCCTCAAGCTCTACGGCGAGGAGCGCAACCACGCTCTTTCCTATGCCGCCACCCTGGCGGTCCGTGCTGGTGGATGTCTGGGCCGGATCTTCGGGGATATCTGCAAGGGAGAGCGGATCGCCCTGCAGCCCCTGGAGCACTTCCACATCCACGACGATAACGGCCTCAGCGGCATGATCCACGGGGAGACGGTCCTGGTGGGCACCCCCGCCTTCATGCGCCATAAGGCGGTGCGCCTGCCTGCCACCATGCCCTCCCGCACCACGGTGTGTCTCGCGGTGGATGGAGAGCTGACGGCGGTGTTCTCTGTGAAATACAATACCTCGGAGCCTGTGGAGGCAGCTCTCAGAGCCCTGTCCCGGAACGGGCTCCATCTGGCCCTGGCTGTCCGGGACGGGAATATCACCCCCAAGCTCCTCAAGACCCGCTTTGGTACCGACGGCGGCGCAGCTTTCCTGGAGCTCAGCGAGCGGCTGGCTATGTCGGATCCGGACCGGGAGGCCGGCGGCCCCAATGGGATTTTATACCGGGAGGGGCTGTTCCCCTTTGTAGACATGGTAGCGGGCAGCCGCAGGCTGTGCCATGTGGTCCGCATCGGTAACTTCCTTTCTATCCTATGCAGTATTTTTGGCGTTTTGGTGGGCTTTTATCTCACTTTTACCGGCAGTTACACCGTTTTGACCCCCATGCTGCTGCTGACATACCTCCTTTTGTGGGTGGTGCCCATGCTGCCGCTGCTGTGGGGCGTGGATAAGAGCTGATGAGACCCTGTCCATTGTGACTATGTGAAAAAAGAAACACATTCTTTTGTAAGATCTATCAAAAATCCGTGTCAAAATAAAATTTCAGTTGTGCTAAAACAGGAAATACTATATAATCGGATTGTTAAGCGGTTCCCGATTTTCGGGAAAAGATAAACGGAAGGAGACTAACACATATGGACATTCGCAACATCTGCCTGCTGGGTCACGGCGGCAGTGGTAAGACCTCTCTGGTGGAGAGCATGCTGTATATCACCGGTGCCATTGACCGTCTGGGCAAGACCGCGGACGGCAACACCGTTTGCGATTATGATAGCGAGGAGACCAAGCGCCAGATCTCTATCTCCCTGGCCATGGCCCCCATCAACTACCAGGGCGTGAAGATCAACGTGCTGGACGCTCCCGGCAACTTTGACTTCGCCGGCGAGATGCAGTCCGGTCTCCGGGCCGCTGAGGTGGGCGTGCTGGTGTGCGCCTCCAAGGACGGTCTTTCCGTGGGCGCTGAGCGCGGCTGGAAGTACCTCCAGTCCCAGAAGAAGCCCTGCATCATTTACATCTCCAAGGAGGACGAGGAGAACGCCAACTTCTCCACCACCCTGGAAGCGTTGCGTGAGAACCTCAGCAAGTCTATCGCCCCTGTGGTGGCCCCCATCTGGGACGACCACAAGCGCACCATCGGCATCATCGATGTGCTGAACAAGAAGGCCTACAAGATGCCCGACGACAAGAAGGGCAAGCGGGTGGAGATCCCCATCCCCGAGAGCAAGCTCCACGTGGTGGACGAGCTGTACGATCAGCTGATGGAGGCTGTGGCCGAGACCACCGAGGAGAACATGGAGAAGTACTTCTCCGGTGAGCCCTTCACCAAGGAGGAGATCCACAACGGTCTGAAGGTGGGCATGCGGGACGGCACCATCGCCCCTGTCCTCTGCGGCTCCGCCTTTACGGGCCTTGGCACCGAGATGCTGCTGCAGACCATCGTTGATCTGGTCCCCGCCCCCTCTGAGATGCCCGCTGAGATCGCCACCGACGAGTCCGGCGAGAAGGAGATCGAGGTTGCCCGCGATCCCAACGGCCCCACCGCAGCCATCGTGTTCAAGACCATCTCCGACCAGTACGGCAAGTACTCCCTGGTGAAGGTGGTTTCCGGCAAGATCACCAGCGATATGACCCTCTACAACACCGGCACCGGCAAGGCAGAAAAGCTGGGCCGTCTGTATACTATCCGCGGCAAGAAGACCGAGGAAGTCAAGGAGATCGCCTGCGGTGACATCGGCGCCATCGCCAAGATGGACCGCCTGAAGACCGGCGACACCCTGTGCGATCCCAAGAACGTAGTGAAGCTGGCAGCGGTCAAGTTTGCCGAGCCCTGCTACTCCCGCGCCATTGCCCCCAAGACCCGCGGTCAGGACGAGAAGGTGGGCACCGGCCTCATCCGCCTCAACGAAGAGGATCCCACCTTCAGCGTGGTCAACAACGCCGAGACCCATCAGATGGTGGTCTCCGGCGCCGGCGATATCCAGATCGACGTACTGGTCAGCAAGCTCAAGAGTCGCTTCGGCGTAGAGGCTGAGCTGGATACGCCCAGAGTCGCCTACCGTGAGAAGATCCGCAAGAAGGTCCGCAAGCAGGGTCGTCATAAGAAGCAGACCGGCGGCAGCGGCCAGTTCGGTGATGTCCATATCGTTTTCGAGCCCCAGGAGGAGAGCGAGGATATGATCTTCGCTGAGGAGGTCTTCGGCGGCAGCGTCCCCAAGAACTTCTTCCCCGCCGTTGAGAAGGGCCTGCGTGAGGCCTGCCAGCATGGTGTTCTGGCCGGTTACCCCGTGGTGTTCCTGAAGGCCACCCTGGTGGATGGCTCCTATCACCCTGTGGACTCCTCCGAAATCGCCTTCAAGACTGCTGCTCAGCTGGCTTACAAGGCCGCTCTGCCCGAGGCGTCCCCGGTCCTGCTGGAGCCCATTGGCGAGCTGAAGGTCACTATCCCCGACAGCTACATGGGCGATATCATCGGCGACCTGAACAAGCGCCGCGGCCGTGTTATGGGCATGACCCCCACCGG
>CALXGE010000071.1 GCA_944387775.1 uncultured Oscillospiraceae bacterium | reverse complement strand
ACCAAGGTGCTCTGCTGCGCCAGTGTAGAGCAGGGCGCGCCCCGGCACGTGCCGGAGGGCACCGGCTGGGTGACGGCAGAGTACTCCATGCTGCCCCGGGCCAACCGGGAGCGCAGCCGCCGGGACGTGAGCAAGCTGAAGCTGAGCCCTCGCTCAGCGGAGATCCAGCGGCTGATTGGCCGCAGCCTTCGGGCGGCGGTGGATATGGCCGCTCTGGGTGACCACACCATCACCATCGACTGCGACGTGATCCAGGGAGACGGCGGCACCCGTACCGCCTCCGTCACCGGCGGCTTTATTGCCCTGGCCCTGGCCTGCCGGAAGATGGTGGAGGAGGGCTGGATCACCCAGAATCCCATCCGCCGCTGTGTGGCGGCGGTGTCGGCGGGTATCGTGGGGGATGTGCCCATGCTGGACCTGTGCTATGAAGAGGACAGCCACGCTATGGTGGACCTCAACTGCGTCATGGATGAGGAGGGACGCCTCATCGAGCTTCAGGGCACTGGTGAGGGCCGCAGCTTTACCATCGAGGAGCAGCAGGAGCTGGTGCGCCTGTGCGCCGGAGGCATTGAGACGCTGATCGCCAAGCAGAAAGAGATATTGGGAGGTAAGGCGTAACATGAAATTCATTCTCGCTTCTCAGAACCGCCACAAGCTGGTGGAGATGCAGAGCATTTTGTCTGCCCACGGGGTGGAGGTGGTGCTCCAGGGAGATCTGGGGCTCCATGTGGAGGTGGAGGAGACCGGCTCCTCCTTTGCAGAGAACGCCATGCTGAAGGCCAAGGCTGTCATGGAGGCCAGCGGCCTGCCCGCCATCGCCGATGACTCCGGTGTGTGCGTGGATGCCCTGAATGGCGCACCGGGTATCTACTCTGCCCGCTACGGCGGCCCGGAGCTGGACGATGTGGGCCGTTATCAGTTGCTGCTGAATAATCTCCGGGGAGCCACCAACCGCGCTGCCCATTTCACCAGCGCCATTGCATGTATCTTCCCCAATGGGGATACCATTGAGGCGGAGGGCATCTGCCCCGGCACCATCGCCTTTGCCCCGCAGGGGGATGGCGGCTTCGGTTACGACCCGGTATTTTTCCTCCCCCAGCTGCGCAAGACCTATGCCCAGCTGACCCCGGAGGAGAAGGCGGCGGTGTCCCACCGCGGTAAGGCGCTGGAGGTCTTTGACCAGAAGCTCCGGGCGTACCTGGCCGAGAAGAAGTAAACGAATATTGATGCTCTTTTCTTTGAAAAGAAAAGAGCCAAAAGAAACTTTTGTCCCGGGAAATAAAATTTCCCGGGTGAGGAAAGTTCCAGTGGGAGCTATAAGCCACGTAATACAGGAAAGGAACCATACAATATGGAACTGACAAGCAAGCAGCGCGCTCAACTGCGAGGCATTGCCAACAGTATCGACACCATTGTCATTATTGGCAAAGACGGTATCACAGAAAATTTGGCCAAACAGGCCAACGATGCCCTGGAGGCCCGGGAGATTATCAAGTGCAAAGTGCTGGAGAACTCCATGCTCACGGCCCGTGAGGCCTGCGAAGAGCTGTCTCGACTGACCCGCAGCGAGCAGGTCCAGGTCATCGGCACCAAGTTTGTCCTCTACCGCCAACACTACGATAAGAGCAAGCGGAAGATCGAGCTTATCAAAGATAAAGCGGGGAATAAAGCAAAGGCTAATTGACATAATGCTTTTGCCATGATAAGATCGGTTTACAGATGTAGACTAATCTGGCAGGAGCTTTGATTCAGACGCGGAAAAGAGGAAATTCTGTGAAGATCGGCATCTATGGCGGGACCTTTAATCCCATCCATCTGGGTCATATGGCAGCGGCCAAATTTGCCGCGGAGTATCTGAAGCTGGACAAGCTCTATCTGGTCCCGGCAGGGACGCCGCCCCACAAGGCGCTGGCGGAGGATGAGGCGGGCCATCTGCACAGACTGGAGATGGTGCGCTTGGCTGCCGAAGCTCTGGGATTGCCCGGAGTGGTGGAGGCTGCGGACTGGGAGCTGAATCGGAAAGGAAAGAGCTACACCTGGGAGACGGTGGAGGCGGCCCACAAGCGCTTCCCCAAGGACCAGCTGTACCTCCTGATGGGGACGGACATGTTTCTCACGTTCCAGCATTGGAAACATCCGGAGCGAATTGCCAAGCGCTGCACGCTCTGTGCCTTTGGCCGCACCCAGGCAGATACTCAGGAAGTGCTGGCCCCTCAGCGGGACTATCTGGCGGAAACCTTCTCTGCCCGGGTGGTGACTATGGTGCTGCCTCATTTAGTGGAGATTTCCTCCACCCAGTTACGGCAGTTGCTTCAGAGGGGAGAGGGCCTTGCCTATCTGGACCGGAGAGTTTATGGTTACATCCTTCGGGAGGGCCTCTATGGCGTGAAGCAAGATCTCAGGCAGCTTTCTTTAGAGGATCTGCGGTGTGCGGCGCTGAGCATGTTGACCTATAGCCGAGTCCCCCATGTACTGGGGACAGAGGAGACGGCGGCCAAGTTGGCTCAGCGTTGGGGCGCCGACGAGGAAGAGGCCCGACGAGCGGCCTTGCTCCACGACTGCACAAAAAAAGAGAGCAGGGAACAACAGCTGGCCCTCTGCCGTCAATATCATATAGACATTGAGAAGCCGGAGAAGCTGGAGACAAAGCTGTTTCACGCCATTACCGGTGCGGCGGTGGCGGAGCATGTCTTTGGTCTGAGTCCGGCGGCGGTGTCCGCTATCCGGTGGCACACCACAGGCAAGGCAGATATGACCTTGCTGGAAAAGATTATCTATCTGGCGGACTACATTGAGCCTACCCGGGATTTTTGCGACCTTACGGAGCTGAGACGGCTGGCCTACGAGGATCTGGATCGGGCCATGCTGCTGGGTTTCACTATGGCAGTGGATGATCTGCGGAAAAAGGGGATGGTGGTGCATCCCGACAGTGTGCGCGCGAGGGATTATTTGAAAGGAATCATGTCATGAGCAGACAGAGAGGAAAGCGTGAGGCGGAGCGGGAGAAGTGGCACAAGGGTGGTGACCCGTTTGCAGCTGACGGCGCCCAGCAGAAGAGAAGGCGGCTGACTGGCTGGAAGCGGGGGGCGGTCATTGCTCTCAGCTGCGTGGTGGTCCTGGCTTTGGCGGTAAGCGCATGGTGGATGATCTTCGTCAAGGCACCGGATGTCAGTGAAAAGACCAAACCCACGGTAACAGACCAGGATCAGGACAAAGATCAGGAGGAAACTCTGCCTGATGCCGAGGATGAGCCTGAAACAGCAAATGGCCGCAAGGAAGATTACTTTACATTCTTGCTGGTAGGAGAAGACACCTCCAGCGGCAGTACCGACACCATTATGCTGGCCTCCTATGATGTAGCCAACCAAACGGCCAGCCTTATGTCCATTCCCCGGGATACTATGGTCAATGTGTCCTGGGACATCAAGAAGATCAACTCGGTCTACAGCGCCAGCGAAGCCAAGGGCGGCGGCATAGAGAACCTGAAAAAGCAGGTCAGCTACCTCACCGGAGTGATGCCGGACTTCTATGTGATTGTCCAGTGGGAGGCCGTAGGTGAGATCGTAGAGGCTCTGGGAGGCGTGTACTTTGACGTGCCTTTCGACATGAACTATGACGACCCCTATCAGGATCTTCACATCCACCAGGAGAAGGGCTACCGCCTGCTGGATGGAGAGGACGCCATGGAGGTGGTCCGCTGGCGGCAGAACAGCGACGGCACCAACTACGGCGATACTACCCGTGTGGAGGTCCAGCAGGCCTTTTTGATGGCTCTGGCGGAGCAGTGCCTGAAACTGGGCAACTGGACCAAGGTCAGCGCCTTTGCCAAGATCTTCGCGGAGAATGTGGAGACCGACTTGCCTCTGACCAATATCCTGTGGTTTGCCCAGCAGGCTATGGGATTGGATACGGAGAATCTGCATGTCATGACTATCCCCGGTGACTATAATAGTTACGCCTGGAGCCGAACTTACAAAAACAATCAGTCCTACGTTTTCGTCTATCCAGATGAGACGGTGGAGATGGTGAACCAGTATTTCAACCCCTATACAGAGGATATCACTGCGGACGATCTGCAGATCATGTATAAGAACAAGGATGGTTCCCTTGGTGTTACCAACGGAACTTTGGCGGATAGCGCCGCTGCCAAGGCACCGGTGAAGTCTTCCAGTAGTTCTGGCAGTTCCAGTAGTTCCAGCTCGAGTAGTTCCGGCAGCTCCGGTTCCGGAAGTTCCGGTACCAGCGGCAGCGGGACGACAGATACTGGTACGGAGACGACCACCGATCCCGGTACCGGTACAACCACCGATCCTGGTACCGGAACGACTACGGATCCCGGCACCGGTGAGACCACCGACCCGGGTACCGGGACGACCACGGACCCCGGCACCGGTGAGACCACCGACCCGGGTACCGGGACGACCACGGACCCCGGCACTGGTGAGACTGTGGATTCCGGTACAGGTGAGTCCACAGATCCGGGTAATGGAACGACCACGGATCCCAGCACCGGCGAAACTGTGGATCCTGGTACAGGGGGGACGACAGATCCTGGCACCGGGACGACCACGGATCCTGGCACTACGGATGACAGTGTGCCGCCCAGCTGGCTGGGATAAAGCATACCAATAGAAAACAGAGATCTCCGGATTGACCGGAAAGGAAAGAGAATCATGGCAGGAAAGCATATCCAGAGCAGGACAGCCGAAGAGAGAGAACCCCGCGCCGCTGTCCGCAGGAAGAAAAGACCGGGGGGCAAAAAGACTGCGCTGATTATCCTGGGCTGTGTAGCCCTGATTGCGCTGGCGGTAACCGTACTTTGGAAGGCCCTTGTGGCCCCCCCGGATGTCAGCCATAATCTGCACCCCGGCGGCAGTGTCCCTGTCACCGAAACGGAGAATGGCGACGAGCCCACGACTGCCGGCGGACGGAAGGACGGGTACTACACCTTCCTGCTGTTGGGGAAGGATACCTCCAGCGGCAGCACCGATACGATTATTCTGGTGTCCTATGATGTGCCCAATCAGCAGGTGAATATGATGAGTATTCCCCGGGATACTGCCGTCAATGTTCCCTGGTCCATCAAGAAAATCAATTCGGTTTACAGCGCCAAGGAGTCCAGCGGCGGCGGCCTGGAGAATCTGAAGCAGCAGGTGGCTTACCTTACCGGTGTGATGCCGGACTTCTACGTGATCATTGAGTGGGAGGCGGTAGGCGAACTGGTGGAGGCTCTGGGAGGCGTTGAGTTCGACGTACCTCGGAATATGAACTATGACGACCCCTATCAGAATCTTCATATCCATCTGGAGAAGGGCGTCCAGGTCCTCAACGGTGAGGAGGCCATGGGAGTCATCCGCTACCGCCATGACAATGTGCGCGCAGATGGCGTCATGCCCGGCTATGCCGACGGCGACCTGGGCCGGACCAAGACCCAGCAGGCAGTTTTGAAGGCCTGCGCCAAGCAGGCGCTGAAGCTGGAGAACGTGGGCAAGGTGAAGGAGTTTGTCCAGATCTTCATGGAGCATGTGGAGACGGACCTGCCTCTGCAGAATATGATCTGGTTTGCTACCCAGGCCATGGGGATGGATGCGGACACCATCCAGTCCTGCACCATGCCCAATACGCCGGTGAGCTTCCACGGCGGGAGCTATGTGCTGCCCAACGGGGAGGAGATCGTTGAAGTGGTCAACGAGCAGTTCAACCCCTATGATCGGGATATCACCGCTGAGGATCTCCAGATCATGGTGCGCAACAAGGATGGCTCCGCGTACATCACCAACGGGACTCTGCTGGATTCCAGATGGGCAAAACCCAGCAGTTCCGGCGGCAGTTCCAGCAGCTCTTCCGGAAGCTCCGGAACAACCATACCTCCCGCGGAGGAGACGACGACGGATCCCGCTACGGATCCGACAGCCGGGGAAACTACAGATCCTGTTACCGGCGAAGTGATTGACCCCGTTACCGGTGAGGTGGTGGACCCCTCCACCGGTGAGACAACGGATCCCAGTACCGGTGAAGCCACAGATCCGGAAACTGGTGAGGTCACAGATCCTGTTACCGGTGAGGTGACGGATCCCGGCACCGGTGAGGTCCCCGATACTGGTGATGTGACAGGTTCTGACAGCGGTGAAGCTACCGACTCCGGCAGCGACACAGCTACGGATACCAACACCGGAGAAGGTGAAACTACTACCAATGTCCCGGAGATTCCGGTGGACAGCGGCGATGACAGCGAGCCGCCAGACTGGCTTTCCGGCCAGAACGGCTAAGCAGGAATACAGATATAACTGCCTGAAAGGACAGCGAGAGAATGAGCCGATACAGAGGAAAGCGCGAAGCGCCCCGCCCGGAGCGGGGATTTGGCCGCAGGGAAGAGGATCCTTTCCAGCAGGATCCCTTTCTGCAGGAGGAGCCTGAGAATGTGCGGGAAGTGGAGCCTCTTGCCGCTGAGGACTTTACAAATACAGTGGGGGATCCCTTTACCGAGGAAGAGCCGTCCGGCGGCGGCAAAGAGCGCCTGAAGGCGGCTCTGGGGCGGTTCGGGGCCTTTTGGCTGACCCGAAAGGGCAAGATCCTGGCGGGCGTGCTGACGGTGCTTGTGCTGTTGGTGGTGGCTGTGGGAATTTTTATCAAGAGCTGGGTGAAGCCCCCGGATCTTCCGGTGGCTCCTGACGCCGGGCAGCAGGAGCAACAGCGGCCTGACATCGGGGAGGAGGGGCCGGAGGATACCGCCCCTACCGATGACGAGCTCTACCCCGACGACGGCTACGACGGCGATATGCCCACTGTGTCCGGGGACCGGAAGGAGGGGGTCTATACCTTCCTCCTGGTAGGTACCGATAAGGGAGACGGCAACACCGACACCATTATGGTGGCCACCTATGACACGGTGAACCAGAATGTGAACATCATGTCCATCCCCCGGGATACCATGATCAACGCCTCCTGGGATATCAAGAAGATCAACTCCGTCTATTCCCGGTACAATGACGGCATCGGTGCCCTGAAAAAGCAGGTCAAGACCCTTATCGGGTTTACGCCGGACTTCTACGTGAAGGTGGACCTGGAGATGTTCGTGGAGCTGGTGGACCTGGTGGGCGGCGTGGAGTTCTATGTCCCTCAGGATATGAACTATGACGATGACTGGCAGGATCTCCACATCCACCTGGAGGAAGGCCTCCAGGTCCTGGACGGAGAGAAGGCCATGGAGCTGGTGCGCTTCCGCCGCTACGCCGAGGGCGACATCAAGCGAGTGGAGGTACAGCAGAACTTCATGAAGGCCCTCATCAAGGAGTGCCTAAGCCTGGAGCACTGGGGTAAGATCAAGGCCTATATCGACCTTGCCATGGATAATGTGCAGACGGATCTGGAGTTTGGCTCTGTGGTGTGGTTTGCCGCCCAGGCTCTGGGGCTGAATGGTACGAAAGCGCTGAGCATGGACGATGTGTATACCTGTACTCTGCCTGCCAACTACTATGCCAGCGCCTGGAGCCGTTCCACCGGGAACGAGCAGTCCTATGTGACGATTTACCCTAATCAGGTGGTGGAGTTGGTGAACGAGCGCTTCAACCCCTATGAGCAGAAGGTCACCACCGGCATGCTGGATGCCATGAGCATCCTCTCCAACGGGGACATCGCCTCCTCCACCGGCAGCGTCCGGGATACCCAGCACAACGCCCTTATGGCGGTACAGCGGGGGGAGGCCTACTACGACGACAATGGCAATATTGTCTATGGAAAGCCGCCGGTGAAGCCGGAAATTGATGCTTTCGGCAACTATTATATTCTGGACGACAGCGGAAATATCGTGTATACTGATGAAAACGGCACAGCGCTGGATCCCCAGCCTATATTCCCTGATCCCTCTGACCCTGGTGCTACCGATCCTTCAGGGACCGGTGACCAGGAGGAGTTCTATCCTCCCTGGCTGGGCGGCTCAGAGGAGACGGACACCGATACGGAGGACACCAATTCCTCTGATTCGGGACACAGCGGCGGTGATACCACTGACTCGGGCAGCTCGGATCCTGGTGTCACCGATCCTGATACCACAGATCCCGGTACCACTGACCAGAATGAGGGAACGAATGAGGAGCCGCCGGGATGGCTGTAAGGACTGGTAGGAACAGTAGAGACCATCAAGAAGGAGTGTAGACCATATATGACGCCAAAAGAAATGGCCATTGCGGCAGTAAAAGCCCTGGATAGCAAGAAGGGAACGGACATCAAGGTCATGGAGGTCACGGAGTTGACCAGTCTGGCAGATTACTTTGTCATTTGTACCGGTGGCAGTAATACCCAGATTAACGCCCTGTGTGACGCGGTAGAGGAGGCCCTGGAGAAGGAGGGCGGTGAGAAGCCCCTCCATCGGGAGGGCCATCGCGGCGGCATCTGGGTGTTGCTGGACTACGGCTGCGTGGTGATCCACGTGTTCAACGATGAGGCCCGGGAATTTTATTCTCTGGAGCGGCTGTGGAGCGACGGCAAGCCCATGGATCTCAGTGGGATCCTGAGTTAAAAAGCCTGTAAAATTAGAAATTTTGCAAAAGTCAAGAGATAAATGCAGAAAAAGCCAAAATATTTTTTAGACCGGCTGGACGGCGCCCTCCATGGCCGCCATGAAGGCCCGCTTTGCCGTTGTCCACCCCAGTCTTTCCCGTGGGTAGTCGTTCATCCAGGCCTCGATTTCTTTTACCGCCTGGCGCGTCAGTTTTGAGAAGTCGGTCCCTTTTGGCAGGTGCCGCCGGATCATGCGGTTCCCCACCTCGTTGCTGCCTCTCTCGTAGGCGGAGTACGGGTGGCAGTAGTAGATATGCGTCCTCGCCCTTGCCCGCTCGCAGGACGCCTCCATGCCGGCGCAATCCGCAAATTCGCTGCCGTTGTCCACGGTCACGCTGCGGAAGATCTCCCGGAACCGGCGCGCCCCGAACCGCCGCTCCAGCCGGTTCAGCGCGGCAACGACGCTGCTGGTTGTCCCGTCCGGCATTAACTCGATGATCTCATAGTTGGTCTTTCGCTCCGTGAGGACCAGCAGCCGCTTTTTGGATTTGTTCGCAGATACCACCGTGTCCATCTCCCAGTGGCCGGCGTCCGCTCGCTCATTGACGGCCGCCGGCCTGGTTTCTATGCTCTCACCCCGCGGCAGCCGTGCCTCCCGGACCTTCCGGTAGGGGTGCTTTTTCTTCCCCCGCATGGGTAGGTCCTTGTTGGTAAGCCGGCGGAACACCCCCTTTGTGATGTATGATTACAGCGTCCACTCGGAGATCTCCACCGAAAAGATCCGCCCCTCCTCCTTGATTTTGGCCAGGGCGGCCGCCGGCGAGTAGTGGTCATTGATGATCTTGTCCTCGATGTACTCGGCCAGGCCGCGGTCTGCCCCGATTTTCAGATCCGGCCCTTTCGCCTGCAGCCCCTCCCGGTACTTCCGCTGGGCGGTTTCCGGGCAGTACACCTCCACATCCACCAGCTCCGTTGTCCGCTGCTGCGTCATGCCCCGCCGGATCTCCCGGTAGACGGTGGAGTTATGCACATGCAGCGCGTCGGCAATCTCCCGCACGGACCGCTTTTCTTTCAGCATTTTCTCGATTTTCAGTCTGTCCTTCCACCGAAGATGGCTAAAGCGTCTCTCTCCCATGTCCTGGTCCTCCCTCACAAAGTTTATGTTAATAAACCATAAAAACGCAGATTTTGTCAATACCCATTCCAGGCAGATAATACAAATCCCACAGGCTATAAGCCTGTGGGATAATTTTTTTATTTCCCGTCGTCCTCTCCGGTCAGCAGCCAGTCCGACGTGACGCCCAGCACTTCCGCCAAGGCCCATAGTTCGTAGTCCTGTACCATCCTGGTCCCGCTCTCGATCCGGCTGAGGGCGTCCTGCTCCAGCAGCACACCCTCGGTCTGGACCTTTGCCGCCAGGGCCGCCTGCGATAGACGGAGGCGCAATCTCCGCATCCGCACCCGTTCTCCCGATATGTTCCGCCGCCCCTCAAAGTCGTTTGCCTTCATGCGCTCCCTCCCCTGCGATTTTATGGGAATACCGCGTAATTTATTTGACAATAGCATAAATTGCGGGTACACTCATGGTAATATCCCATAAAAAACAAGAAAAGGGTAGGTGTCAAGCATGAAGGTTTTAATCTGGTTCGGCTGCATCCTGGTCTACTCCGCGGCCGTGGCCGCTCTCAATCTCGCCGGTGTTGGCCTGGGCGGCGTTCCGGTTGCGCTGCTGGCTGTTCTCTTGATCTTCCTGCCGGCCCCCGCCTTCTGCCGTCTCGTTGACCGCCGCCGGCAGCAGCGCCCGGAGGCCGCCGCAGATCCGCCGGCTCCGGCACAGGAGCGCCGGCCTTTTACGGTCGAGAAGGTCCGTTCTTTTCTCCGGTCGCGGTCTTTCCGCGTGGCTTGTTTCGCCTGCCTCCTGGTCTGCTCATTCGTCGCTGGTGGTTTTGTGTGGCGCGAGGCAGAAGGGCAAAAGGTGTGGGATATTGCCTATATCGTCGGACAGGAGGAGGGGTACGACGACGGGTATGCTGCAGGTGTATCTGCCGGGTATGACGATGGGTATATTGACGGCGAACAGGCGGACCTGGATGAACTCACATTTTATCGGGACAACGCGGTCCTTATCACCTTGGGCGGGGAGAAGTACCACCGCTGGGGCTGCTTCCATGTTTCCGGCCGCTCGTATTTGATCTACAACGTGGAATTGGCAGAATTTCGGGGCTATACGCCCTGCCTCGATTGCTGGGAATAGGGAGGAGGTGAAGGTTTCATGGCTGGTGAATATGAGGATTACAGGCGCAGCGAAGATGAAATCCGCAGATCCTCCGCCCGTCAGCACGGGTTCTGGTACCGTCCGAAGGTCCCGCTCTGGAAAAAGATTTTGAAGGCCGCCTATTGGCTGGCCGTCCCTCTCTTTTGGCTTGTCGCTGCAGCGGCGTTCTTTGTGTCACACGGTATTCTGGCCGGCTTTGCTGTTATCGCCGGCGTCCTTTTGGTGGTCGTCGGGATCCCGCTCTTATTCTGGCTCATACAAAAGCATACGGGTTTATGAAAGAAGGCCGGAGGCGCAAGCCCCCGGCCTTCTCCGTTATCCCAACCGCGGCAGGGACAGGGTGGGGAGGTCTGCATCC
>CALXGE010000070.1 GCA_944387775.1 uncultured Oscillospiraceae bacterium | reverse complement strand
GCCGTTTTCCTCTGCCTTGCGGACTATCTCAAAGGCCTCCTCACGGGTGATCTCCCGTGCCCGGCCGGTGCGGATGCAGTACTCCGCTCCCGCGTTGAGCTGCAGGCACATGTCCTTTTCCAGATGGCCGCAGCCCTCGCCCAGCAGCCGCCGGGAGGTGCGGCAGGAGCAGTCCGCCACGGCGAAGCGGGTGCTCTTGTTGAGAATGGTGGCCACTTCCTCGTAGGGAACACTGCGGCTGTCGCCGTCGATGGCACTCTGAATGGGGATGACCCGCATGGGGGAGGCGCCCACCGGCAGTTTGGGGGAGAGCAGGCCGCCCCGCAGCCGGGCGTACTCCTCAAAACCCGCCGGGATCTCCGGGTGCTTTTCGCACTGAGCCCGGTTGTTCATCATCTTTTCCATGACGCCGGGCACGAATACCGGCAGCTCAAAGACATCCACACCGTTTTCTGAGTGGAAGATGCACACGCCCGCCTCCGCCAGCTGGTCCACCAGCCGCTTGGTCTCCTCCAAGGGCTTGCCGCAGCGCTTGGCGATCTTCTCCAGAGGCATGGGGCCCCGCAGCTCCATGGCCAGAGCCACCTCTGCCATCTCGTCAGTGACCACGCAGTTAAGGACTTTGTACTCCGGGGCGTTCTCATCCAGGGTAATGAGCATGGCCACCGGTCCGCTGATCTTTCTCGCCAGCTTTAAAATGTTTTTTCTCACTGCCATTGCCTGGTTCCCTCCTCATTTCATACAGCGGTTTTCCCGCCGACGTCTCCTGCAATTATGATTCCTGCCACTGCTGCACCTGTTCCCGCAGCCAATTACACCATGCTTCTACGCCCTCGCCGGTCTTGGCGGAGATGGGGAAGATGGGGATGCCGGGCCGCAGAGCGTGGACCCGCTGGGTAAAGAGTTCCAGATCAAAGTCAAAGCAGGCGGCGGCATCGATCTTGTTGACCAGCAGCACGTCCGCTACCGTGAACATCAGGGGGTATTTTAGAGGCTTGTCGTCCCCCTCTGGGACACTGAGAATCACCGCGTTTTTGACAGCGCCGGTATCGAATTCCGCCGGACACACCAGATTTCCCACGTTTTCCAGGATCACCAGATCCAGGGCATCCAGATCCAGCTCATTGAGGCCCTGACGGGTCATCTCCGCATCCAGGTGGCACATGCCTCCGGTGTGGAGCTGAATCACCTGGGCGCCGGTGGCGGAGACGGTCCTGGCGTCCACATCACTGTCGATATCCGCCTCCATTACGCCTACCCGCAGGGAATCTGTCAGGCGGGGGATAGTCTGCATTAGAGTGGAGGTCTTGCCACTGCCGGGGCTGCTCATCAGATTTAGAAGAAACGTCTTTTTTTCCCGCAGCTCCCGGCGCAGTCCGTCTGCCTCACGGTCATTGGCAGACAGGACTCCCTGTTTAATTTCAATAACCTTGAATTCCATAGGCAATTTCCCTCCGAACTTAATAAATTAATAGGGATTTTTCAATTTTAATTTTACCATTTGACGGCTCCTGCGTAAAGAAAAAACTTTCTCTGAACAGCATAGAGATAGCTGGGCAGGATAGAGAAGTGACCCGCCGCAAGCTGCGGCGGGTCACCATGTTTCCTGTCAAATATCAGTGGATACGAATTTTGAAAATAGCCTTTTTGATGGCGGCCGGAGCCCCCACCTGTACGGCGGTGCGGTGGGCGTCGGCGGGGTAGCAGAGCAGGAAATCTCCGGCATTGAGGATCACATGGCTGTTGGGATCGCCCTCCAGGGGGAGAAAGTCATCCTTTTCCACAAACTCCTTTTGCTCCATGTTGTCGATGAAGTTGACGTCGATCTGCTCCGGTCCCCGCAGCATGAAGTGCAGATCCAAGTATTGCCGGTGGGCCTCCCAGAACCGGTTTTCCGGGGGAGTGGTCTCATATTCCACAATGTTTACGAACAGCTCGTCCCCGTCGATGGGGTGGCTTCCCTTCTCATAGGAGAGGAGATCGTTGGCGGCGGCGTAGTCAAAGCACTTGCCGACAACCTCCTCCAGCCAGGAGAAATCCTTTCTGTCCCGAATGTTGCCAAAAACCATGAAAACATCCTCCCTTTTATTACTTGGGCCTCCCGGTAGAGCTGCCGGGAGGCCCGAAATAGATTGTAAAATCAATTTTTGTAGATCGTGGTGTTGGGGGCAGGCATACTCTTGTCCTTTTTCACGGACCGCCAGATCAGGCTGGCGGGAATGCCCACCACCAGGGAAACGGCAATGGAGATGATGGAGTAGGACCAGATGGATACAGTGCCGGCGGGCAGACCATACTTGATATATACCATCACCGCAGAGGCTGCGATGAAGGCAAGCGTGGCGCCAAAGGTGTTGGCTACCTTGGTAAAGGCACCCAGGATGAAGGTGCCGATCAGGATGCCCAGCACCAGGCCCATGAAGCCGTTGAACCACTCGTAAGCGGAGGTAACACCGCCGCCGGCCAGGATCATGGCCACCACGATAGCAAAAATACCTACCAGCAGGGACACCCACTGACCGATCTTGGTCTGGGTCTCAAAGCTCAGCTTTTTCTTGGACAGGCGCTCCTGGATATCCAGGGTCCAGCTGGATGCCACGGAGTTGAGGCCGGTGGACAGGGTGGACTGGGCTGCAGCGTAGATGGCGGCCAGCAACAGACCGGTAATACCCACAGGCAGCTCAAAGGCGATCCAGGACGCGAAGATCTGGTCCTGCTGGGCGGCGGGAGGCAGAGGATTGCCCTGGGTCTGATAGAAGGCATAGAGGCCGGTGCCAATGAAGTAGAACACCGTGGCGATGAAGATGGACAGGCATCCATTGGCCAGCATCATCTTATTGAGCTTCTTGGTATCGGTGGTAGTGGTGAAGCGCTGTACAATATCCTGGGAAGAGACATAGGAACCCATGGTATTGAAGCCGGCGCCTACGATCAGCAGAAATACGCTGTCGCGGAGAATGTTGGCGTCGAAGATAGGCTGATTCTCTGCCAGGAACTTGTGGTTGGTGGTAAACTCGTTGATAATGGCGCCGAAACCGCCGTCCAGATGGGAGATGAGGAAGATGAGGCCAAAGGTGACGCCGATCAGCAGCACAGAACCTTGGATGAAGTCGGTCCACAGCACGGATTTCAGACCGCCGGTATAGGAGTAGATGATGGCAATAACACCCATAATGATAATGAGGATATTGACATTGATTCCCATCAGGGCAGAGAGCACCATGCAGGGCAGGTACATGATGATGGACATGCGGCCGATCTGGTAGATAATGAACATCACCGCGCCCAGTATCCGCAGGAACTTACTGTTGAAGCGCAGTTCCAGGTAGTGGTAAGCGGTGTCGATGTCCAGCTTGCTGTAAATGGGCAGGAAGAAGCGAATGGTCAGGGGGATTGCCAGCAGCATACCCAGCTGAGCAAACCACATGATCCAGGTTCCGGCATAGGAGTTGCCGGCCAGGGACAGGAAGGAAATAGGGCTGAGCAGGGTGGCAAAGATAGAAACTGAAGTAACCCACCAGGGTACGGTGCCGTCACCCTTGAAGTACTCTTTGCCTTTCATTTCTTTTTTGGCAAAATGCAGACCGGCCAGCAGAACAGCCAGCAGATAGACAATCAGCACTGCCAAATCGATGTAAGTAAAACCTTGCATGATTTGTACGCACCCTCTCTTTATAATATTGACCGGCCCGGTGCCGGTGGATAACCGGTTGACACGGCAGTTGGGGGAGGAAACGAGTTTGTCCATGCAGATGCGGCGCAATTGGCATTGTGTCTTCGCATGAAATGGATACGCCTTTTTATAAATAATTTATTTAACTTACACAAATCTTTATTAAATTATAACACGAAAATCGAGGAAAGCAACCGCAAGTTGGAAAAAAGAATATAAAACACCCCAACGGTTATTTGGCCGAATGGGAAGGCAAGGATATATATATATGTCAAATTTCGTTCCCCTAAATGGGTTCCTTGGGAAAGCTGCGGGAATGCCCTGAACGATGTATGGTTATTTTAAAAAGCAGAGGCCTTAATATCTTCTTAATGCCTGTTCCACTACGTTAATGTCCTATTTAGGCAGAGTGTGGATAATAAAAAGTGTAAGGAAACCGGAGAAGCTCTTTTCCGGAAACTTCGAAAATTGGTGCCGGTCTGCGGCAGAAAAGGAGGAACAAAATGAACGAAGCTATTTTCCTTCTCAGTTTTTTTGCCCTGTCTATATTCGGCTATTATCTTGTGTCCAAACTGGGTATGCCGAAAAAACGATAGAGGGAAGCGGCATTTCCCCCAAGAAAAGCACGTTCTGCGCTTTTGGGGTTGGTAGCCGCACAAGCGAGAGGCAGGACTGGCTGCCGCCTAAAAATTGATGATCCCCACTGGCAGAGGAAAAAAACTGTGATATAATGCTTTTGCCGGAGAGGGGGAGTACAGATGACAAGTAAGAATACGGCTTCTGATCAGAAGGCGAAAAAAGCAGTTGGAAAGCTGACGATTTTTGCCAGCTATCTCTCCGGTGCGGGGAAGAGTTATGCCATGCTGCGGGCTGCAGAGGAAGCCAGAAGAGCAGGCCGGGACGTGGTGATCGGCCTGCTTGCTTATGATGGTTGGGCAGAGACAGAGACCCTGGCGGCGGGGTTTGAGACGCTGCCCTGCCGAACGATAGACCGGAAGGGGAAGACCTGCCGGGAGATTGATCTGGAGGCCTGCCTGAACAGAATGCCCCAGCTGCTCCTCATCGACGATCTAGCCCATCTGGATGCAGATGGCTCCCGCCATATGAAACGCTATCAGGATATCGATGAACTGCTGAAAGCGGGCATAGATGTATATACCACCTTGGATACCCAGCACATTGAGAGTATTCAGGATACGGTTTCCGCGGTGATGGGCCATGCAGAATCAGAGCGGATCACGGACAGCGTCTTTGATCAGGCGGCTCGTGTAGAGTTTGTGGATATTGAGCCGGAGACGCTGCAGGCGAGGCTCCTCCAGCAGAAGAAGACGGAGCTTCTTTCGGCCTATTCCCTGTCCCAGCTCAGCGCTCTGCGGGAGATTGGCCTGCGCCGCTGTGCGGACCGTGCTGCGCTCTATACCAGCGGAACCTCCAGCCGGGCGGGATATCGGACCCACGAGCACATTCTGGCCTGCCTCTCCTCAGCGCCCTCCAACGCCAAAATCATTCGTACTGCCGCCCGGATGGCCGGAGCCTTCCGGTGCGGCTTTACGGCACTGTATGTGGAGACAGAAACCTCCCAGCAGATGACATCGCTGGACAAGGAACGCCTGCGCACCCACATCCATTTGGCCCAGCAGCTGGGGGCCAGTATTGAAACCGTCTATGGAGACGATGTGGCCTATCAGATTGCGGAGTTCTCACGTCTGTCCGGTGTGACAAAAATTGTTCTGGGGCGCAGCGGCATGTCCCATCGGATGCTGCCCCACAAGGTGTCCCTGACGGAGCGCCTTATCGAGCTGGCTCCGGAGCTGGATATCCATATCATCCCTGACAGCGGCATGAACGGGCGCTTTGCGCGACGGCACCGGGAGGAGGCAGCCGCACCGGCCATATCGCTCCGGGATATTCTCAAAAGCGGGCTGATCCTGGTGCTGGCCACGCTGGTAGGGACCATGTTCGATGCCCTGGGCTTTACCGACGCCAACATTATTACCCTCTATATCCTGGGAGTCATGCTGGTCTCTGTATTTACCAAGAGCCCGGTCTGCAGCTTTCTAGCCTCCATTGTGGGGATCCTGACCTTCAATTTTTTCTTCACGGAGCCCCGTTTTTCTCTTCATGCCTACGACAGCGGCTACCCCGTGACCTTTCTGGTCATGTTTATCGCATCCCTTATCACCGGGTCCTTGGCGGCCAGACTGAAAACTCTTGCCAAGCAATCCGCCCAGGTGGCCTGGCGGACCCGGCTCCTTTTTGAGACCAATCAGAGCCTCCAAAAGGCCCGGGATCAGGAGGAGATCCTCTCTGTAACCGCAAGGCAGCTGGTAAAGATCTTTCAGCGGGACGTGGTGGCCTACGGCAGAGGGCAGGAGGGACTGGAATCCCCCAGGGCCTTTTATGCGGACACCGCTGGGGCGAAGGTCAGCTATACGACAGAGCAGGAGACAGAGGTGGCTCAGTGGGTCTTTACTAACAATAAGCGGGCCGGAGCGGGGACCGAGACCTTTTCCGATGCCCGCTGCACCTATCTGTCCATCCGGACAGGGGAGCAGGTCTACGGCGTGGTGGGAATTGCGGCGGGAGACAAGTCCATGGACCCCTTCGAGAGCAGCCTTCTGCTGTCCGTATTGGGGGAGTGCGCCCTGGCCCTGGAAAACCGGAAGAATCTGGCGGAAAAGGAGGCCGCGGCGGTGTTGGCTAAGAACGAGCAGCTGCGGGCGAACCTTCTGCGGGCCATCTCCCACGACCTGAGGACCCCGCTTACCTCTATTTCCGGAAATGCCAGCAATCTGCTCAGCAACGGCGAGCTCTTTGACGAAAAGACCAAACAGCACATGTACGGGGACATCTATGACGATGCTATGTGGCTCATTAATCTGGTGGAGAATCTCCTCTCAGTGAGCCGGCTGGAGGAGGGACGGATGCAGATCCACCTGACGACGGAGCTCATGGATGAGGTGGTGGCGGAGGCCCTGCGCCATATCAGCAGAAGAAGCAGTGCCTACCGGCTGGATGTGCAGAGCGGGGAAGAATATCTTCTGGCCCGGATCGATGCCCGGCTCATCGTACAGGTACTGATCAACATCATTGACAACGCCATCAAGTATACGCCCCCCGGCTCGGAGATCCGCATCCGGTGGTGGCGGCAGGGGAATTTTATTCTGGTGTCCGTGGCAGACAATGGGCCGGGGATACCGGACGAGGCCAAGCCACGCATTTTCGATATGTTTTACAGCGCGTCCAACGCCATTGGGGATAGCCGCCGCAGCATGGGTCTGGGACTGGCCCTGTGCAAGTCCATTGTCAACGCCCATGGTGGGGAGATCACGGTGGCGGACCAAGAGCCCCACGGGGCAATCTTTACATTTTCCATACCGGCTGGGGAGGTAGAACTGCATGAATAAACCGCTGATCCTGGTAGTGGAGGACGATACCGCCGTCCGCAACCTGATTACCACCACATTAAAAGCGCATGATTACCGCTTCCTGACGGCAGGAAATGGGGAAAGCGCCATTCTGGAGGTGTCCTCCCACAATCCCGAGATCGTTCTTTTGGATCTGGGCCTTCCCGACATGGACGGTGTGGCGGTGATTGAGCGAATTCGCTCCTGGTCCAATATGCCCATTATTGTCATCAGTGCCCGAAGTGAGGACAGCGACAAGATCGACGCTCTGGACGCAGGGGCTGACGACTATCTCACCAAGCCCTTTTCCGTGGAGGAGCTTCTGGCCCGGCTGCGGGTGACCCAGCGGCGGCTGGCTACGGCTCCGGTAAGCGGACCGGGCCAGGAGGCGGTATTTACCAACGGAAAGCTGAAGGTGGACTTTGCCGCAGGCTGCGCCTTTTTGGACGGTCAGGAACTCCACCTGACGCCCAGTGAGTATAAGCTTTTGTGCCTGCTGTGCAAAAATGTTGGCAAGGTGCTGACCCACACCTATATCACGCAACAGATATGGGGACGGAGCTGGGACAACGATGTGGCTTCCCTGCGGGTGTTTATGGCTACCCTGCGCAAAAAGCTGGAGAAGGAACCCGGGTCCCCCCAGTATATCCAGACCCATATCGGAGTGGGCTACCGTATGTTGAAAGTGGAATAATTACCCTCCTGCAGACAAAAAGGGGCTGCTTGACCATACGGTCAAGCAGCCCCTTTTTAAATGTTTCAGAGCGAAGTGGCGCTACTTTGACTGCCGCCGCTTTATCCGGGTACAGAGTTCCCGGGCCTGGGCGACATCCTCCCGGGTGGCTTCGCCGTTGTATCGGGCACCGATGTAGAGCTCCCGGAGGGCGGATACCTCGTCGCCCATGGTCTCCCGGCTGTACCGGGCGATGTCCTGGCTGGTGTCGCCGGGGGAGCGGGTGAGCCCCGCTTTGTAATAGAGCTTGAGAAATCGGCGGTACTGGGCCCGGACTCGCTGGACGTGGGAATTCTCCTGTGGATTCTCTGCTGCTCCCGGATGAAAGAGGAGGGCTTCCCGCCGCTCACTTCCCACTTTGGCAGGTGCCGCAGCCCCGTTCCGGCGGGAAAGATAACGGAAAAGCGCCCAGAGCAGGAGTGCGCCGACAATAATACCAAGAGCGATGCCGATCTTCTCCAGATAGCCCGGGGTATTACTCACCGCCTCCTCTACGCCAAGGGTTTCCGCCGCGCTCTGCAGATTCAGTGTGACAGGATTTTCGGGGGTCTTGAAGCCCAGCTTGATCCAGGAGAATAGCCAGACCACGGCACTTAAAACACCCACTGCAGCGTAGACCAGAAGCATGAGAACCGGTGCGATGAGATAGGTATAGATGGCCCGCAGAACAGTCAGACATCCCTGGAGAAAAGTTGGTGTGCTGAGGAGAAAAGCGCACACACCGGCCACCGCCACAGCGGCTAAATTGAAGAGCTGGCAGCGCTTTTGGCAGTAGACCTCCGGGTCATGGCGCAGAGTACGGGTCAGCAGCACCGAGCAGAGAAAAGTAATGGCTCCGGCGGGAATAGTGATGGCTGTTACCGTCTCCGCTCCACCAAATATCAGGGCCAGGATCAGGAAGGGAAAGAAAATCTTCCAGAACCGTGAGAAGATATCCGCCTGGTGGGACCACTCCGGGAAGAAGCGGCCTTTGGTGGTCAGCCAGATCAGATAGGCGGCGGGAGGGGCAAAGGCCGCATATTCCGCCAGACCCGCTCCGGGCAGGAGCCAGCACAGGGGCAGCAGCCCCAGAGGGAGGAATCGCAGCCGACTCTGCCGCAGGGCATAGGCTGCGGCAAAGCACAGCGCCTGAATCGGCAAGGCGGCCAGCAGAAGGGAAGAGGTGGCCCCCAGCAGTACCGCGAAGAATCCTCCAAAGGTATAGTAGATGCCCAGATCGCACAGGGCCTTGAGAAAAACCATAGTGATCATTGCCCACACCTCCCCGGAATAATGGTGCAGAGGGTACCGCCCAGTGCCTCCGCCAGCCATTGTGCGTCCTGCTCCGGGCCTTGGCTGCTGCCGGGGGTGATGAAAATCAGACCGTTGCCTGTGCTGTGGCTGCCGGCCGCCTGCTCCACCAGCCTCCGGCAGGAAAAGGCGGAGGTGTAGGTAGCCCGGCCCAGCCCCTCCAGAATGCCCTGGAAGTGACGTTGCCCCAGTCCCTCGCTGATGGTGTACCATGCGTCCATACCGCCGGATATCCGGACGTTGGTGCGAAACGCATACTTGACGCCCTGGTCCTCCAGCTTCCGGCATACAGAGCGGGTGAGGCTGAAGCACTGTTCCAGGGTCTCCGGGACGGCGCTGGAGTCGTCCACATTCAGCATCACGCATACAGAGGGCTCCAGAGTGTAGTCATATTTTTTGACCATGAGGTTGCCGGTCCGGGCGCTCTGGACCCAGGAGATCATCTTCATGGGCTCTCGACCGGTGTACTCACGGTAGCCCAGGGTCAGCACCGGATCCTCAAAGAGAAAGCGGCTGACGGAAACGTCCCCCAGGAAGCCTCCGAAAAATGCGTCTACCTCCGCCTGGGGAGCCTCCTTGGGCGGAATGACAATCTCATCGCCCCAGCCAAAGGATTCGGTGTACTCGCTGACTCCCAGAAAATCACCGCCGCTGATCTTGAGTCCCTGGATCAGATAGCGTCCCCGGGCATCGGCAGAGGCGGGGATCCGCTTTTCAAACCGTTGCCGAGGGCCCAGCCAGGTAGTGCCGTTAACAGAGGCGTCGTGGACAAGGGAGGAAACGCCTTTGTCCTGCGGTACGACCATTCCCTGGGGAACCTGCAGCTGAAAGCGAAGGAAGGGAAAAAATCTGCGGCTGCAATTGGTCAGCGTCACTACGATTTCAAAGGTCTCGCCGGGTTCCGCCATTCGGGAGGAGAGGCGGCAGTCACCCTGAAGCCCCTGGAGCCCACGGCGGGTGGAGAGCCACTGCAGCAGGACCGCCAACAGGGCGACGGTCAATATAAAGAAAACGGTCATGCCTCTTCCAGGGGGACCGGTACGGACTCGATGATCCGTTTGAGGAAGTCGGCCGCAGCGGAGGAGCGGGCGCTGCCGCCGGTGGAGAGCCGGTGGCAGAGAACCGGGGCAGCTACATACTGCACATCCTCGGGGATGACATATTCCCGGCCGGCGAGGGCCGCCGTCACCTGGGCGGCCTTGTAGAGAGCAATGGCGCCCCGGGTCGACACCCCGGAGACAAAGCTGCTCTCCCGGCGGGTAAGCTGTACAATGTCCATCATATATCCCAGCACCGGCCGGTATACCCGTATGTTGGCGTACTCACGGCGCACATAGGCGGTATCCTCAGCGGAAACGGTCTGGCTGAGGGACTCCACTATGTCAAGGGAGGAGCGCCGGGACATGACCTCCATCTCTTGCTCCCGGGCCATATAGCCCATGGAAAGCCGCATGAAAAAGCGGTCCGTCTGGGCTTCCGGCAGGGGAAAGGTGCCATAGGACTCCAAGGGGTTCTGGGTGGCCATAACCATAAAGGGCTCGGCAAGCCTTGTGGTCACGCCGTCCACGGTGATCTGCCGCTCCTCCATGGCCTCCAGGAGGCTGGACTGGGTGCGGGGTGTGGCCCGGTTGATCTCATCTGCCAGAATGATGTTGGCAAAGAGGGGGCCCTGACGAAACTCGAACTCACCAGTCTTCTGGTTGTAGAAGTTGATGCCGGTTAGGTCAGAGGGCAGCAGGTCGGGGGTGAACTGGATGCGCTTAAAGTCGCCGCCGATGGTCTTGGCAAAGGCCCGCAGCAGCATGGTCTTTCCCGTGCCGGGCACATCTTCCAGCAGTACGTGGCCGGAGCAGATGAAAGAGGTCAGTACCAGGGAGATGACCTCATCCTTACCCACTATGACCTTCCCGCAGTTGTCCACCACCCGGTGCCGGTAGTCCGTAAAGCGTGTAATGTCCATAGGCGATGATCCTTTCTCTTTGCCGTGCGATTTTCATATTCGCTTTCCACAAACATGGAGGAGGAATAGAGAAAATAGCTTTGGTGCAAAATATAGCAGATTGGATTAAATACAAGAAAACCTCGTTTTGTTTCCAAAACGAGGTTTTCAAATGGTGGAGATAAGCGGGATCGAACCGCTGACCTCTTGAATGCCATTCAAGCGCTCTCCCAGCTGAGCTATACCC
>CALXGE010000069.1 GCA_944387775.1 uncultured Oscillospiraceae bacterium | reverse complement strand
GCCTTTGGCCGGGTGGACATCCTGGTCAACAACGCCGGGATCACCCGGGACAACCTCATCGTCCGCATCAGCGAGGAGGATTTCGACGCGGTGCTGAACACCAACCTGAAGGGGGCCTTCCTCTGCTGCAAGAAGGCCGCTCGGCTGATGATGCGCCAGCGCTGGGGCCGGATCGTGAACCTCTCCAGCGTGGTGGGTCTCCGTGGAAACCCCGGCCAGGCCAACTACAGCGCCAGCAAGGCGGGGGTCATTGGCCTCACCAAGAGCCTCGCCAAGGAGCTCAGCAGCCGCCACGTCACCGTCAACGCCGTGGCCCCCGGCTTCATCGATACTGACATGACCAGGGTCCTCTCCGAGGACGTGAAAAATGCCATCCTCTCCCAGGTACCCCTGGGGACCTTCGGCCAGGCGGAGGACGTGGCCCGGGCCGTGGCCTTTTTCGCCGCCGAGACTTCCGGCTACATCACCGGTCAGGTGCTGTGCGTAGACGGCGGCATGGCAATGTAAGGAGAACTGTGCTATGAAAAAAAGACGAGTTGTGATCACCGGCATGGGGGCCGTGACCCCCATCGGTCACACGGCGGAGGAGAGCTGGCAGGCGGTCCACCAGGGGATGTGCGGCATCGCCCCCATCACCGCCTATGACACCGCCGCCCAGAAGGTGAAGCTGGCCGCCGAGGTAAAGGATTTTGACCCCTCCGCTGACATCGACAAGCGGGAGCTGCGCCACCTGGACCGGTATGTCCAGCTGGCCCTGGTGTCCGCCCTGGAGGCCTACCGCCAGAGCGGCCTTACGATGGAAAATGAAGATCCCTACCGCTGCGGCGTGTTCTTCGCCAGCGGCATTGGCGGCTTCAATACCATCCAGCGGGAGTGCCTGAAGGGAGAGGAAAAGGGCTATGACCGTGTCTCTCCCTACTTCATCCCCATGGTCATCGCCAACATGGCCGCCGGCACTATCGCCATCCGCCTGGGACTCAAGGGCATGTGCACCTGCCCCGTCACCGCCTGCGCCTCCGGCGCCTACGCTGTGGGCGACGCCTTCCGCCATGTCCGGGACGGCTACGCCGATGTGGTCCTCTGCGGCGGTGCGGAGTCGGCGGTAAACCCTTTAGCCATCGGCGGCTTTACCAGCCTCCGGGCCCTCTCCACCTGTGAGGACCCGGCTCGCGCCTCCATCCCCTTTGACGCAGAGCGCTCCGGCTTCGTGCTGGGCGAGGGCGCGGGGGCTTTGGTGCTGGAGTCCTACCACCACGCCGTGGCCCGGGGCGCGAAGATTCTGGGGGAGATTGTGGGCTACAGCGCCTCCTGCGACGCCTACCACATCACTGCCCCCGCCCCCGGCGGCGAGGGGGCCGCGTTGGCCATGACCGGCGCTCTGGCTGACGCCGGTATTCAGCCGGAAGTAATTGATTATATCAACGCCCACGGCACCTCCACCGCTATGAACGACGCCGGAGAGACGGCGGCGATAAAGCTGGCCTTTGGCGACCACGCCTATAAGCTGGCCATGAGCTCCACCAAATCCATGACCGGCCACTTGCTGGGAGCTGCCGGAGCGGTGGAGGCGGTGTTCTGCGCCAAGGCTCTCGCCGACGGCTACATCCCCGCCACCATCCACTACCAGGTCAGCGACCCCGCCTGCGACCTGGATGTGGTGCCCAACGTGGGCCGTCAGGCGGATATCCGCTACGCCATGAGCAATTCCCTGGGCTTTGGTGGCCATAACGCCAGCCTCATCTTCAAGAAATGGGAGGAATGAGCCGTGGAACTCAATTCCAATGAGATTATGGCGATCCTGCCCCACCGCTACCCCTTCCTGCTGGTGGACCGGATCACCGCCGGCGAACCCGGCAAGTGGGCCCAGGGCCGCAAGTGCGTCACCGTGGGGGAGCCCTTCTTCTGCGGTCACTTTCCGGAGTACCATGTGATGCCCGGTGTGCTGATCCTGGAGGCCCTGGCCCAGGTGGGCGCGGTGGCCATCCTCAGTGAGGAGGAGAACCGGGGAAAAATCGCCCTCTTCGGCGGGGTGAAGAACGCCCGCTTCAAGCGGCAGGTCCGGCCCGGCGACGTGCTGGAGCTGCGCTGCGAGCTGACCCAGCGCCGGGGCCCTGTGGGCTTCGGTGTGGCGGAGGCCACCGTGGACGGTCAGGTGGCCTGCCGGGCGGAGCTGACCTTCGCCATCCAGTGAGTCCCTCGCTTGCGTGGCGGCGGGATCTGTGGTATGATGAGAAAAAATACGAGGGTCCGGCCTTTAGGCCCGACATCTCCTCACAGGACGCCCGCTCCGCCGGCGGTCAGGAGGCTTCTATGCTGGACGTGGAATTTTCCAACGTGTACACCAAATTCAAGCTGCACTTCTATCAGAAGGTGTTCAGCCGCATTCATGACCGGGAGGCCAGCTTAACTACGGTGGAGGCCTTCTGCATGGAGATCATCCAGGCTTTGAACAAACCCACCATCAACGAGTTTGCCAACTTCATCAACATCTCCCCGCCCAACGCCGCTTACAAGGTCAACAGTCTGGTGAAAAAGGGCTACCTGACCCGGGAGCAGTCCGACGACGACAAGCGGGAGTATCACCTGTGCGTCACGCAAAAATACAACGACTATTACAACATCAGCTACCAGTACCTCTCCACGGTGATGGACCGCATCGAAAAGCGCTTCTCCCAGGAGGACGTGGCCCGGCTGGAGGAGATCCTCCATGTAATCTCCAGCGAACTGATGCCGGAGATCCCTATTCCGGAAATTCCCGGACCTCCGGCTGCGGAGGAAAGTGGCAGCTGATCAGAAATTGAAAACTAAACAATGCCAAAAGGCGCGGACGATCAGTGATCGTCCGCGCCTTTCTATTATGTAACTAATACATCTCTGTCTTCTTCTGAAGATTGAGGAACACCGATGCCATTAATATCCCGTTCTCCCAGCAGAAGTCCGCCTCGGTGGTTACGAATACCAACAGAGCCTCCCTGTCCACCTGCCGCATAGCGTCCACCTTTCCTATGCGAAATAGAGGAAAGCCCGCAGGATAATCCCGCGGGCCTTCCTTTATCTTCGTCTGCCTTCGCCGCCCGGCAGTTTTTTAACGAACCACCAGCGAAACGCCGTTTGGAATAATTATCAGGCGAGCCTGGCTGCCCTTGCGGACTTTGGCCATAGCGTAGGCTTCTTCCAGGGAAGCGGCGAAGGTCATCTTCATCTCCTCAATGGCCTGGCGCAGTTCCGGAGCAGTAACAAAAATCACCTGATGCTTCTCCAGGATACGGGCCAGGATCTGGTACTGCCATTGGTCCGGAATGGTTTTATCCATGGGGATCCGGCGAATTTCCTCCAACAGAGCGGCAGGATTCTCACAGCCTTTTAGAGCCTGGTAGAAGCTCTCTCCACCGATGCCATCGGCGCAGGCGGCACAGATAATCAGCACCGCTCCCTCTGCCGCCGCGGCCTCCGCCGTGGTCAACCCTTTTACGGCCTGATAGACGTTCTGGTCCAGCGGCGCACCGCCGTTGGAAGTAATGACGATATCACCTTTCCAGTTGGGCGTTACCCGGCAGTATTCCTCCAGGTAGGCACAGCCGGCGTGGTGGGCAGCGATAGGATCTCCGGCAAAGGCCGCTGTGACATGTTTGTCCTCGTTGATCACCACATTGACAATATACTGCAGCTTCGCCATAACGGCGGCAGCCTCCATGTCCCTGTTGATGGGATTGCCCTCCAGGCAGCCCATCTGGGCCTTGGGGCTGTCGATAAAAGCAGCGCAGTGGTTTCCCAGCACCGTCACTCTGCTGCAGACCCCAGGCAGGATGCTCTTGCGCCCACCGGAGAATCCGGCGAAAAAGTGGGGCTCGATGAACCCCTCCGCCACTACCAGATCCGCCTGGGCCACCAGTGCATTGACCACCAGCTTTGCCCCAGACGGCAGCACTCCCAGCTCCGTCAGAGGCGATGTATCGCAGTCGTGGACAACAATGTGCTCCTTTTCCACGATTTCCCTGCCCAGCTTCTGCTCCAGCTCCGCAGCCGTAGTGCCCCGGTGACAGCCCGTTGCCACCAGGAGAGTAATCTCGATGGCAGGATTACCCTCCCGGAGTTCTTTGAGCATATGGGGAATAATGTGCCGGCTGGGCACCGGACGGGTGTGGTCGCTGATAATAATCACCGCCGTCCTCTTATCCTGAGCCAGCTGCCGCAAAGAGGGGCCTCCAATAGGATTGGCCATAGCGTGGAGAACGGTCTGGTCCTCATCGGCACAGGCCTCCAAGCTTTGGATCTTTGACTCCAACACCAGGGCGGGGTCATCTGTTTCCAGGATCTGCGTACCAGTTCCATACGGAATGGTATATTTCATAGCATTTTTCCTCCTTCGTATGTACGACGTCGTATCTTCTCTCATCTTCGCTGGATGGTGCGGATCTGCTCTAGGTCGTAGGTGCGGACAAAGGGTGCGATCTCCGCTCCAGACTGCAGGTGGTGCACCAGGATCTCTCCGCAGGCCATGCTGTCGCTGCCAGCCCGGTGGTGATCCAGCTCCAGGTCCAGGTAGGCGCACAGGGTGCTCAGCTTGTGGTCCGGCAGCCGGGGCAGCAGGCGTCGGCTCATCTGGCAGGTGCAGACATAGGGCACCCGGGACCGCCACTCAATGCAGTATGCCCGCAAGCACTTGGCCAGCACCGAGAGATCAAAGGGGGCATTGTGGGCCACCAGCACACCGCTGTCAAAAAGAGGCTCCAGCTCCCGCCACAGCTGGGGAAAGGCAGGCTTGTCTGTCACCATCTCTGGTGTGATGCCCGTCAAACGGACGTTAAAGCTGTCAAAGTACGTCTCAGGGTTTACCAGTGTATCGTAAGTTCCCACAATCTCCCCGTTCTCTACCACCGTAACACCGATGGCACTCATGCGGTCATTGGCATAGTTGGGAGTCTCCACGTCAAAAGCAATATAGCGGCCCTCCACGGCTGTCTTCTCTCCTCCTGGGATCACTGATTACGGTGTCTGTTTCCTCCTCGGAACACTGCGTTTTCTATGATACGCCACAAAGCGACGCCAGGCAATGGCCTTCTCTATCTTACATAAAATTTTCATAAGCTGCCCCCTTCCTTTGCCCTATTGACTTTTTCGGGGAATAGTCTATAATCTGATATACAATATTAGAATAGGCGGGTTTTGAGATGACATATAAAATTATTGGTGATAGCTGCACAGATCTGACGGCGGAGATGATGCAGGATTCCCATTTCGTTAAGGTGCCTCTGAGCATCCAGATAGGTCCGGAGACCATTCTGGATGATGAGAACTTTCATCAGGGAGAGCTGCTGCAGAAGATGCGGGCTTGGCCCACCGCCCCCAAAACCGCCTGCCCCGCACCTGCCCAGTACCTCGAGCAAATCGCGGAGGATGCGGACAACTACATCGTCACCCTCACCAGCCGCCTCTCCGGCTCCTACAACGCTGCCGTCCAGGCAGTATCCATCTACCGCGAGGAGGGTGGCAAAGCCAACGTACATATCTTCAATTCCCGCTCCGCCTCCTCAGGGCAGGTCCAGATCGCTCTGCTGATCCGCGAGCTGGCAGAAAAGGGGCTTCCCTTTGACCAGGTGGTGGAACAGGTGGAGGCGTACATCAGCCGGATGCAGACCGTGTTCGTGCTGGAGGATCTGGAGAACCTCCGGAAAAACGGCCGTCTCACCAGGGTGCAGTCCCTGGTAACCGGCGCGCTGCGGGTGAAGCTCCTCATGGGCGCCACCCGGGAGGGGGAAATCGAGAAGCTGGGCCAGGGACTGTCCCTGCGACAGACCCTGGTGCGGATGGTCTCTCGCATGGCAGAGCAGGCGGATCACGCCGGGCGGCGTCTGGTGATCGCCCACTGCAACTGCCGGGAACGGGCGGAGTATGTCCGGGAGCTGGCCCTGGAGCGGTGCCATTTCAGCGAGATCCTTATCGTGGCCACCGGCGGTATTTCCACCGTATACGCCAACGATGGCGGTATTATCGCCGCCTATTGATCGGCGATGTTTTGATAGCAATCTAAACGCAAAAAGGTGCCCTGCGGCTTTGTCGCAGGGCACCTTTTCTTCATTTGTGATACACCGATGGGCAGTTCCTCAGCCCAGATAACTATTGATAATTTCACTTGCTGTATCACCGGAGGACACACACAGGGCCACATAGCACCCAGAGCATTTCAACACTGCATTTTCCAGCCGTGTAGCCTCATCGGGCATATAGTTGGCAAAGTCCGCCTTCCGGCTCTCCAGCCGCTGCTGCAAAACCTCCTGAGCAGCCTGGGCCTCTTCCTCGGTGGCGAAGCGGAACACGGCCACTTCCTCGGCGGTAGCACCGCTGCTGAGGTATACCTTCTGCTCCTGGGCACCCTCTACTCCATAGAGGGCAGACACCATGCTCTCATCCAGCTCTGTCAGTTCGTCTTCAAATTCCACCTGCTCCAGCAGTTCATCGGCCAATTGATTCACATCCACCGCCTGCGACTTTCCTCCACAGGCACTTACCGCTAAAGCCAGTAGCAGTACAGCCCCCAGCAGCACCGCTTTTCTCATGGTCACACAGTTCCTTTCTCCGGCCTTGGCGCCGGCTCCGCCGCCGTATGCTCCCGCAGGTAGGTCAGCCATACCTGGCAGGGCTCCTTCTTCAGGTGGATCCCGTCTGCTGCAGCGTCCTCCGGCAGACTGCCGTCATCGGCCGCTATTGCTTCCGCCACATTGAGATAATAGACCCCTTTCTCCTGAGCCATCGTCTGAAGAAGCTGATTGTAGGTGTCGATCCGCTCATTTTTGATATAGCTGTGCGTGGCGGACACCTCGTTGGTTACCGGCAGAATCGATTGCACATAGATCACCGCGTCGGGATTGATCTCCCGGATGGCGTCGATGATCTCTCCGTATTTCTCAATAAAAATGCTGTCATACACCCACCCGGTCTCATTGATGCCCAGCATGATATATACCTTACTGAAAGAGGTGGCAGCCAGGGCATCCATAACCGTGGTCTTCTTTCCACCGACACTGATGACCTCTTTGGTAAATACCTCGCTCACCGTCAGTCCCTGATGGGTAAAGAAAGTGGCATTGGACAGTCCCGTATTGATAAAAAGGCCCTCTGTCCGGGAGTCTCCGATGAATACCGCGTCGTCGAAATAGCTCAGATCCACCGCTTCAGAAGCGGGGACCATTACATTGCAGTCAATGGCAGATGTTTCTCCGGTCTGATCGGTATCATCAAGGTCTTCGGCTTTCTCCTCTGTCTGATCCGCCTGCTCCGCCAGTCCATCGTCCGGAGCCGGAATCTCCGGCTTCTCGCCCCGCGAGGGTTCCTCTTCTACAGAATTCTCTACTTCGGGTACTTCTGGTATTTCCACTATATTAGTATCCGTCTGCTCCATTTCCGAAGCTGCAGGACTCTCTTTCTTGGCATTTGTCAAAAAAACCGCGCCGCTGACTGCCAAAGCAAGGACGAGAAGCATCAAAATCTGACGGCATCTTCTTCCGTGCTTGTGCTTGCGATATGGCTTTGTCATATATCGGCGATCCATCTTATTCGTGCGCATGTCCATGCCCCCTGTCCGCTCTGCGCCGCTCTCGTGTGTGTGCTTTCATAAGCTAAGATTCCTGAGAAAAAGAAAAAGTTTTCCTATCCAACAAATTTATGTCGAATTTTCTCTTTACCGGTCGAACGTCAGCGGAAAAAAGGAGGGAGAACAGCCGTTCTCCCTCCCCGGGCTCTCTCATGCCGGATTTTACAGGTCGATGCTGCCGGTGGTCTTCTCGTTGATCACGTAGTAGGCCTTCTTCTCCTCGGGCTTGACATACAGGTTCACGGACTTGATGCCGGCGGCACGGTGGCCCTCAGCCACATAGGCGGCCTTGGCACGCTCCATGAGCTCGCTGCCCTTCCACTCCATCGCGCTGTACTGAATGACGATTTCCTCCATCTTCTCAGCAGCAGGAGCCTCCGCCTTGACTGCCTTCTTGGCAGGGGCAGCCTTGGTGGCCTTCTTGGCGGGAGCAGCCTTGGTCTCGGCCACAGGAGCCTCTACCTTTACCTCAGGGGCGGCAACGGTCTTCTTGATTTCTACAGTTTCCACAGCCTTAGTCTCCTGGACAGGGGCGGTGTCCTTCTTCGCATTCTTCTGAGCAACCATTATTTTTTATTCCTCCTGATAGTTCAGAGCTATTAAATTCGTTGAGGTTTTTCCTCAAAACCTAAAATATTGTATCCCTTTTCCCATAGAATTGCAAGTAGTTCCGCAAATTTGGTGGTTTTCCGGCATAAAATTTGATTGATTGAACAACAGCAGCTTTCGTGCTATTCTATAGTTAGGCAATATCACAAGGAGGAATAATCCTATGGTCACTATGGCACAGCGCATCGAGGAGCTTCGTATGGCCCGGAACATGAGCCGCCCGGCTCTGGCGGCGGCTTTGGGTCTGCCCAAGACCGCCGTGGAGAAATTTGAAACCGGGCGGCAGACGCCCACCCAGGAGCAGCAGGACAAGCTGGCCGCCTTCTTCGGCGTGTCGATATTTTACCTGCGGGGTGAGAGCAGCGACAAAACCAAAATGGAGGACTGGATGGACGGGGCCTTCCTGGACACCCCCGCCGGGGAGAGCCGGCCTGCTCCACGCCGCGTCCCGAAGCCGGAGCCCGCCCCCGCTGCTCCCGGCCAGGGCTCTATGCTGGACGCCCTGATCGGCGGCAAAAAATTCCAGGAAAGTTTACGCTCCGCCGTGCTGGATGTTCTGCGTTCCCCTGAGGGACAGGAAATTCTGGCAAAGGCCATTCGTCGTGAACTGGCCGGACGAAAATAACCCTTGAAACGGCATAGGAGCCCCGGACGCTTGTTGTCCAGGGCTCCTGCTATTTTGTGTCCTCCGCTGTCCGACGAGACGATTAATCTCCGGCCAGGACGATCTCCGTCACATCGGAGATCTGGGCGGGATAGCTCTCCATCACGCCGCCACTGAAGGTGATCGTGACCTTGCTTCCCTCCGTTACTCCGTCAGGCACTTCCACGTCCTTGGTGTACACCTGGATCCGGTCTGCCGTAGCCAGCATGGAATCTCCCTCCACCGGCTCCACCAGGAGGTAACCGTCACCGGCCTCCAGCACTGTGGCGGTGAAAGCTGTCTCAGTCACCTGGACGCCCTCCTGGTCGCCGGCATCGCCGGTGGTGGCTCCGGCATCGTCACTGCTCTCCGGCGCGGCGCCGCTGCTGTTGGCGGCGCTGTCGCTGCCGCCCATGCCGCCGATACTGGCCATCTGCAGAATGCCAAAGCCGATACTGGCCACAATCAGCAGGCAAGCCGCAAGACTGGCCACCCGCTGCCATGTTTTGGGCTGCTTGCGGAACACATAGCTCTGGGCGCTCTCCACCAGCTCCTCGTCAATATCGGTGATAGCGTCAAAGAGCTTCTCCTCCGGTCTCATACGGCCACCCCCTCGCTCTCCAGATAGGCCCGCAGGCTCTCCCGCAGCCGCAGCAGCCGCTTGGTCAGGGCGTTGGGCTGCATGCCCAGCTCCTGAGCCAGGTTCTTCACGGAGTCGCCGTTCCAGTACCGGCGGATAAACAGCGCCCGGGACTCCTCCCCCAGGCTCCACAGCCACCGGCTGATAAGCTCGCTGAGCTCCCGGACCTCCGCCGTGCGCTGGACACTGTCCGGGGCCGGAACACAGTCCTCCAGCTCGCTGAGGAGAACCTCCGCGCCGTTATACCGCTTCTGGGCCCGCAGGGAGCGGTAGCGGCTGATGGACAGATTCCGCACAATGGCACCAACATAGGCCCTGAGACTCACCGGCCGCTGAGGCGGCATGGTATCCCAGCAGCGTCCATAGGTGTCGCTGACACACTCCTCACAGTCCTCAAAGCTGCTGAGAATATTCATGGCGATGCGCTGGCAGAAGGCTCCGTATTTGGTGTCCGTCTCCTGGATGGCACCCTCGTCCCGCTGCCAATACAGTTCTATAATCCGGGCATCCTCCACAGGATCATCCCTCCTTCTTCTTTCTCTGTCCCATAAGACGCGAAAGCGGAAAAAATGTGCCGCCCATCCCGGCTTACTTTTGCTTCATCCTACCATACCCCCGGTTCTTTGGCAAGGAAAAGGGCTGAAAAAAGGGTGAATTGTCCGTTGTCAACGGCGTAAAGGCTGTGCTATACTGATGCCAAAACCATTCCGGGAGGAACGCACGACTATGAGAATCGTCATCAAGGTGGGCACCTCCACCCTGACCCACGCCACCGGCAAGCTGAATATCCGGCGGGTGGAGCTGCTGTGCAAGGTGATGAGCGACCTGAAAAACGCCGGCCACCAGCTGGTGCTGGTGTCCTCCGGTGCCATTGCCATGGGCATCGGAAAAATGAACATGACCCGCAAACCAACGGACATTCCCTCCAAGCAGGCCCTGGCCGCCATCGGCCAGTGCGAGCTGATGTACATATACGATAAGCTTTTCTCTGAGTATCACCACACGGTGGCCCAGGTACTGCTTACCGGCTCCGACGTAGAGGACCCCCAGCGGCATCTGAACTTCCAGAACACCATGTTCAAGCTGCTGGAGATGGGCGCCCTGCCCGTCATCAACGAGAACGACACTGTGGCCACGGCGGAGATCGCCGTAGGGGATAACGATACCCTGGGGGCCATTGTGGCCACCAATATCCGGGCGGACCTGTTGATCCTCATGAGCGATATCGAGGGACTGTACACCGCCGACCCCAGGCATGACCCGGAGGCCACTTTGATTCCCCTGGTGGAGGAGATTACGCCGGACATTCTCGCCCTGGCGGGAGGCACCGACAACGAGATGGGCACTGGCGGCATGGTCACCAAGCTGCGGGCCGCCAAGATGTGTATGGACGCCGGCTGCGACATGATCATTACCAACGGGATTCGCCCCAACGACCTCTACCGCATTGTGGACGGCGAAAACGTAGGTACCCGGTTCAAAGGAGGCAGAGCATGACCACACGAGAAATTCTGCAGGCGGCCAAGGCTGCCCGTCCCGCCCTCCAGGGGGCGGACACCCAGCAGAAAAATACCGCTCTTCTGGCTATGGCCGACGCCCTGGAGGCCCAGGCAGCGGAGATCCTCGGCGCCAACGCCCAGGATATGGAGGCCGCCAGAGGCACCATCAGCGAGGTGATGCTGGACCGGCTGGCCCTCACGAAGGACCGCATCGCCGGCATGGCGGAGGGCGTACGCCAGGTGGCAGCTCTGCCCGACCCCGTAGGCCGGGTGCTGCGGACCGTGGAGCGGCCCAACGGCCTTGTGATCCGCAAGGTGGCCGTCCCCATGGGGGTGGTGGCCATCATCTA
>CALXGE010000068.1 GCA_944387775.1 uncultured Oscillospiraceae bacterium | reverse complement strand
CCGAGTGGCCAAAGGGGGCAGACTGTAAATCTGTTGTCGACGACTTCGGTGGTTCGAATCCACCCGCTCCCACCAAACCCGCCGTACCGCCAGGTACGGCGGGTTTTTTGGTGGGAGCGGGCAACGCTCGGCTCCGTCGCGCAGCGGCGGTGGTCGAATCCCCGCAGCGATGAGAAAATGTGCCGGTGGCACATTTTCCGCGAAGGCCCGGCGGCTGTGCCGCCGGGAGGGCAGCCCGACAGGGGTAGCGTCTGCCGTACCGCCAGGTACGGCGGGTTTTTTGGTGGGAGCGGGCAACGCTCGGCTCCGTCGCGCAGCGGCGGTGGTCGAATCCCCGCAGTGGACGGTGGTGGGCTCGCCGCTGCCGCCCTTGCCCAGGGACCGTCCGGGCGGGGCAGCCCTCGGCGGGCTCGTCCCTTTTTTACCGACAAAATTAGAACATATGTTCTAGTGAAGCCATACTATCACAGTTATACTGTAATGTCAATATAAAGTTTTAGTTTTGCTGTTGACATCTCTCGACAAACCGGGTATGATACAGCTGTGAGAAAAGAATTTGCCCCGGGCAGTGAGAAGAAAAGGAGGCATGAGCCATGAGCTTTGGACAGCGGCTGCGGGAGCGGCGCAGGGAGCTGGGGATCAGCCAGGGGGAGCTGGCCAGAGCCCTGGGGGTGAGCCTATCCGCCGTCAGTAACTATGAGAACGGCCAGAATGCCGTCCGGGAGGACGTGCTGCTGAAACTCTTTCAGGTACTGGACGTGGACCCCAACTATTTATATCAGGACGCGATCTCCGGCCGCAGCTTTGTCTGCTCTGCGGAGGAGGAGGCTCTGGTACGAAAATACCGCAAGTTGGCCACTCCCGGCCGACAGACCCTTCACGCGGTGGCGGATGCCCTGGGCGCCTATCAGACGGACCTGGAGGAGGCGGCGCCGCCGCAGGAGGTCCGGCAGATTCCTCTGTACCGGTGCCCGGCGGCGGCAGGATTGGCGGCGCCGGTGTTTGGAGAGGATTTCGACTATATTGATGTTACCGGCAGCGTGCCCCGGGGGGCAGAGCTGGCGGTACGGATCCAAGGGGATTCTATGGAGCCATGGATTGGGGACGGCTCGGTGGTCTATGTGAACCACGATCCTTTACAGAACGGCGATGTAGGCATCTTCTGTGTGGATGGAGCCATGGTCTGCAAGCAGTATGTCCGGGACGGCCTGGGGATGGTATATCTGTTCTCCCTGAACCGCCGCCGGGCGGAGGCGGATATCCTGCTGCCCCCCAGCAGCGGGCGAAGCCTAGCCTGCTTTGGCCGGGTGATCCTTCCCGGTCGGCCGGATATTCCGGGACAATGACAAAATGAGAGCAGCCCGGCGGGAAGCATTTTCTCCACCGGGCTGTTTTTATAGGATTTTGGGGAAAAGAGCTACCTCTGGGGCGGAGCGGCCCACTCTTCCCGCCACAGCAGCTTGTCAAAACTGTAGCTGGCCAGCAGCAGGAAGTAGGAGATGGGCCACAGCACCGCCAGAGGGCCGCTGTACTGCCCCAAAGGGATACTGCCTGTCAGGACCACCCGCAGCAGGGCATACAGCAGCAGGCACCCCAGGGACAGATATTGGGTCCAAAGGGCCAGGATCGTGTGAAGAACAGCCTGCCGCCGATTCCGGCGGCGGCGCTGAAGGTGTGGGGTCAGGTCAATGACCTTGGACGGGGCGGCGGGATAAACGGCGGCGGCGCTGCAAGCAGAAGCGGGTTGTGCCATAGTGGTCCCTCCTTATGTAATCTGATATGGTGAGCCGGGGCGGCTCCCGCCGCCGGCCTTGTCCTACTGTATGCAGGATATCAGAACAACAGTACGAAAAAACGGACCGCAAAAAATCCCCGGGCAGGAAATTTTTCTGTCCGGGGATTGCTGCTGTATAGGAAAAGTTAGATGATGCCCTGGGCCACCATGGCATCGGCTACCTTCCGGAAACCGGCAATGTTGGCGCCTACCACCAGATCGCCGGGGGCGTCGCACTCCAGGGAGGCGTCGTAGGCGTTGTGGAAAATGCCCACCATGATGTGCTTGAGCTTGGCGTCCACCTCTTCAAAGGTCCAGGCAGAGCGCAGCTCGTTCTGGCTGATCTCCAGGCCGCTGGTGGCCACGCCGCCGGCATTGGCGGCCTTGGCGGGGGCGAAGAGAAGGCCTGCCTTCTGGAAGGTCTCAATGGCCTCGGGACGGCAGGGCATGTTGGCACCCTCTGCTACGGCAATGGCGCCGTTTTTCACAATGGTTTCAGCAATGGCTCCGTCGATCTCATTCTGAGTGGCGCAGGGCAGGGCGATGTGGCAGGGGATGTTCCAGATCCTCCGGAAGCCCTCGGTGTAGGTGCTGCCGGGCACCTCCTGGGCGTAGGCGCTGATCCGCCCACGGCGGCGGAGCTTGATGTCCTTGACCACGTCCAGCTTGATGCCCTCCGGATCGTGGATAAAGCCGCCGGAGTCGCTGAGGGCCACCACCTTGGCCCCCAGACTCTGGGCCTTCTCGCAGGCGAAGATGGCCACGTTGCCGGAGCCGGAGATCACCACGGTCTTGCCGTCGAAGCTGGTGTTCCCCTGGCAGCGGAGCATCTCCTCGGTGAGGTAGCACAGCCCGTAGCCGGTGGCCTCGGTGCGGACCAGGGAGCCGCTAAAGGCAAGCCCCTTGCCGGTGAGGGCGCCGGCATCGTAGTCGCCGTGGATACGACGGAAGTGGCCGAAGAGGTAGCCGATCTCCCGGGCGCCCACGCCGATATCCCCGGCGGGAATGTCCTTGAAGTGGCCGATGTGGTGGCTCAGCTCGGTCATGAAGCTCTCGCAGAAACGCATGACCTCCCCGTCGCTCTTGCCTTTGGGGTCGAAGTCGGAGCCGCCCTTGGCTCCGCCCATGGGAAGGCCCGTAAGGCTGTTCTTGAGGATCTGCTCAAAGCCCAGAAATTTGAGAATGGACAGATTCACCGACGGATGGAACCGCAGTCCCCCCTTGAAGGGGCCGATGGCGGAGTTGAACTGGACCCGGTAGCCCCGGTTGATGTGGACCTTCCCCTGGTCGTCCACCCAGGGCACCCGGAAGGCGATCATCCGCTCCGGCTCCACGAAGGACTCAATGATCCCCCGCTGCTGATACTCCGGGTGGCTGTCGATGATACGATCCAGGCTCTCCAGCACCTCCAGCACCGCCTGGTGGAACTCCTTCTGATCCGGGTCCCGCCGCAGCACCTGGCTGTATACGTCCTGCAAATAGGCGCTTTTCAGCATGTGTCCTCTCCTCCTATCTGGTCTCCGTACAGAGTTTATACGGTATCCAATGATTATTATTTATTACATTACTGGAAAAGACCTGCCGGCAACAATGGAAAAAATGGACAAAATTTATTGAATAGAGCCGGAATATCCTGTCATAACGCTGAAATTATGGAAAAATCTATCACTTGAATACAAAAATCTTTTATTTGTCTGCATGTGAAAGAATATTCCTTGTATACAGTGAAATCAATTCGCTGCTGTGTTCCTTTTTCGGGGGAGACGTGCTATAATGGGGCACATTACCGGCTCAAACGGGGCCGGAAGCTGGGCCCTTTGTGACGGCCATGAGCGCCGAGGCCAGCGACATGTCCTCCTGGCTTTTGATGGGCCTGCCCGGCGTGGCCTACCTCACGGGCCTTGCGGAGGCCTCCTGGACCGCCATCGGCCTGGTGGTAGGGACCTACCTCAACTGGCTCATCGTGGCCCGGCGGATCCGCCGGTATTCCCACCGGCTGGGAGCCATCACTGTGCCCCAGTTCTTCTCCAAGCGCTGGGGGGACCAGCGGTGTCTCCTCTCTGCCCTGGCGGCTCTGGTGATCATTGTTTTCTTCATCCCCTACACCGCCTCCGGCTTTTCTGCCTGCGGAAAGCTCTTCTCCACCCTCTTCGGGGTGGACTATGTGGCGGCTATGCTGGTGTCTGCGGCGGTGATCGTGATCTACACGGTGATGGGGGGCTTTCTTGCCGCCTCCTTCACGGACCTGATCCAGTCTATCATTATGACGGTGGCCCTGGTGGTGGTGCTGGGCTTCGGCGCAACCGCCGCCGGCGGCGTGGACGCGGTGCTGGATAACGCCCGGTCCCTGGCGGGATACTTGTCCCTGAATGAGATCCACGTGGTGGACGGCGGCTCCGCCCCCTACAGCCTCCTCACCATCTGTTCCCTGCTGGCCTGGGGCCTGGGGTACTTTGGTATGCCCCACATCCTGCCGCTTCATGGCCATTGAGGATGAGAACAAGCTCAAGCTCTCCCGGCGGGTGGCCTCCACCTGGGTGGTGATCTCCATGGGAGTGGCCATTGTCATCGGCGTGGTGGGCAACGCCATGACCGCCGCCGGCGCCCTGGAGGAGCTCTCCGACGCGGAGACCATCATTGTGCGCATCGCCACCCTCATCAGCCAGCACGGCCCCCTGGCCGCTCTGCTGGCGGGTGTGATTCTGGCGGGAATTCTGGCGGCCACTATGTCCACCGCCGACAGCCAGCTGCTGGCGGCCTCCTCCTCCGTGTCCCAGGACCTGGCCTGCGATTTCCTGGGATTGAAGTTGGAGGGAAAGAAGGGTATGCTGGTGGCCCGGAGTGTGATGGTGGCCATCTCCCTGGTGGCGGCCTTCCTGGCCCGGGATCCCAATAGCTCCGTGTTCCGGGTGGTGTCCTTTGCCTGGGCGGGCTTCGGCGCCGCCTTTGGTCCCACCATGCTCATGGCCCTGTTCTGGAAGCGCTCCAACAAGTGGGGAGCCCTGGCGGGGATGATCACCGGCGGCGTGATGGTCTTCGTGTGGAAGTTCCTCATCGCCCCGCTGGACGGCGTCTGGGCTATCTATGAGCTGCTGCCCGCCTTCCTGGCGGCACTGGCGGTCCATGTGGTGGTGTCCCTGCTGACGCCGGCGCCGGAGAAGGAGCTGGTGGCGGCCTTTGAGGAAGCCCGGGGCTGATCTCTCAGGAAACAAAAAACCCGTCCCACGCCTTCCGGCGCGGGACGGGTTTTTGCATGCGGAGATCGGACTATTAATAGTGGTATCGGCGGCGCAGCAGGGCCAGCAGGCTGAGAGAGACGATAGCCCCCAGGCCCTCCGCCACCACCACGGAGATCCAGATCCCGTCCTCACCCAGCAGAAGGGGCATCAGGAACACCAGTCCGCCCCGCAGCAGGAAGGAGCGCAGGAAGGAGATAAGGGCGGAGATAAGGCCGTTGCACAGGGCGGTAAAAAAGGAGGAGGCGAAGATGCTCACGCCGCAGAAGAGGTAGCTGAGGGCGAAGAGGCGAAAGCCCGACACCGTCAGCGCCATGAGCTCCGGGTCGTAGCCCACGAAGGCGGCGGAGAGCGGCCGGCACAGCCCCTCTGAAAGGACCACCATGGCCAGGGAGGTGACTGCCACCACCGTCATGCTCTTGCGGAATACGTTTTGCAGTTCCTGGTGGTTGGCGGCGCCGTAGTGAAAGCTGACCACCGGGGCGCTGCCTACGGAGAAGCCCAGAAAGGCCGCCACAAATACGAAGTCCACGTACATCATCACGGAGTAGGCGGCCACGCCCTTCTCCCCCATCAGGGCCATCAGCTGGATATTGTAGAGAATACCTACGATAGAAGCGGAGATGTTGCTCATAAGCTCTGAGGAGCCGTTGGCACAGGCGTGGAGGAGCTGGCGGGGATAGAACCGGGTGGGCACCATCCGCAGGCCCTGCCGCCCCGGCAGCAGGAACTGGACCAAGGGGATCAGGCCGCCTACGCAGTACCCCGCTACGGTGGCCAGGGCGGCTCCGGCGATGCCCATGTCCAGAAGGGCAATGAACACATAGTCCAGCACCATGTTGGTGCCCCCTGCCGCCAGGGAAAAGACCAGCCCCGCGTGAGGCCGCTCCGCCGCCACAAAGAAGCTCTGGAAGGAGGTCTGGAGCATGAAAGGCACACTCCCTGCCAGGAGGATGCGGCCATAGGTGACGCAGTCATCTACCAGCAGGTCGCTGGCTCCCGCCAGGCGGACGATGGGCTCCATGAAGATGACACAGACCAGGGACAGCGCCGCTCCCAGTCCCACTACGCACCAGACAAAGAGGGAAAAGTAGCGGTTAGCCAGGTCCCGGTCCCCCTCCCCCATGGTCCGGGCCACGATGGCGCTGCCTCCGGTGCCCAGCATGAAGCCAAAGGCTCCCACGATCATGGCGATGGGCATGACGATGTTGACGGCGGAGAGGGCCAGATCCCCCACTAGGTTGGACACAAACAGGCCGTCCACTACGCTGTACAGGGAGGCCACCACCATCATGATCACCGACGGCAGGGTAAAGCGCAGCAGCCGGCCCAGGGTAAAGTGGTCGGAAAGACGGATCTGCATGGGGATCAATCCTCCTTATGCTCCGACAGCAGCCGTTCCGCCTCCTGCCGCAGGGCCTCCAGATGCCGCCGCTCCAGGGCCAGAATGGCCAGACGCTCCTCCGGGGACAGCCGCAAAGCGGCCTGCTCCTCGATTTCCAGTACCCGGTCCACCGACGCCGCCGCCCGGGCTGTCCCCGCCTCGGTGAGGTGGACCTCCTTGCTGCGCCGGTCTCCAGGGGCGCTCTCCAGGCGGATAAGCCCCTCCCCTTCCAGGCTTTTCAGAGCGGAGTTGACGGTCTGCTTGCTGGCGCAGAGGATGCTGCACAGCTCCGCCTGGTTGAGAGGCCGGTCCGTCTCCCGCAGGGAGTACAGCAGCCAGAAGGCGGTGTCGGACAGGCCGAAATAGCCGGCCAGCTGGTGGTAGATGGCGTTGGTCTCTTTGTAGAGTACGTTGTATGCCCGGAGGAATTCCGGGAAGTGCAGGGTTTCCATAGGACCTCCTTTGTCCGAAATCGGACTTTTTCACAGTGGCCACCAGTATAGTCCGAAACCGGACGAATGTCAAGGTGCCACCCCTCTGCGGCGCCGGAGAGGCGGGGCGCGGAGGTCTGCCGGGGGAATAAAAAACGGGAAAGGGCGCTTTTGCGCCCTCTCCCGCTGGGAAGAAGCGAAGAAAAATCAGCCGATGCCGCCGTAGAGAATGCCCAGCACCAGTACCGCTGCCGCCACCGCCACATAGACGTAGGCCAGAACGTCGAAGCTGCGGCCCAGGGGCTTTTTCCGCCCCAGATTCAGCTCCCCCTTGATGGCGGGCATCCCCAGGACGAAGTAGATAAATACCGCGCACAGCAGGGCGCCGAAGGGAGCGATATAGATGGTGACGGTGTCCAGCCAGGCTCCCATGTTGTCCAGCTTTTCCAGGAACAGGGACACGCCGAAGACCACGGCGGCGATAATGGCCACCGCCCCCTTCCGGGGCAGCTTCAGCTGGGTGGACAGAGCCTCGCTGCAGGCCTCCATCATGTTGATGAGGGAGGTGATGCCGGCGAAGAGCACAGAGACGAAGAACAAAATGGCAAACAGCTGCCCCATGGGCATGTTCTGGAACACCTGGGGCAGGGTGACGAACATCAGCGGCGGGCCGGAGTTGGGGGCGATGCCGAAGGCGAACACCGCCGGGATGATGGCAAAGCCCGCCAGCAGGGCGGCGATGGTGTCCAGCACGGCAGTCATGACGGAGTGGTGGACGATGTCCTCGGACTTCTTCATGTAGCTGCCGTAGATGAGCATGCCCGCGCCGTTGATGGACAGGGAGAAGAAGGCCTGTCCCATGGCCATGACCCAGGTCTCAAAGTTCAGAAGGTAGCTCCAGTCCGGGGTGAGAAGGTAGCGGTACCCCTCCCCCGCTCCAGGCAGAAAGGCCACCCGGATGGCAATGATGACAAAGAGGATGAAGAAGGCGGGCATCATGAATTTGCTGATCTTCTCGATGCCGTCCTTTACCCCCAGCATCAGTACGCCGGCGGTGAGGACCACCGCCGCCAGGTGCCAGGGGATGGAGCCGAAGTCCACCGCCATGGCGGAGAAGTAGGCCTGGGCGTCCCCGGCGAGGACGGAGCCGGTGAGAGACCCGGCGGTATATTTAATGACCCAGCCCACCACCACGGAGTAGCCGATGGCGATGCCCAGCACGCCCAGCAGAGGTAGGATGCCGATGATGGAGCCGCCCTTCTTCCCTCTGGTCTTGAGGACGTAGTCGAAGGAGCCGGAGGTGCCGGTGCCGGTGAGGCGGCCCAGGGCGAACTCCCCGGAGAGACCCACATAACTGAACAGGGCCACAAAGATGAAGTAGGGCACCAGGAAGGCGCCGCCGCCGTACTGGCCGATCCGGTAGGGGAAGAGCCAGATGTTGCCCATGCCCACCGCGGAGCCCACGGCGGCCAGGATAAAGCCCGCCGAGGTGGCAAATTGCCCGGCGGAACGTCTGTGTTCCATAGAAAATCCTCCTGTGTAACATTTTCGACAATTCTTTATGGCATCAAAGCGATAAAGAATCTGGGCCGGGAGGATCCCATCCCGGTTCCGGGATGGGATCGATGGGTGATCATATCCGCGGCTGCCCCGGAGAGACGGGCTCCGGAGCGGTAAAAGCTGCCCTGCTATTATACCGCGTGACGGGATTCTGTCAAGGGGAACGGGCGTTTTGCACCATAAAGCAGCCGACCTGGCGCAGCTACCGCGCCAGGTCGGACCAGAAAGAAAAGAGATATTACTTTGTGGTGATGCAGATATTTCCGGATACGCTGCCCAGGGTCAGGGCAGGACCATCCCCGGCTCTGTGGAAAGACGGGCCCTGGTCCTGACCGTTCCAGGTGATCTCCCCCAGGCTGCTGGCTTCTACGCCGACATCGGGTACAGTAATGTCGATATTCCCGGAAACCGTACCCACGTTGCCAGTTCCGGTCAGGTCTCCGGAGAAGGCGCAGGCCCCGGAGGTGGTGCCCAGGTTCAGGGAGTCGGCGGTTCCTGTCAGGGAGATGGCCCCGGAGGTGGAGGCGGCGTTCACACTGTGGGCGCTGATATCAGAGATGTGGATATCACCGGATGTGGATGCAACCTGGATCTCCCCGGTGGTGACGGCAGAGGCCTCCACATCCCCGGAGGTGGTACCGAGATCCAGCGTCTCCACAGTTCGGTCAGAGAGGATGATGTCTCCGGAAACTGTGGCCACGGAGACGTCTGCCAGCCGGGCGTCCCGGGGGATGGTCACCACCACCTCCCAGTCCCCAGAGAGAGAGGCGCCCTCCTTTGCCTGGGTGGAAAAATAGAGGTTCTCCCCCTCCACCTCTGCCTGGAGTACCAGCTCGTCGGGGTGAAGCTGGTAGCGCAGGCCGTAGGCCTCCCCCTCCTCAAAGCGCACATCAGCCGCTATGACGGAGAGGGTCACATTGGAAAACGGGTCCAGGGCCAGCTGGGCGGTGTTCTCGCCGGAAACGGCGGCATCGTAAGAGGTGTCGTCATCAGAAACAGCGTTATCTCCGGAGGAGGCTGACTCCTGGCCGCCATCCTGCAGGGTGGCGCCTAGATTTGAAACGCCAGCGTTCCGGTCTCGGTCGATAAGGGTGCCGATGCCCAGCAGCACTGCACCGACTGCCAGCAGCACCACTGCGGCCATCAGAAGTTTTTTATTCATCTTTGGTCCTCCTCTCTGCGATCCTGGCGATTCCAGCACCGATCCAGCGCAGGATATGTCTGGCAGCAAACAGGATCAGGGATATGATAAGAATGATAACGGCCAGTACGATCATGGCGCCGCCCAGAAATTTCAGCCACAGCCCCGGGGCAAAGGACAGCAGATATCCCCAGGATTCTGCCACCAGGGAGAGAAAGGTGCTGCCCAGGGCGAATACCGTCACTCCGATGGAGAATCCCACCGCCAGGACCAGTACAAGGACCACAAACAGTACAATCAAAATCACCAGGACCAGCGGGAAGGTCACCGGCAGGGAAAACAGGGCCGCCAGACCGATGATCAGGGCTTTCCCGGGCTTTCCTGGCCCTTTTTCCTCGCTGGCTTTCACGGCGGACTCGGCATACAGCCGGGAGGCCAGGGCCTTGGGGGTCCCGAAGCACGCCTCCAGCTCCTGGTAAGTGGTAAAGCCCGCCTCCTGGGCATACTCACGGTGGAAGCGGAGAGCCTCCTCCCGTTCCTGGGCGGGCAGACGGCTCAGCTGGGCCGCCAACTCCGAAAAATAGCGTTCGCTCGTCATGCTTCATCCTCCCCCAGTAAGCTGTCCATTTGCTTTTTGAATTGCCGCCACTCGGCGATATAGCCCTCCAGAGCCACCTGACCCTGAGAGGTAAGCCGGTAGTAGCGGCGGTTGCGGCCCTGATAGGGCATGTCATAGGTGGAGAGAAGGCCGCCTTTCTCCAACCGGCGCAGGGCCGGGTACAGAGATGTCTCCGATACATCCAAAATGGTCCGAACCTCCTGGGTGAGAATGTAGCCGTAGGCGTCTCCCCGGCGCAGGATGCTCAGTACCAGGAAATCCAACAGCGCGCCGCCGACCTGAAAACCCAAGGCTATCCCTCCCTACTTGATAATTTTATTATATTATAAAACAAATAATATATGCTGTCAATAAGAACTGCTATTTCCATAAAAAGAGGGAGCCCAGGGGGCTCCCCATAAAAATCAAGTGTGTTTTGTGGAAATAAAATGCCGGATCAGCTGGAACAGGCCGGTGGACAGCAGCACGCCGGAAAAGTTGAGAATGACGTCATTGGCGTCAAAGCTGCGGCAGAAAACGGGCTGGACCAGCTCAATGGCCAAGATCAGCACCAGTCCCGCCCACAGGGTGTCCCGCCAGCCCGCATGGGCCCGGGAGAGAGGGTAGAGCACGCCGAAGGGCAGGTACATAAGGATGTTCCCCAGGTTTTCCCGGGAAAAGTGGGAAAAGAAATCGGGAACCAGGTTGAAGGCTCCGCCGAACCAGTGGTAGATGCTGCCGCTGGGTTGGCGGTAAAAGAGGAAGTACCAGATGTCGCCCAGGGGCTTTCGGAAGAGAGTCAGGCATAGTAGGCCCGTCAGGTAGCAGACAAAGAGGACGGCCCAGAGCTTCCGGGAGACAGGAGAGGACTTGTCCCGGGAAAAGCGGCGGATGCCGTAGAGGAGCCCCGCCAGCAGGGCCACAGGCAGTACCTGGAGGAAGTAGCCGATGTAGGTGTCAAAGAAAAAGTATTGGGGGGTCATGGCAGGCCTCCTTTGGAAAAAGTTGCTCCCATGATACCACAGAAAGCGGAAACCCCCATTAAGGTTTCCTTAATGATCCTTTAAGGTGGGAAAGGGGCGGCAAATTTCTCACGCCTTCGGCGCCGGGAGGCTGCTGGTTCCCGGAGAGTAACAAAAAAGAAGCACCTGCGTGTTACGCAGGTGCTTCTTGGTCCGAGTGACTGGATTCGAACCAGCGGCCTCTTGAACCCCATTCAAGCGCGATACCAAACTTCGCC
>CALXGE010000067.1 GCA_944387775.1 uncultured Oscillospiraceae bacterium | reverse complement strand
CGGATGGGCTTGTCGCCGAAGCGCAGGTGGCTGATGGTCACGCCGCCGGTCTTCTTGGAGTCGTACTGGAAGTAAGCCTGGATGTACTTGTCGGTGTGGTCGCCGATGATCTTGATGGAGTTCTTGTTGGCGCCCACGGTACCGTCGCCGCCCAGACCCCAGAACTTGCACTCGATGGTGCCTTCCGCCGCGGTGTTGGGGGCGGGGACCTCGGGCAGGGAGAGGTTGGTGACATCGTCCACGATGCCGATGGTGAACTGACGCTTGGGAGCGTCCTTCTTCAGCTCCTCATAGACAGCGAACACGCTGGAGGGAGGCGTATCCTTGGAACCAAGGCCGTAACGACCGCCGATGACGGTGACGTCGTTCATGCCGGCGTTGGCCAGGGAGGTGACCACATCCAGGTACAGGGGCTCGCCCAGAGCGCCGGGCTCCTTGGTACGATCCAGGACGGCGATCTTCTTGGCGGTGGCAGGGATGGCGGCGATCAGACGGTCAGCAGCGAAGGGGCGATACAGACGGACCTTCACCAGACCCACCTTCTCACCGTGGGCGTTCATGTAGTCGATGACCTCCTCGGCCACGTCACAGATGGAGCCCATGGCGATGATGACGCGGTCAGCGTCGGGAGCGCCGTAGTAGTTGAAGAGCTTGTAGTCGGTGCCCAGCTTCTCGTTGATCTTGCCCATGTACTTCTCCACCACGGCGGGCAGAGCATCGTAGTACTTGTTGCAGGCCTCACGGTGCTGGAAGAAGATGTCGCCGTTCTCGTGGGAACCGCGGGTGGAGGGGTGCTCGGGGTTCAGCGCGTGCTTGCGGAACTCCTCAACGGCCTCCATGTCGCACATTTCCTTCAGATCCTCGTAGTCCCACACGGCCACCTTCTGGATCTCGTGGCTGGTACGGAAACCGTCGAAGAAGTTGATGAAGGGCACCTTGCCGCTGATGGCGGACAGGTGAGCCACAGGAGAGAGGTCCATGACCTCCTGCACGTTGCCCTCGGCCAGCATGGCGAAGCCGGTCTGGCGGCAGGCCATGACGTCGGAGTGATCGCCGAAGATGTTCAGGGCGTGGGTGGACACGGTACGGGCGGACACATGGAACACGGTGGGCAACTGCTCAGCCGCGATCTTGTACATGTTGGGGATCATCAGCAGCAGACCCTGGGAGGCGGTGTAGGTGCTGGTGAGGGCGCCTGCGCCCAGAGAGCCGTGGACGGCACCGGCGGCGCCGGCCTCAGACTCCATCTCGACAACCTTGACCTGGGTGCCGAAGATGTTCTTCAGGCCATTGGCAGACCACTGGTCAACCAGGTCGGCCATGGGGCTGGACGGAGTGATCGGGTAGATCGCAGCAACTTCGGAAAACGCATAGGAGACATGCGCGGCCGCGTTGTTGCCGTCCATGGACTTGAACTTTCTTGCCATAAATTGCTCCTCCTGAATATTTGATACTGCTTTTGTTTCGAAAAAAACAAAGCGGGTATTCATACAGATTCATCATAGCACGGTTTTCACGGAATGTAAACGCTCTGTTGGCGGCAAAAAGCGAAAAAATTTTGGGAAAACGGGAAAAACGCCAACAGATTTCCAGAGAGCGTCCTTTCCCGGTGGAAATCCTTGCGCCCCTGTGGTACAATGGCAAAAACTGCCGTGTTTCCCGGTGCGGGGACGGCGGGACAGAAAGGAAACGAACAGGCATGGCAAAAAGCAAAAAATGGGCTTTGTGGCTCCTGGCCGGCGCGGCCGCTTTGGCGGTGATTGTGGCGGCGATGCTGCTGCTGGGACGGGAAAATATGGTGGGCCGGATCTCCGGTCCCGAGTGGAATTATCTGGAGATGGACGGTGTTTCCTATGTCCGCCGGGACAGCACGCCCTACGGCATCCAGGACAAGGGAAAATTCCTGGGTCTTGCCACTGATGGAGTGCAGGAATTTTGCCTCTATGCCGTCAAGGGCGACGAGGAGGGGCGGTATATCTACTGCTTCTGGGACTGGGAGGGCTTTTTCTACGAGAAGGAGTGACCTCCGCAGAGAGAGAAAAACCCCGGCCCTGCCGGCCGGGAGAGGGAGAGGCCTATGGTGGTAACGGTACGGTCCCTGGGGCTCCAGGGTATCGCGGGCTATGAGGTGGAGGTGGAGTGCGCCGTCAGCGGCGGGCTCCCGGCCTTCGACGTGGTGGGCCTGCCGGACGCGGCGGTGAAGGAGGCCCGGGAGCGGGTCCGCGCCGCCATCAGGAGCTGCGGCTGCGGCTTTCCCGTGTCCCGGATCACGGTGAACCTGGCCCCCGCCGCCCTCAGAAAGGCGGGGACGGTGTATGACCTGCCCATTCTGCTGGGCCTTCTGGCGGCCCAGGGGGATATCCCGGCCCCCTCCCCTGCCGCCGCCTTCCTGGGAGAGCTGAGCCTCACTGGAGCACTGCGGCCGGTGGCGGGGGTGCTGCCCATGGCCATGGCCGCCGCCCGGGCCGGGATCCGTGAGCTGTATGTCCCGGCGGAGAACGCCGCCGAGGCTACGTTGGCCCAGGGGCTTGCGGTGTACCCGGTGGAAAACGCCGGGGACCTCATCGCCCATCTCCGGAAGGAGCGGCCCCTCTTCCCTGCCCCGGTGTGGACGCGGTCGCCGGAGACGGTGCCGGGGCCGGATTTTGCCGAGGTGGTAGGCCAGGAGAACGTGAAGCGGGCACTGGAGATCGCTGCCGCCGGGGGACACAACATCCTTCTCATCGGCTCTCCGGGAGCGGGAAAATCCATGCTGGCCAAGCGCTTGCCCTCTATTCTGCCGGATATGACCCGGCAGGAGGCCCTGGAGGCCACGGAGGTGTGGAGCGTGGCGGGAATGACCGACAGCCGCCACCCCCTTCTCAGCCGACGGCCCTTCCGCAGTCCCCACCACACGGTGTCCCCGGTGGCTCTGGTGGGCGGCGGGGCATTTCCCCGGCCCGGGGAGATCTCCCTGGCCCACAACGGGGTGCTGTTTCTCGATGAGCTGCCGGAGTTCCAGAAGGACGCGCTGGAGGTTCTACGCCAACCCCTGGAGGATGGGGAGGTGACGGTGACCCGGGCCGCCGGGTCCGTGACGCTGCCCAGCCGGTTCATGCTGGTGTGCGCCATGAACCCCTGCCGCTGCGGCTGGCGGGGCCACCCGTCAGGCCGGTGCACCTGCACCGACGCCTCTGTGGAAAAGTACGTCAGCCGCATCTCCGGTCCCCTGCTGGACCGGATGGATCTCCATGTGACGGTGCCCTCGGTGGACTTTGACGCCCTGCGGCGGAAGGAACAGCCAGAGCCGTCTTCCGAGGTAAAGGCCCGGGTGGACGCCGCCCGGCGGCGGCAGCGGGAGCGGTACGGCCCGGAGGGGCCCCTCTGCAATGCCCAACTGCCCCCCGCCCTGGTGGGAACATACTGCGCCCTGGACGAGGCCGGGGAGAAGCTCCTGCGCAGCGCTTTCCAGCGCATGGGCCTCACCGCCCGCAGCCACGACCGCATTCTCCGGGTGGCGAGAACCATCGCGGACCTGGAGGGAGAGGAGCGCATCTCCGCCGCCCATCTGGCGGAGGCCATCCAGTACCGGAACACGGATATTTTGAAAGGGTAAAAGAGAGCCCCGCCGTCCACAGGACGGCGGGGCTCTTATTTTTATCCCAAATGAACCATCTGGTCGATGCCCAGGGAGAACACCATGGCGCCCACTTCGCTCTGGAGGCCATGCTCCTGATTGATGTTCTCCATAATGGCCGCCCGCAGCTCCCGGGGCACCACGATGGCGATGATCTCCTTCTCCGCCTGGCGGGAGACCCCCTGGAGCTCCTCGAAGGCCTCCTCCCCCACCCAGCGGCCCCGGATGATGGTGCCGCCCCGGGCGCCGTGGCGGCGGGCGGTTTCCATGACCGCGTCGGTATAGCCCTGGTTCACCGTGACCAGGATCAGGCAATTTTTCGTGGTCTGAGGCTCCATATCGCCACTCTCCTTTTCCGACAGTTTGGTGCGCATGTTAATGACGGTGGCCATGAGGCTACTCACCGCCGATAGAGGGGCGGTGCAGGCGATGCCCCGGCCGGGAACGCTGCCCCGGAGGTTGTCGTCCAGGGCCTCCAGGAGAGCCCGGGCGGCGGGAATGGGGGCGAGGCTCAGGATGATGTCCTTCTCTGAGCTGCCAAGGCCCAGGATGTCCATGATCTCCGAAGTGGCGGTGCCGGTGCCCTCGCACCGGAGGTGGGTGAACACCTGGTGGTCGGAGTAGAGGGCGGTGAGCTTGTTGCCGCAGCCCCGCTCGATGATGGACAGGATCAGGGCCAGCTGTGACGGGTTCTTCATGGCTCACCTCCTTAATCGTAGTACAAAATGGTGTCCTCCGCCCGGGCGATTTCCGAGCGCAGGGCGCTGCGGACCAGCTTGCGCCGGACCCGGCCGGCAAGGCCCAGCAGCTGGATAGTCACCAGAGGCGTCATGGCCACCATGGCCACAAGGCCGAAGGCGTCGGTCATGATGTCGCCCCCCAGGGCGCTGCAGGCCCCCGTGGCAAAGGGCAGCAGGAAGGTGGCGGTCATAGGCCCGGAGGCCACGCCGCCGGAGTCGAAGGCAATGCCGGTAAACATCTGGGGCACGAAGAAGGTGAGGCCCAGGGCGAAGGCGTAGCCCGGCACCAGGAACCACAGAATGGATACCCCGGTGAGGACCCGCAGCATGGCGATGCCCACAGATACCGCCACGCCGATGGAGAGTCCCCTTCGCATGGCCTTCTGGGACACCGCGCCCATGGACACCTCCTCCACCTGCTTGATGAGCACGTGGACGGCGGGCTCGGCGGCCACGATGAAGTAGCCCATGACCATGCCAATGGGGATGAGGAACCAGGGGGCGTCTCCGGCAGCTACCGTGGCGCCGATGAGCTCACCCACCGGCATGAAGCCCACGTTTACTCCGGAGAGGAACATCACCAGCCCCACATAGGTGTAGACAAGACCCAGAGCGATCCGCAGCAGCTGGGTGCTGTGAAAGCGCCGAGTGAGTAACTGGAAGAGGAGGAACAGGGCACAGATAGGCACCAGGGCCAGGGCCACCTCTTTCGCGTAGTGGGGGATGGCCTGGGCGAACTCCCGGGCGGCGTCCCGGGTGGTCTGGATGTCCGGCAGGGCGGCGGGGGTATAGCTGGCGCTGTCCGGGGCAAAGCCTACGCCCAGAGCCAGCACCGCCAGCACCGGCCCTACGCTGCACAGCGCCACCAGGCCGAAGCTGTCGCTGGTGGAGTTTTTGTCGCTGCGGATGGAGGCAACGCCTACGCCCAGGGCCATGATGAAGGGCACGGTGATGGGGCCGGTGGTGACGCCGCCGGAGTCAAAGGCCACGGGGATAAAGTCCTTGGGGGCCAGTACCGCCAGGAGGAAGGTGGCCCCATAGAATACCACCAGCAGCCGGGACAGGGGGATTTTCAGCATGATGCGCAGCAGAGCCAGCACCAGGAACACCCCTACCCCCGCCGCCACCGTCAGGATCAGCGTCAGGTTGGGGATGGCGGGGACCTGGTTGGCCAGGACCTGGAGATCCGGCTCTGCGATGGTCACCAGAAGGCCCAGCACGAAGGCGGCCCCCAGGGTGAGCCACCTGTTGCGGGAGCGGCTCATATGTACGCCCATACCGCTGCCCATAGGGGTCATGGACATATCCACACCCAGGGTGAAGATCCCGGTGCCCGCGATCAGCAGCAGGGCGCCGAAAAAGAACAGCACCATGGCCCCCGGGGTCAGAGGGGCGATGGAGATGCACAGCAGCAGTACGATGGCGGTGATGGGCAGCACCGAGGACAAAGACTCCCGAATCTTTTCCATAAGCTGAGGATTGATCGTCAAAACATCCTCCTTTCCTGACAGAGGGTGAACGTATCAATAATAATAACAGTATATCATAAAATTGCGGAAAGAGAAAGGAAACATTGTCATTTTTAAGAAATTCGGATCTGTTGGAAGGCCCTTTTCTCCCGGCGGAAAATGTGGTATCATAGAACAGATTTTACAAAGGAACGGCGGGAGCGAAGCGATGAAGAAACTGGTGATCGGCATATTGGCCCACGTGGATGCGGGCAAGACCACGCTGACGGAGGCCATGCTCTATACCTCCGGGCAGCTGAGAAAGCTGGGCCGGGTGGACCACGGGGACGCCTTTCTGGATACCGACGAGCAGGAGCGCCGCCGGGGCATCACCATCTTCTCCAAGCAGGCCATCCTGTCCCTGCCCACGGCGGAGGTGACGCTGCTGGACACCCCGGGCCATGTGGATTTCTCCGGGGAGATGGAGCGCACCTTGCAGGTGCTGGATGCCGCCGTGCTGGTGGTCAGCGCCGCCGCCGGGGTCCAGGCCCACACCCGGACGGTGTGGAAGCTGCTGGAGCGCTACGGCGTGCCGGTATTTATTTTTGTCAACAAGATGGACACCCCGGGGGTGGACGCTGCCGCCCTTCTCGCCCAGCTGAAGGAGACGCTGGACGGGGGCTGCGTGGACTTCTCCGGTGACGCGGAGAGCCTCTTTGAGGAGGCTGCCACCGGCAGCGAGGAGGCCCTGGGGGAGTATCTGGACACCGGGCGGCTGAGCCGGGAGACCCTCTCCGGCCTCATCCGGCGGCGGGCGGTGTTCCCCTGTTGGTTCGGCTCGGCCCTGAAGCTCCAGGGCGTGGAGGAATTTCTCCGGGGGCTCACGGAGTACGCCACCTGCCCCGCCTACGGAACGGAGTTTTCCGCCCGGGTGTTCAAGATCAGCCGGGACGGCCAGGGCCAGCGGCTCACCTTCCTGAAGGTCACCGGCGGCACCCTGCGGGTAAAGACCCTCCTCTCCGGCACCGCCGCCGGGGAGACCTGGGAGGAGAAGGCGGACCAGCTGCGGCTCTACTCCGGGGAGAAATTCCGGCCCATTGACGAGGCAGAGGCGGGGACAGTCTGCGCCGTCACCGGCCTCACCCGCACCTTCCCCGGCGAGGGCCTGGGGGCGGCGGAGGACGCTCTGCCTCCGGTGCTCACCCCCGCCCTCAGCTACCGGCTGGACCTGCCCGAGGGGGTGGACGCGGCCAGCGCCATGGGGAAGCTCCGCCAGCTGGAGGAGGAGGACCCCCTGCTGCGGATCGTGTGGAACCAGCGGCTCCAGGAGATCCACGTCCAGCTCATGGGTCCCATCCAGCTGGAGATCCTCCGGGAGCTGGTAGAGCGCCGCTTCGGCTGGGCAGTGACCTTTGGCCCCGGCAGCATCGTCTACCGGGAGACCATCGCCAATACCGTGGAGGGCGTGGGCCACTACGAGCCCCTCCGCCACTACGCCGAGGTGCGGCTCCTGCTGGAGCCGGGAGAGCGGGGCAGCGGCCTTGTTTTCCGCAGCGTCTGCTCCGAGGACAGTCTGGACCGGAACTGGCAGCGGCTGATCCTCACCCACCTTCAGGAGAAGCCCCACCTGGGGGTCCTCACCGGCTCCCCTATCACCGACATGCGCATCACCCTCACTGCCGGCCGGGCCCACCTCAAGCATACGGAAGGCGGCGACTTCCGCCAGGCCACTTACCGGGCGGTGCGCCAGGGCCTTATGACCGCGGAGAGTATTCTCCTGGAGCCCTGGTACGACTTTCGGCTGGAGGTGCCCTCTGCCAATCTGGGCCGGGCCATGGGAGATATCCAGCAGATGGGCGGTACCTTTGACCCGGCGGAGACCATGGGGGATACGGCCCTCCTCACCGGCAGCGCCCCGGTGGCGGGCCTTGCGGACTACGCCCAGGAGGTGGCGGCCTATACCAAGGGCCTGGGGCGGCTGTCGATGTCGCCCGGCGGGTACCGGCCCTGCCCCAACCAGGAGGAGATTGTGGCCGCCATCGGCTACGACCCGGAGCGGGACCTCGATAACCCGGCGGACTCCGTGTTCTGCGGCCACGGGGCGGGCTACGCCGTCCCCTGGCGGGAGGTGCCTGCCGCCGCCCATACCCCCTCTTTTTTTAAGGAGCGGGAGACGGAGAAAGAGGAGGAGCCGCCCCGGCGGCGGATGGCCCCTCCCCCCGCCTCCCGGGAGGAGGAGGCCGCCCTGCAGGCCATCTTTGAGCGGACCTACGGGCCGGTGAAGCGCCGTCTGCCCATGGAGTCCCCGCCGAAAAGCCCCCGCAGCGAGGGCACCCAGCGGCGGACGGTGCCGCCCCGGCGGGAGGGGCCGGAGTACCTCCTGGTGGACGGCTACAACGTGATTTTCGCCTGGGAGGAGCTCAAGGAGATGGCCGCCAAGAATCTGGAGGCCGCCCGGAACATGCTCATGGACATCCTCTGCAACTACCAGGGGTTCAAAAAGTGCGTGGTGATTCTGGTGTTCGACGCCTATAAGGTGAAGGGCAACCCCGGCTCCGTGGAGCGGTACAAGAACATCCACGTGGTCTACACCAAGGAGGCGGAGACTGCCGACACCTACATCGAGCGGGCCACCTATGAGATCGCCAGGGAGAACCGGGTCCGGGTGGCCACCTCCGACAATCTGGAACAGCTCATCATCCTGGGCCATGGGGCCGTACGGGTGGCAGCGGCGGACCTGAAGACGGAGGTGGAGGCGGCGGAGGGCCGCATCACCGAGATCATCCAGCGCAGCAACCGTGCCCATAAGGGCTTCAACACCCTCCGGGACCGGGCCACCGTCACCGGCGGACCGGACCAGCCCCCAAAGCAGAACAGGCCGAAAAAATAACACAGACCGCAAAACGAAGCCCCGGCGTCCTTGGGACGCCGGGGGCTTTTCATACTCAGAACATTCAGGACAGCGCGATGGTGAACTGGGAGCCCACATCACCGGCAAAGACCATCCACCCGCCCTCCGGCAGGGTGACGGTGGTGTCGCCGTAGATCCAGGAGCTGGCTGCCAGAGTCATGTCGGCGTTGTAGACGCAGAAGCCGCCGTTCTCCGGCACGGTCACCGTCATGGTTTTCCCGGCGGCCTCTCCGGCGGAGAACCACCGGGCAGCGCCGTCCTCATGGATGAGGCAGTAGGACAGAGGACCGGCATATACCGCCGGCACAGCGGTAACATCCATGTACAGCCCGCCGTTGAGGGAGATGTACTCCACGCCGTACTGCTCCACCATGGACACGGTGCCGCTGTCACGGCTGCCCACGCCGGGGATCTGGAGGACCGGCACCGCGGTGTTGCCATCCACGATCTGGTTGGTCAGCATGTAGCTCTCCGCGCCCTCAGGGATACCCTGGAAGGAGATGGCGGCAAACACGCCGCTGAGGGGATAGAGGGCGGAGGTGTAGGGCTCATTGACCAGGAAGTAGACCTTCCCCTCCCGGGCGTACCAGGCAGCCAGAGCCTCCTCGGAGGCCTGGTAGTCCGGCAGCTTTTCCAGGACGTACTCCGCCACGGCGGTGGGGGCAAGGCCCGGCAGCGGGGTGTAGGCCTTCTGGAAGAGGTAGACCTGGCCGTTTTCCTCCTCCACTACCTTGATGAGCATGGAGCCCGCCTCATCCCGGAAGGTGCCGTCGGCGCGGTAGGTCAGGGGCACGGAGGTGCCGGCCACCGTCAGGGTCATGACCCCCTCCGGGGCAATATCCACATCGTAGAGGAGGGTGGAAGAGCCGTAAGCGCCGCTGAAGGCAGTGAGCTCCTCCGGCATGGCGGCGGTCTCCACCGTATCCAGGGCGGCGGTCTCATCCACCGTTACCCCCTCCAGGGCCAGGGCGTCGATGAGGATCCGGGCGGCAGCTGCCTGGTCGTAGGTGCTCACGCCGCCGGAGGACACCACCGCGGCGGCCATGTCATACTCCGGCAGTACTACCAGGCCGCTGTGGTACACCAGGGTGTCGCCGCCCTTCACCAGGGCCTGGATACCGCTCTGGTTAAAGGGAAACATGTGAACGTTGTCCCAGCCCAGGCCGTAGGCCAGGGCGTCGTCCTCGCTGTCCTCGGGCCACATGCCCCGGAGATACTCGTCACCGGCCATGGCGGTGAGGGAGGCCTCGGTGAGAAGCTCCTCGCCGCAGAGGGCGCCGCCAAAGGCGGCAAGGTCGGAGGCGGAGGCGTAGATACCGCCGGTGGCCACTACCGCCAGGGTCTCCGTGGGCAGGGCCCGAGTGTCATTGCCCAGGTAGGCCCGGGCAAAGCGGTCCGCCGCAGGCTCGTCGGCGGGGACGCAGGTGTTGGTAAGGCCCAGGGGCTCAGTAATGGTCTCGTGGAGGTAGTCGCCGTAGCTCATGCCGCTGGCGGCCTCGATGACCAGCCCCGCCAGGGTATAGCTGTCGTTGGAGTAGACGCTGTAGGCTCCGGGGTCCGCCTGGAGGGTCTGGGTGGAGAGCCGCTCCAGCAGCTCATCAGAGGCGTCACGGTCGTTGTCTCCAAAGAGGAAGGAGCCGGGACCGGCGCTGCCCATGAGGCCGGAGGAGTGGTTGAGGAGCATGCGGACGGTGATGTCCTTGTAGCGCGCATCCGCCATGGTGAACTCCGGCAGGTAGGTGGTGACCGGCTCGTCCAGCTTTACCTTACCCTCCTCCACCAGGTTCATCATGAGAACGGCGGTGTAGGTCTTGCTGATGGAGCCCACGCCGTAGAGGACATCGTCGGTGAGGGCGCGGTTTTCCGTGCGGGAATAGGCTCCGGTGCTGCCGGTGAGGACGATCTCACCGTCCTGCCAGAGGGCATAGGATACGCTCTGGGCCCCGCCGTACTGCAGAGCGGTCTCCGCCGCTGCCTGGGCGGACTGGGCCAGAGGGTCAGCTGTGGTCTCCTCCGCCGCCAGGGCGGGAGCCCACAGGGACAGGAGCAGTGCCAGCGCCAATGCCAGGGCGCCGCGCCGCAGAGTGCGTTGCTTCATAAAATGATTTCTCCCTTCTTATATATGGATCGCAAAGGAAAAGACCCATCCCGCCGCCGGGCATGTCCCGGGTGGGATGGGTCTCATTATACCTTTCACCAGCCAAATGTCAATCAGCGAAAGAAGGAGATTTTGTTAAGAAAAAGCGAAGATTTTGTCCCTGTTCCACGCACAGGGACAAAAAATCTGCATGAAATGCAGATTAAAGATCTCTGCCTCCCGCCGGGGGCTCAAAGCCGGGTCCCAGATCCCCGGCCATCCAGTGCTTGCGGCAGAGACCAATGTACTGGTCGTTGGCTCCCAGCACCACCTGAGCGCCCTCCTTGAGGACCTTGCCGTGCTGGTCGAAGCGGGCGTTGAAGGTGGCCTTCTTGCCGCACCAGCAGACGGTCTTGACCTCCTCGATCTTGTCGGCCATCACCAGAAGCTCTTGGCTGCCGGGGAAGAGATCCCCCTTGAAGTCCGCCCGGAGGCCATAGCACATCACGGGGATGTCCAGCTCGTCCACCAGGTGGACCAGGTAGTGGACCTCCTCCTTGGAGAGGAACTGGGCCTCGTCCACGATGATGCAGGCGTTTTGCTGCAGCTCCATGGGGCCCAGGGCCTGGAGTTCATCGAAGTAGATGCAGGGGTAGGTCAGGCCGATCCGGGAGACCAC
>CALXGE010000066.1 GCA_944387775.1 uncultured Oscillospiraceae bacterium | reverse complement strand
TCTTGTGCCGTCCGGTTTCGTCAGACACTATATATTGTGGAATTTTAGTCCAAGGGCTTCATCGTGGGGAACAGGATCACGTCCCGGATGGAGTCGCTGTTGGTCAGCAGCATGACGCAGCGGTCAATGCCGATGCCCAGGCCGCCCGTGGGGGGCAGACCGTACTCCAGGGCCGTGAGGAAGTCCTCATCCATCATGCCGGCCTCATCGTCGCCCTTGGCCCGGGCCTCCACTTCCTTCTGGAAGCGCTGGCGCTGATCGATGGGATCGTTGAGCTCGGAGAAGGCATTGCCCATCTCGCTGTGGCAGATAAAGAGCTCAAAACGCTCGGTGAGCCGGGGATCCTTGGGGCTGCGCTTGGCCAGGGGGGAGACATCCACGGGGTGCATGGTGATGAAGGTAGGCTGTACCAGCTTCTCCTCCACCTTCTGGTCGAAGCACTCGTAGAGGGCATGTCCCCAGGTGGGCTCCACGCCGTCCATATCCACGCCCACAGACTTGGCAGCTGCCACCGCCTCCGCATCGGAATCAATGGTCATAAAGTCCACGCCCAGGTACTGCTTGACCGCCTCAGCCATGGACAGCCGGGGCCAGCCGGGGGTCAGGTCGATATCCTCGCCCTGCCACTGGAGCTGATAGCTGCCGCAGATCTCCTTGGCCGCTCCGCTGAGGAGCTCCTCAAAGAGGTCCATCATATCATTGAAGTCAGCGTAGGCCTGGTAGAGCTCCACGGAGGTGAACTCCGGGTTGTGGCGGGTATCCATACCCTCATTGCGGAAGATACGGCCCACCTCGTAGACCCGCTCCATGCCACCCACGATGAGGCGCTTGAGGGGCAGCTCCGTGGCGATACGCATGTACATATCGATGTCCAGGGTGTTGTGGTGGGTGATGAAGGGCCGGGCAGTGGCGCCGCCGGAGATGGTGTTGAGCACCGGCGTCTCCACTTCCATAAAGCCCCGGTTATCCAGGAAATTGCGCAGGTACTTGATGAAGGCGCTGCGGACCTCGAAGTTCTTCCGAACCTCCGGGTTCATAATGAGGTCCACATACCGCTGGCGATAGCGGGTCTCCTTGTCGGTGAGGCCGTGGAACTTTTCCGGCAAAGGCAGCAGGGACTTGCTCAGAAGGGTGATCTCCTTGGCCCGGACGCTCATCTCGCCCCGCTGGGTGCGGAACACCTCGCCGTGGACGCCCACGATGTCGCCGATATCGTACTTCTTGAAGCGGTCATAGTCCTCCGCGTCCATCTCGTCCTTCCGGGCGTAGAGCTGGATGCGGCCGCTCTTGTCCTGCAGATCGCAGAAGCTCACCTTGCCCATACCCCGCTTGCTCATCAGGCGGCCTGCCACGGTGACAGGGCTGCCCTCCAGGGCGTCGAAGTTGTCCTTGATCTCCTGGGCGTGGTGGCTCACCACGAACTTGGTCTGCTGGAAGGGGTCCCGGCCCTCCTCCTGGAGGGTCCGCAGCTTCTCCCGGCGGACCTTAAGGATCTCAGAGAGGTCCTGCTGGACCTCCTGGTTGTTTACATTGGTCTGTTCAGCCATTGTTTCTCCTCCTTGGTACAGCGCCGCTCAGCGCTCGATCTTGTCCACAGTGTAGCGGATCTCGCCAGCGGGGGCATTAACGGTAACGATCTCGCCCTCCTTGGCGCCCATAAGGGCCTTGCCGAAGGGGGAATCCTCGCTGATGATGCCGTGCATGGCATCTGCCTCCTGGCTGCCCACGATTTTAAAGCTGCGGCTCTGGCCGCCGGACACAGCGGTGACGGTGACAGTAGAACCGATGGTCACCTGGCCGGTGGGCATATCCTCCTCTTCAATGATGAGGGCATGGGTCAGGATGTTCTCCAGCTCACCGATACGGGAGTAGAGCTTGCCCTGCTCGTTTTTCGCCTCGTCGTACTCGCTGTTCTCGCTGAGGTCGCCGAAGCCCCGGGCCACCTTGATCTGCTCAGCCACCTCATCACTGCGGGTAGTTTTGAGGTAATTGAGCTCCTTCTGCAGCTCGTCGAACCGGGCCTGACTCATCTTGAACTCTTTTTTCATTGCCGTTTATCCTTTCGCTCTTATCAATATTGTGGATCTAGGACCGGCCTGCGGACAGGCATACGGCTCCACTATACTTATTCTATATTAATTGTGCTTTGCATTATATAAGCAATTCCCCGTTCTGTCAACAAGGAATTTCCCCGAGAAGGCTCTCCAAAGTTACTGCCCCCTGGACATATAGTGCAGCCGCTAACTGCTCCTGATCACAGTTTGGCTCCACCTGATCCGTCAGAGCAGGGGGTAAAACCAGCGGCAGTCTCCCCCGTCCCGCCTCCCCTCCGGGATAGAGGGTATATAGAATGGGATTCTCCCCCGTCAGGTCCTTGCGGGGCGAGAACAGCAGGAGGGCATCCGCGCGCTCCAGTTGGTCGGGAGATGGTCGAAGTAGCAGGGAGATCCCATACTCCCGGCGCAGCTCCCGGGCCAGATCCTCCCCTCCCGGCGCATCCAGAAGCACATAGCGATAGCTGAAAGCCAAAGCCCTGGCACCATCCCACAGCTCCCGGCTCATTCGCTCTCCGTATAGTCCTATCACCGCCTCTGTAGGCAAGCGGCCCAGGCTCTCCAGCCGCCGCCGGGTCAGGGGTGCCGCCAGAGCCCGCCGCAAAGGAAGCGTCTCTATGGGAGCGATACCTTGCCGGATAAACAGTGCGGTATAGGGGAAATCCACCGGAAATACCGCCCGCCGTACACCGGCCTCCTGCAATCTCCGTGCCGCTCTTCTGGCCCTGGCAATCGCAAGCGGTCCCCGGGGGCGGGCTGAATCTCCCATAGTCAATCCCATAAATCGTCCCCCGGCCAGCCATCGCTCACCCAGTACCGGTTTTTTAGGGCCGTTGCCCCAGGCAATATATCCCAGCATCGCCTTTTCCTCCCTCCGCCGCCGTCCCGGCGGTCCTTTCGCTCCCATGGTATGGCAATTCCCGGCGGAATATCCCTGCGCGCCGCAAATCCCTGCCGTAAGGCGGAAGTTTTTATTCTCCCTTGACAACCAACACCCATCCTGCTATGTTTGCCTTGCTACCATCTGCAGAAAAAAGGAGGATTTTCCCTATGAACGCATCTCTGGAGGAACTCCTGACCAGCTGCCGTTCCTATACCGATCTCGGCAAGGTGGCAAGCTATATTCCGGAGCTGCAGAAAAGCGATCCCCACCGGCTGGGCCTCTGCATTCTCTCCTGTCATGGAGAGTATCAGGCGGAAGGCGACGCCCGTGTTCTTTTTACTGTCCAAAGTATCATCAAACCTATCCTCCTTCTCCAGGCACTGCTGGATAATGGAGTGGACGTCGTGCGCGCCCATGTGGGCGTGGAGGCTACGGGAAAGCCCTTTGACGCCATCAACTACACCGACCAGATCCTGGACAGCCAACACCTGAATCCCATGGTGAACATGGGGGCCATCGCCGTATGCTCCCTGATCCACGGAGGCTCCTATGAGGAGCGGTTCCAGCGGCTGCTGGCTCTAACCCGCACGCTGGCCGGCGATGCCCCTATCCAGGTAAACGAGGCCGTCTACCGCTCGGAAAAATCCCATGCCACCAAAAACCGGGCCCTGGCCTACCTTCTCAAAACCTACGGAATCATTCACGACGATGTGGAGGAGGTGCTGGACTGCTACTTCCGCTCCTGCGCCATCTCCACAGACTGTACCGGACTCGCCCGGATCGGCGGCGTCCTGGCCAATCAGGGTCGCTGCCCGGACACACAGAAAGCTCTGATTCCTCCGGAGTATGCCCGTTTTGTCAACGCGATTCTCATGACCTGCGGTATGTATGACGGCTCAGGTGATTTTGCCGTGCGGGTAGGCGTGCCTGCCAAAAGCGGCGTGGGCGGCGGGATCATGGCCGTGGTTCCCGGGCGGATGGGGATCGGGATCTATTCCCCTGCCCTGGACGAAAAGGGCAACAGCCTGGCCGGAATTCGGCTGCTGGAGCTGCTCAGCCAGGCCATGGACCTGAGCATTTTCTGATTTTATAGGACTGACTGTCCAGATAAAAACCCGGCATGGCGTTTTGCCATGCCGGGTTTTTCTATTCAAATGACAGGAAACTCGTCTGCTATTACCAGGCCTGAATATAGCCGGGCAAATAGTTCAGGGGATTCACCCGGCTGCCGTTCTCCGTGATTTCATAGTGGAGATGGGGGCCGGAGGAGACACCGGTGGAGCCGGTGATACCCAGTACATCGCCCTGATCCACCGCGTCTCCTTCGGAGACAGAACGGCTGCTCATATGAGCGTAGAGGGTGGTATTTCCTTTACCGTGGCTGACCACCACGTAGTTTCCGTAGGAGCTGCTGTAAGCGGAGGTAATCACGATACCCGCCTTGGTAGCCAATACATTGGTGGAGTAGCCCACGCCGCCGATATCCACACCTTTGTGGTTGGTGGAGGCACCGGGAATACCGGTATTTCTGGGGCCATAGGGGGAGGTGATCCGGCGGCTGGTGGTCACCGGCCAGATGTATCCGCCGGAGGTGGCATTCCAACCCATCTGGGCTGCCAGCTGGTTGGTCTTCTCCACGATCGCCTTCTGGATCTCTTCCTCCTCTTCCTCAACCGCTGCCAGCTGCTCGGAGTACTCCGCCACGTTGCTCTCCAGCTCCGCCACCAGGGCGTTGGCCTCCTCCCGCTGGGCATTCAGATCTTCCTTTGTAGCCAGCAGAGTGGCCTTGGCGGCCTCAGCCTCGCTCTTAAGTTCCTCCTGATAGGCCTGCTTGGCCTCAATTTCCGCACGGATCTCCCGGAGGCTGTCCAGTACGCTCTGATCGTAGTCCATGACCTCCTGGATGTCTGCCAAGCGGCTGAGAAGGTCGGAGAAATCCTCCGCATTGAACAGCACCGCCCAGTAGGACGCGGTACCGTTTTCCTCCATCACCCGGGTGCGCTTACAGAAGAGCTCGTAGCGCTCCTCCTCCTCCTTCTTGTTCTCCTCCAGCTCCAGGGCCGTCTGAGCCAGCAAGGCCTCATACCCTGCAATCTGATTCTCAGTGTTGGCAATTTCCTTCTCGGTCACGGCAATTTGCTGATCCAGCAGCACCCGCCGCTCCAGAATATTCGCCTTCTCATTGCGCAGCTCTGAAAGCTTGGATTTAATGGCACTCTTCTCATCCGCCAGAGCGTCGGCATCATCCTTCAGAGCGTCAATGTCACCCTGGGTCACCGCGGACGCCGTCTGGACCAGAGGTGCCGTATCGGTACCGATCATAGCAAACAGCACCGCCAGTACCAATACCAAGCTGCTTATCCGTTTCCAAATCTTTCTCTTGCTCATGCATGTGCTCCTTTTCCGCATCCGCTGTACGCCGCCAGTCTCCCTCCTGCAGCAAACAGACATCACACCTGGAGGAACTTACGGATGGCGGAGAGGCTACCACCCACGCCGATCAGCATACCCACTCCCAGGAAAATACCCGCCACATAGACCCACATATCGCCGAAGGGAACAATACGAATCAGGCGAATGGTATCGTTGGCGTCCACAGACCGGGTCACCATCTCATAGAGACCCCACTGGAGGAAAAAGCCGATAACCGCAGAAAACAGCCCCAGCAGAAATCCCTCGTACACGAAAGGCCAGCGGATGAAGCCGTTGGTAGCGCCCACCATCTTCATGATGGCAATCTCATCCCGTCGGTCAAAGGTGGTGAGCTTGATGGTGTTGGCGATGATGAACACCGACACCAGCAGCAGGATAGAGATGAGGGCGATACATACCACCCCCGCCACATTGCGGATGGTGATAAAGCCCGCCGCCTCGTCCTCGTAGGCGTTGACATTGCCCTCACCGATCCCTGGCACCTGCTCCAGCTTGGCCTTGGTCTCGCTCATCTTGCCGATGTCCACAAGGTCAATGGCATAGCGGTGACGGAAGATCTCCGGCTCCAAATCCTGGTAGAGCTCCTCATCGGGGTACTTGCTCTGGAAGTTCTCCATGGCCTCCTCCCGGGAAATAAAGGTCACTCCCCGGACGTTGTCCACAGCCTCCAGATCGTCGGCCAGGGCCCTGGCCTCCTCCTCTGTGAGATTCTCATCCACAAAGGCCAACACCTGGTTTTTCTGCTCCATATCCTCCAGCATGGCGTTGGCATTCACCGCCACCAAGGTAAAGGTCCCCATAATGAGGAGGCAGGCCACCGTCACGCCGATCGCGGCGAAGGACATGAAGCCGTGGTTGAACATGTTATACGCGCCTTCACGGGCGAAATAGAAGAAATTGTGTCTGCTCATTGCGCTCTCCTCCCGTAGTAGCCCTTGCCGTCGCTGACTACACGGCCGCGCTCCAGCATTACCACCCGCTTGTCAAAGCGGTTGACCAGATCCTTCTCGTGGGTCACCACCAGAACCGTGGTCCCCAGGGCATTGATCCGCTCCAGCAGACGCATAATCTCCAGGGAGCGGGCCGGGTCCAGGTTGCCGGTAGGCTCGTCGGCAATGATGGTGCTGGGGTTGTTGAGCAGCGCCCGGGCGATGGCCACACGCTGCTGCTCGCCGCCGGAGAGCTCTGAGGGCAGGCGGCGGCTCTTGTTCTCCAGTCCCACCAGATCCAGCACATAGGGGATGCGCTTTTTGATCTCCTTGGGACCGGCTCCCACCGCCCGCATGGCAAACACCATGTTATCGTATACCGTTTTATGCTCAATAAGCCGGAAGTCCTGGAAGATTACCCCCACCGTCCGCCGGAGATAGGGGATCTGCCGCTCCCGGATGTTACGCAGAGAGAAACCATTGACTACCACCTTTCCCTCTGTAGGCTCCACTTCGCCGATCAGAAGTTTAATCACCGTGGACTTTCCGCTGCCGGAGGGGCCCACCATAAAAACAAATTCACCGTCCTGGATCTCAAGTGTGAGACCGTTGAGGGCGTGGGTACCGTTGGGATATTCCTTCACCACATCTGTCAATCGAATCATAGACCTTTGCTGCCTTCCCGCCACGCTGGCGCATATTTATGTAAACTCTGAATCCAAAAAAATTACAAAAAGTTACATCGTAATCATACACAAATGCAACTAACTCGTCAAGGGACTAACCGCAAAAAACAGCAATTTTCTTTTATTGTTGTCTGGAAATCTTTCCCATATTATGTCAATCTATTATTTGTGGTCTATATGAAATTGGCATAGAAATACGACGGTAATCCTTTTAATTAAATGATTTTTAGTTCCATTTTATTTTCATATCTGTATCAAATTAGTTATGAAAAATACTTATGTCGCCTATCTTTGTGCACTAGCAGAAACGAAAAAGCCCCGGGCCTTATGGCCCGGGGCTTCCTGTATCCTTTTGTATTGGTCCTCACGCGGTAAAAGTGGTTCTGCAGGCGGAACACCGGTCCATGTCCCCGAAGAGAGGCAGGTGTTTTCCGCAGTTGGAACACCGAACATTTTTCCAGTCCAGCCACAGCGCCGCCGCCACCTGGACCACCAGCAGGACCAGCGACGCCAGGAGGGCCGGAAGACTCCTGCCCCACCATTCCTGTGTGGCAAAAGACAGGCCCACCAAAAACACCCAGAGATCGGTGAAAAGCCGCCCCCGCTCCCCCGCCATGGGGACGCCCCGGGTGAGAATCAGGTAGAAGAGCAGAACCAGGACCGTTACCGCCAAAGCAAAGAGCAGTCCTGGCAGCCACCCCATCCGAGGTAGGACCAAAAAGCGGAGGGCTCCCTCCGCCGTGAAACCACACAGCAGGCAGATTCCAAATCTTCCTTTCATCTCACACCTCCTGCAAATCACCTGGTTTTATTAAATTATATGATATTTATCCCCATTTTGTCAATTTTTCCTCTTATTTTGATACTTTGACTGTTGGAATTTTCTTTTAGGCTACCTCCGTTTGTCACGAAAACATGATCTGGTTCCTCCAAATTGGCAGCAGCAAGCAGCGCCCCGGGCCATATAGCCCGGGGCGCTGCTGATTTATGCACATGAAAGAATTAAGCGTCGATGCCCCGGCTGGTCAGGTACTTCTTGACCATCAGAGCGACCTTGAAGGTAATGGCGTCGTCGAATTCCCGGAGATCCAGGCCCGTCAGCTTCTTAATCTTCTCCAGCCGATACACCAGAGTGTTGCGGTGGACGAAAAGCTTGCGAGCGGTCTCGGAGACGTTCAGATTGTTCTCGAAGAACTTATGGATGGTGAACAGGGTCTCCTGGTCCAGGGAGTCGATAGGATTCTTCTTGAATACCTCCATGAGGAACATCTCACAGAGAGTAGTGGGCAGCTGGTAGATCAGGCGGCCGATGCCCAGATTCTCGTAGTTGATGACATACTTCTCCGTGTCAAAGACCTTGCCCACCTCGATGGCGATCTGGGCCTCCTTGTAGCTCTTGGCCAGCTCCCGGAGATGCATGGCCACGGTGCCGATACCGATGACCACCCGGTTCTCGCCGCCCACCCGGAGGGTCTCCTCCAGAAGAGCCGCCACCCGCTGGATCTCCTTGTCGTAGCCAGACTCAGGCAGCTGGTGAATCAACGCCACATCGTTGTCTCCCACACTGAGGACAAAGTCGTTCTGCCGGTCAGGAAACAGGCCCTGGATCACATCCATCAGCGCCGCATCACCGGACTCCAGCTGGCGGATCAGGAACACGCCTCGGGGCACCTCCGGCGCCACATGGAGCTCCTTGGCTCGCATGTAGATGTCGCTGAGCATGATATTATCAGAGATGATGTTCTTAATGAAGGATCCCCGGTCGTGCTTTTCCTCATAGTAGCTCTTGGCACCGTTAAGGGATACGCTGGCCATGGAGCAGACCGTGTGACTAATTTCATCATCTCCCATGGTGAACACCGCATAGTCAAAATGGGAACCCCAGCCGCTGAGGGCCCGGAAGGTCTTTCCGTCCATAGAGGTGATCGCGCCGTCCGCCTGATTAATGGTCTCCACATATTCCGGCCATTTTCTGCCGATCAGTCCCAGATCGCTGCAGGAGATAACCGCACCCTCAGCGTCGATCACGCCGACCACGCGGTCCGTGGCCTCCTTGATCTGCAGGACAACATTCTGAAAAATCCTTCCCGACATATTATCTTCCTCCATCGAGCGTTATTCTCAAGCTTTGTGCAATATGTCAACTCTTTTTTCATTATACTTTGTCGCCCGCCACAATGCAAGCTATTTTTTCTTTTTTTCACAAAAAATATTACGGCTTTTTGGCTGATTCGTAGATTCCCAATGTTTTCAAGGCTTTCCGCCGATTTTTGCAACTTCTTCTTCGGTTAAAGCCCGGTATTCCCCCTTGCGCAAGGTCGGATCCAGCTCCAGAGGGCCCATGGCAATTCGCTTTAAATAGCATACTGCCCCACCCCGGCTGGCCACCATCCGTTTTATTTGGTGGAATTTACCCTCGTGCAAAGTAACCAGAATTTCAGTGCCATCTCCCAGCAACGTCAGCCCCGCCGGCATACAGATGAGGCCGTCCTCCAGTACAATCCCAGCTGCAAAGGCCGCCTGGTCCCCCGCTCCGAAGGCCTTGTCCAGGCGGGCGTAATATACCTTGTCCACGTGGCTCTTGGGAGCCAGAAGGCGGTGAGCCAGCGCCCCGTCGTTGGTGAGGAGCAGCAGTCCCTCCGTATCCTTGTCCAGCCGCCCCACCGGTGAGAGATTTCTCCGCCGTAGCTCCGGGGACAGCAGATCCAGGACTGTCTTCTGACGGTGGTCCTCCGTGGCAGTGAGAACGCCGGCAGGCTTATGGAGCATGATATAGGTATATTTCTGATACCCCAGAGGCAGACCATCCACCAGGATCTCGCTTTCCGCCGGGTCCGCCTTCTCCTCGCCGCTGCCGGCGGACTTTCCGTCTACCAGCACCCGACCGCCCCGGATCAGCTCCTTAGCCTCCCGCCGAGACCACCGGCCTGTGGCCGCCAACAGCTTGTCCAGTCGCTCCTTTCCCATGACACCGCGCCCCCTCTCCGGTCGTTTTCTCCATCTTATCACACTTCCTCGGAAAAGAAAAGGGAATTGCCCTACCAGGCAATTCCCTTTCTCCTCCCCTCTACCGGATATCCAGCTCCGGGGGCACGTCGATCTCATCGGAGACATATTTTCCGTTTTTCTTTCTCTGTCGGACACACTCAGTCAGCAGGTACTCGATCTGCCCGTTCACCGAGCGGAAGTCATCTTCTGCCCAGGCCGCAATGGCGGCGTACAACTTCGCCGACAGGCGCAGGGGGACTTGCTTCTTCTCCTCTGCCATATCAGTACAGGCTGCCGGAGTTGACAACCGGCTGAGCATCTCGGTTGCCGCAGAGGACTACCAGCAGATTGGAGACCATGGCCGCCTTCCGCTCCTCGTCCAGTTCCACCACCTGCTTCTCGCTGAGCCGTTCCAGGGCCATCTCCACCATACCTACCGCGCCATCCACGATCATCTTTCTCGCGTCGATGATAGCGCTGGCCTGCTGACGCTGGAGCATAACGGCGGCGATCTCCGGGGCATAGGCAAGGTATGTAATCCGGGCCTCAATGATCTCCAGTCCTGCTTCGTCTACCCGGCTCTGGATCTCATCCCGGATCCGGGCGGCCACTACCTCGCTGGAGCCCCGGAGGCTGCCCTCGTCGGCGATGCCGTCACCGGTAGTGTCCACGTTGGGGGCCACATCGTAGGGATAGATCCGCACGATGTTCCGGAGAGCGCTGTCGCACTGGAGAGACAGATACTCCTTGTAGTTGTCCACATTGAACACCGCCTTGGCGGTGTCTACCACCCGCCACATCACCGCAATACCGATCTCTACCGGGTTACCCAGGCAATCGTTGATCTTCTGACGGTTGTTATTGAGGGTCATAATTTTCAGGGAAATCCGCTTGCCGGTAGCATCGGCAGATACGGTGACACTGCCGTTAGCGGCTACCGTCACCCCTGTGCCATTCTGCCCACCATCCACATCGCCGCTCTGCTTAAGCCGGGTCCGGGCCGCCGGGTTGAAGGCAGTACAGAAGGGGTTTACGTAGTAAAATCCCTCCCCCTTCAGAGTGCCGATGTACTTGCCGAACAGGGTCAGCACCAGGGCCTCCTGGGGCTTGAGCACCTTCAGGCCGCACCAGAAGATCCAGCCGAAGGCCAGCCACAGGATGGAGAGAATGGACAATGCTATCCCTCCATACACTGTTCCTGTCCCACCAGCCTGCGACATAGAAAAGCCCAGCATACACAGCGGGATGGCCGCAATATACAGCAGAATCGTCAGGAGCAGCACAGGCATGCCGCCCTTTTTGGTCGTCAGAATTTTCTCTTCCATAATAGCTCCACTCCTTGCTATTGATTTGATATCAAAATAATATCATCAAGATCCCCCATTGTCAAGAGGCGGCGCAAAAAAATCCCCGCCGCATACGCGGCGGGGATTTAGGTGAGAAGAATTACTCCTTGATGTCGATAACGACGCCGGAACCAACGGTACGGCCACCCTCACGGATAGCGAAACGCAGGCCCTTC
>CALXGE010000065.1 GCA_944387775.1 uncultured Oscillospiraceae bacterium | reverse complement strand
ATCTCCAGGATGAATACCGTCCTGGCCAGATCCCCGAGGTCTACCGCCCCATCCTCCAGAAGGAGGATATCATCGCTATCCTCGTCCTCCAGCTCCTCCGCCAGCATGCACTCATACCGGACGGTCTTGGGCTGGTCAAAGGGCTTGAGACAACGGTCGCAAACAGACTTGAGGACGGTGCTCGCTTCAAACGTCAGTAGGAGCATCCCCGCAACATTCCGCACATCGCCGGTAACCACAACCGGGTTCTGTATGGGATGTCTGCCGCCGAAGTCCACATCGGAAAGGTCCAGGTCAAACCGGAACTCTATCCGCTCTCCAGGGGCGTTGATGATCTTTCTTACATCTAATAGCATAGCACACCTCGCAAAGACACGAGTAGTATTATAGTGGAAAGGTGTCGGATTGTCAAATACTTTTTTCCATTTTTTCTTGAAAAAAAACACTTTCGTGATAAAATGTCAGTGGCAGAATCCCTCTGCCCTGATCAACCGACGGAGGACCTTCCCCATGCGTGAACTGACCATCGGCAAAAACGACGCAGGACAGCGGCTGGACCGCTTTATGGCCAAGTCCCTGCCTCTGCTCCCTCCTGCCCTGCTGCAGAAATATATCCGCATCAAGCGCATCAAATGCAACGGCCAGCGCTGTCAGCGTGACCAGCGCCTTGTGGTAGGGGATGTGCTGCAGCTCTACATCAACGACGAGTTTTTCGACCAGCCCCGGGAGGACAACCTCTTCCTCACCCTCTTCCAGCCCAAGCTGGACATTCTCTACGAGGATGAGAACCTTCTTCTTCTGGACAAGCGTCCGGGCCTTGTGGTCCATGCCGACGAGACAGAGAAGGTCAACACCCTCATCAATCACATTCAGGCCTACCTCTACCAGAAAAGGGAGTGGAACCCCCGCCGGGAGAACGCCTTTACTCCCGCCCTCTGCAACCGCATCGACCGCAACACCGGCGGCATCGTCATTGCCGCCAAAAACGCAGAGACTTTACGGATCATCAACGACAAGATCCGTGACCGGGAGATCACTAAGAAGTACCTGTGCATCGTCCTGGGAAAAATGGACCCGCCCCAGGGGGAACTCTCCTGCTTTCTCCTCAAGGATGAGGGGAAAAAGGAGGTCTCCGTATATCACCGGCCGGTGCCCGGCGGCAAGTCCGCCGTCACCCTGTACCGGACCCTGGCCCGCAAGGGAGAGCTGAGCCTCATGGAGGCGGAGCTTCTCACTGGCCGGACCCACCAGATCCGCGCCTCCTTTGCCGACGCAGGCCACCCCCTTCTGGGAGACGGCAAGTATGGCAGAGGCGATGTGAACCGTCGATATGGCGAGACCCGCCAGGCCCTGTACAGCTACTTCCTCCGCTTTGATTTCCCCACCGAGGCCGGGATTCTCTCCTACCTCAGGGGCGAAACTTTTCAAGTGGATCGAGTACCCTTCGCAGAGAAGTACTTTCCGGGAGCATCCTGGGAACAGTAACGGTCTATATAGCAGCGTAATACGCGAGGCTTCAGGTAATTGCCTGGAGCCTCGTTTGCATTTCTCTGCGGCTCTTCGATCCAAAAATAGGTCATGCTGCAAATGCTGGTTTTTCTTTACGGCACAGGGAAAAAATGCTATACTTTAGGAGAAGATTACGACAACAACACACTAAGGAGGTGCCTATGGAAAAACAAAGGTCCTACGACGTGGTGGTCATCGGTGCGGGAAACGGCGGTCTTGCGGCCGCCATCCGCGTGCTCCAGGGCGGGTACTCCTGCCTGCTGCTGGAAAAGCACAACCTGCCCGGTGGCTTTGCCACCAGTTTCAAGCGGGGACGGTTCGAATTTGAGGCCAGTCTCCACGAGCTCAACGACTTCGGTTCCCCGGAGGAACCCGGCGACATCCGCACGCTGTTCCGCGATCTGGGCGTGGAGGATAAGATAGACTGGATCCGCATCCCTGAGGCCTATCACCTCATCACCACCGACAAGCAGTACGACTGCGTGATGCCCTTTGGCGTCAAGGCATTTACCGACAAGATGGAGCAGTACGTCCCAGGCTCCCGTCCCTCGGTGACGGCCTTCTTTGAGCTGTGCAACGAAGTGCGGGATGCTCAGACCTATTCCAGCTCCGTCAACGGCAACACCGATTCGGCCTACATGAAGGAGCACTTCCCCAACTTTATCAAGGCCGGCAGCTACTCCGTCAATGAGGTGCTGGACGCTCTGAAGATGCCCAAGAAGGCGCAGGATATTCTGGGCGCCTACTGGTGCTATCTGGGCGTGGACCTGGATCGCATGAGCTTCCTCCACTACGGCTCTATGGTGATCCGCTACATCACCCGGGACGCCTGGATGCCCAAAATGCGCTCCCACGAGATCAGCCTTGCCATGGATCAGCGGATCCGGGAGCTGGGGGGCCATATCTGGTACCACTCCGAGGCGGAGAAGATCCTCACCGACGAGAACAACACCATCACCGGCGTCCGCCTCACCGACGGTACCGTCATCGCCACCCGCCACGTCATCGCTAACTGCTCCCCCCACTTGGTCTTCGGCAAGATGCTGGAGGAGAAGTTCGTCACCGAGCAGATGGTCCGAGCCACCAACGCCCGCACCTTTGCCGGTCGGGGGCTCAGCATGTTCCTGGGACTCAACAAGTCAGCGGAGGAACTGGGCATCAAGAGCCACAACTATTTTATCTACGACACCGCCGACTCAGTGAAGCAGTATGACTTGATGCGCAAGGTGGCCACCAACCATGTCCAGGCCACCGTCTGCCTCAACAACGCCTATCCAGAGTGCTCCCCTCCCGGTACCTGCATGATGTACTTTACCACCATGTTCATGTCCGACGACTGGGGCAATGTGACGGAGACCGACTACTTCAAGGCCAAGGATCGGATCGCCGACGATATGATCCGGGTCTTTGAGCGGGAAACGGGCTGCCACATCCGGGACGCCATCGAGGAGATCTCCGTGGCCTCCCCCACCACCTACGCCCGCTACTGCGGCCATCCCCAGGGCGTGATCTACGGCTATGAAACCGCTGACTGGGATAGCCTCATGCCCCGGATGATGATGATGAAGGAGGACGCTGCCCTCTTCCCCGGTCTGCGTTTTGCCGGCGGCTACGCCATGCGCTCCAGCGGATACTCCAGCTCCTATGTTTCCGGCGACCTCTCCGGCCGCCAGACTGTGGGCGATCTCAAGCGGGAGGTAAAATAAGATGAACTTCAAGAAACAGATCTTCGGATTTATGGACATGCTGCGGTTCAAGAAGCTGGTGCCCAACCGCCGGGAGGCCCTGGCAGGCGGCTCCAGCGCCCCCCTGCCCCAGTCCTACCGCACCAATGAGCTGGCCAAGGCCCTCCACCCCGGCACCATGGAGGTGGAGCTGACAGCGGTGCGGCCTCTTACCGCCGGGATGCGGGAGCTCACCTTCCGCCGCCTGGACGCCTCTGCCTTCCCCTTCTTCCGGGCGGGACAGTATGTGTCCCTCCAGTCCAAGGTGGGGGAAAGCCTGGTAAGCCGCCCCTACTCCATCGCATCCAGTCCCCGGGAGGCACTGGAAAACAAGCTGGTGCTGGGCGTGGAGGAGGCTGGCTTCTTCTCCGGCTACCTGGACAAGGAGGCCAAACCCGGCGACCGCTTCACCATGACGGAGCCCTCCGGTGAGTTCCACTACGAGGCCCTCCGGGATAACAGACACATCGTCTGCATTGCCGGCGGCGCCGGCATCACTCCCTTCCTCTCCATGGCGAAAAGCATGGCGGAGGGGGATGAGGACTATGAGATGACCCTGTTCTACGGCGCAAGAGACGAGGCGCGCATCGCCTTCAAGCCGGAGCTGGATGCCCTGGCGGAGAAGGGGCTGAAGGTGGTCTACGTCCTTAGCGACGAGGAGCGCGCCGGCTATGAGCACGGTTTTGTCTCCGCTGCTCTGCTGGAGAAATATGTGGACGTCCGGAACGTGACCTTCTTCCTCTGCGGGCCTAAGGCTATGTATGACTTCGTGCTCAAGGAGCTTGCTCCCTACAACCTGCCGGTGAAGGCCGTCCGCAAGGACGCCACCTTCTGCGGCGACCGGGCCGTAGCGGAGCCCCGGACCTTCCAGCTCACCGTCCACGTCCGTGACCAGGTATACACCGTCCCCGCTAAGGAAAATGAAACCCTGCTCACCGCTATGGAGCGTGCCGCCATCAATGCCCCCAACAAGTGCCGGGCCGGCGGCTGCGGCTATTGCCACAGCAAGTGGCTGGGTGGTGAGTACGTCATCGCTGATGGCCGGGATGGCCGACGGGAGGCGGACCGGAAGTTCGGCTTCATCCACCCCTGTGTCACCTATCCCGCCGGGGATATGGAGATCGACGTTCCCCCGGCAGAGTAATGCCTACCCCGCCGCCCAATGACGTTTTCTGGTAAAGGGGCCGCAAAAGTTTATAAAAAAGCTGGCAGACAATACCGTCTGCCAGCTTTTTATATGTTTCTGATACCCTAGACATCAGTGGGATCTTTCCTTACCGGAAGCCACTCCGTCCTCATGGGAAGCAAGACGCTCCTCCTGCCGCTCTTCCGGCAGATCCGCCGCATGGTGGGCGTTGGTGTGGACGTTAATGTACTGGGCCTTCAGCTTGGAGTAGAGGATGGTCTGGCTGGAGTACAGCCCGTTGTAGCCGGAGAGCATATAGCTGATGCCGCAGGCCATAGCAAAGTACAGCAGGCCCTCCGCCCCAAACAGCTCCACCGAGAGGAAGGTGGAGGCCACGGGACAGTTCACCGCCCCGCAGAACACGGCAATGAGCCCCACCGCCGCCGCGAATCCCGGCGGCAATCCCAGCAGAGGCCCCACCACGCAGCCGAAGGTGGCTCCCACGAAGAAGGAGGGCACCACCTCGCCGCCCTTGAAGCCGGCGGAGAGGGTCACAGCAGTAAAGAGAAGCTTCAGCAGGAAGGCCGCGGGGGCCGCCTGGCCCTGCTCCACCGCCCGTGTCACGATATCCATGCCTGCGCCGTTGTAATCCGTGGTGCCGCACAGCAAGGTCAGTGCGATGATGGCCAAGCCGCCGACCACTACCCGGATGTAGCTGTTGGGCAGACGGCGAACCATCTGTTTCTCAGCAAAGTGGATGGTCTGGCAAAAGAGGATCGACACCAGGGCACACAGTGCCGCCAGGGCTGCCACTTTCAGCAGAGTCACCAGCTCCAGGACCGGGGCGGATATGGTGAATCGGGTGGGGGCCACCCCCAAAAGCTGAGACACCCCGTAGGCCGTGAGGGAGGCCGTAAGACAGGGCAGGAATGCGGCATGGTAGAAAACGCCGATGCTGATCACCATCATGGCGAACACTGTGGCAGCCAAGGGCGTACCGAACAGAGCGGTAAAGAAGGCCGCCATGCCCACCATGGTAGCGGTGCGCAGATCCCGGTCGTCCAGGTGGAACAGCCCCCCCAGGTGATAGCCGATGGTGCCTCCCATCTGAAGGGCCGCGCCCTCCCGCCCAGCGGAGCCGCCGCACAGGTGGGTCAGTACCGTGCCCACAAAGATGGCCGGCAGCAGCAAAACCGGCAGTCCCTTACCCAAGCGGACTACGTCGATGACGTCGTTGGTCCCCTGCCCCTCGGTACGGGTGAGCTTGTAAAAGGCCACAATGGCAACACCTGCCAGCGGCAGACACCACAAGAGCCAGGGAAAGCGTCCCCGCAGCAGTTCCGCTTCGTGGATTCCAATGTGAAAGGCCGCCCCTATGGCCCCGCATATTCCGCCGGTCACCACTGCTAGCAGCAGCCATTTCACCAGAGCTGAGAGGTAGGGCACTGCCCGTTTCCACGTACGATCAATCACTTGTTGGATCGTCTCTTTCATAACCGCTTCCCTGCACTCACCTTTCTGGCTTTTCAGTTTCCTGCCTGCTGATTTACAGCTTCATGCATACGTCCCAGGCCCGCCAGATCACGGTCCGTAAGTTGCCCACGCCGTTGGCATCACCTACCAGATGGACATGACGGGAGGCGGGGGCCACAGGCTGGGGATTATAGCCGATGGAGACGATGACATCGTCACAGGAGATATCCTGGGTATTGCCGTCCTTGTCCTTGATGGTTACGCCGTCAGGACGGATCTCCTGGACCGTGGTCTCCAGGTATACCGGCGTCTCGTGGAGGGCCATGGTCTCCCGCAGGAAGGAGGAGTTTGCCAGGCACACGCCCCGCAGGGCAATAAGGTCATTCTTCATCTCCACGATGATGGGCTTCTTGCCCTTCAGGATCAGATCATAGGCGATCTCACAGCCGCTGAGGCCGCCGCCCACGATGACCACCTTTTCACCGGTCTCCCGTCCATAGAGGTACTCGGTGGCCTCCATGGCGTTTTCCAGACCGGGAATGGGCAGCTTCTTGGGCACCGCGCCGGTGGCCACAATCACCTCGTCGGCCCCCAGAGCATTCACGTCCGTCACCTCGGTATTGAGGTGGACAGGAATCCCCCGCTTCTTGATCTCCCGACGGTACCACTCAATAAGCTCCCGGTCCTTCTCCTTGAAGGAAGGAGCAGCAGCGGCAATGAACACACCGCCCAAGCGGTCGGACTTCTCATAGATCTCTGCCAGGTGGCCCCGGGCAGTGAGAACCATGGCGCACTCCATACCGCCGATGCCACCGCCGACGATGGCGATGCGCTTGGGTTTATTGGTCCGCTGGATGCGGTACTTCTTGGTCTGCATGGTCCGGGGGTTCAGGGCGCAGCGGGCCATATGAATGGCATCCATCAGATCCTGGTCATTGGCGGAACCCTCGTAGCGGGCCATGGTGAAGCAGGCGTTGTGACAGCAGATGCAGGGCTTGATGTCCTCCTCCCGCTCCTCCATGAGCTTGGTGACCCAAGCGGAGTCGGTGAGGAACTGCCGGGCCACGCCCATGGCATCGATCCTGCCGGCGGCAATGGCGGCGGCACCCTCTGCGGGCTCCATGCGTCCGGCGCAGACCACGGGGATATCCACAAACTGCTTGATGTGGCTTACATCCTCCAGGTTGCAGTTGAGGGGCATGTATGCCGGGGGATGAGCCCAGTACCAGGCGTCATAGGTGCCGTTATCGCAGTTGAGCATATCGTAGCCCGCATTCTGGAGGAACTTGGCGGCAATCTCCGACTCATCCATGTCTCGGCCTACCTCCTCGTAGTTATCGCCCTCCTCCGGCAGAGCGCCCTGGCGGAAGCCCTTGGTCTTGGACACCACGGAGTACCGCAGAGACACGGGGAAATCCTCCCCGCAGCGTTCCTTGATAGCCTTTACGATATCGGCGGCAAAACGGTAGCGGTTCTCCAGGCACCCGCCGTACTCGTCTGTGCGCTGGTTGGTATACTTGGTGGCAAACTGATCCAGGGTGTAGCCCTCATGGACCGCGTGGACCTCGATGCCGTCCACCCCTGCGTCCATGCAGAGCTTGGCAGTTTTGGCAAAGGCCTCTACGATCTCGTCGATCTCCTCCACAGTCAAAGGCCGGGAGTATACGCCGTCGGCCCAGCGGTTGGGGGTGGCAGAGGCGCTGGCGGTGATGAAGTCCATGTCAAAGATGGGCTTTCCCAAGGTGCCCAGGACCTTGTTGTTGAGCATCTTCACCATCAGGTCATTGACAGCCATAGCCCGACCGAAGCCTGCGGTGATCTGGATAAAGAGCTTTGCACCGGTCTTGTGGAACTCCTCCATGTAGGCCTTCAGAGCCTTGAACTTTCCTGTGTTCTGGTACAGCCAGCGGCCGCCCATGGGATCCCGGATGGGGGCGATGCCGGGTAGGATCAGCCCGACGTTGTTGCGGGCCCGCTCCAGCAGGAACCGGGCGGCCTCCTTGTCAAAGTGGTTGGGCTCCATCCAGCCAAAGATAGAGGTGCCGCCCATGGAGCACATGACGATGCGGTTCTTGATTTCCAGATTCCGGATCTTCCAGGGGGTAAACAATGCCTCATACTCTTTTTTCATCAGTTCTCTCCTTCCGTTCAGCCATCTACCGTTACCGTGCCGTCCAAGGACACGGAAATCGTCATACCATCCTTTACGTAATCGAGAAATTCTTCTCCCAGGCTGTCCACCACCGGCATGACGGCGTTGGTCCAGTTGGCCGCCAGGATGGCTCCGGAGGCCGCCAGGGAGTCAATAGGCTTGGAAAACAGCATACAGGCAGGCTGCTTGCCCATGGCACAGGCTGTGTAGAGCACCATGCCGCCGGTGGTTGAGCCGATCGTCTCCGGGAGGCACAGGGCCTTCCCCAACATGGGCTTCTTATAGAGGTCCGGGTTGTTCTGATCCCCACACTTCACCTGCTTATCCCCGAACATCAAGGCCATCTGATAGCTGGCCAGGGTATTAAGCCCCCCGTGGGACACCAGGGCGGGAGCCGTGGTCTCGCCGGGAGTGATCACCCGGCCTTTGAATACTCTGCTCATATCACTTGCCCTCCTTGGTGATCTTCGCCAGGATCTCCTCCTCAGAGTAGAAACGGGCACTGGAATAAGTCCGAAGTTTGTTGGATGAGGTGATCACCGGCATCTTCTTGGACAGGGGATTGTTCATGTACATCAGGGGACAGATGGTACTGAGAATCACCCCGGTGGCTCTGAGCCGGGCAGCGTAGGCAGTTCTATTGAACTCCTTCACCACGCCGGGAGCGGAGGTAAATACCGTGGGGATCAGGACCTTTTTGTTACCGGCAGCCTGGAGCCCCTTCTCCACCCGGACCGTCCAGTCCTTCAGCTGACTGAGCGTCATGTGGGGGCAGCCCATGAAGCAGAGCTTGGGCGTAGCATCCAAATCCTGCCAGATACAGGGGTAGCTCTGCCGCACCCGCTCCAGCTCTGCGTCGTCCACCACATATACCGGCGCGTTTTCTCGGATGATGCTCTCCCCGGCTTCCACCGCCTCCGGTGTTAGGCCCTCGATGTGATAGAGGCCCACGGAGCCGTTAGAGGCGCAGGCGGCGCCGAAATCCTTCAGATAGGCGCAGGCATCCTCGCTGAGCTCTTTCCCCAGCCACTGGTCCAAGCCCCGCACATAGGGTACCTTCTCCAGCACCTTCATTCCTACAGCGGAGCCCAGGAGCTGGGCATCCGGGAGCTTTGAGGTTCGCACCTCCACGATCCAGTCCGCCCGCCGGCCATCATCGGTGAGGAGACCAAATTCCGGTACAAACCCTGCGATAGAGCCCATGAGCTCAATGATACCGGAGTTGCGGTTGCACTTGGCGCCCAGGACACTGTTGGCATAGACCACGGCCGAGGACTCCGCCCAAGAGAGGATCTCCCCTCGTTTGGGCACATTTCCTGCCTGAGGCAGGTAGCAGGCGCAGGTATAGGCATTCTTGTCCATGAGCCCCAGCTGCCGCAGCTGGTTCTCATAATGGGCCTGCTGGCTGTACATGAATTTGAATACGATGTTCTGTAAAAGGGACGAGGGAATGTTCTTGTCCAGAGGCCGTGGATCCGCAGAAAATGGCTGCTTGCTCACTGCCCCTGCTGCCAGCAGCTGATCGTAAAGCTCATACACCGGCTTCATCACACCGATGCCGAAGCTGATGACCGTGTGGCCGTATTGGCTGGTGATAGGAACCATTCGCTCCGCGCCAAAGGCCTCCCCGTACATGACCAGGGTTTTGACCACCTTGGCCATGGTCTCCCCCTGCTCACCGTCCAGCAGCGCCTGCTGCTCCTTTGTCAAGATCATAGGCTTCTCTCCTTCTCCGTCGGTAAGCCGCCGGATCGTTCATGCAAACTTGCTTGTATATGATAGCCTCAGTATACCACACCTCTCCTCAGGATACAAAGAAAATCCCAAAGATTTCGCAACTCCTTTTACCTTTTCTGGCCCTCTCATGAAAAGATTCCAAAGCGTGTCCTGGTTCTCCTCACGCACTCTATAGAAAGTGGCAGTATAGCAGAAAATACACGCTACTAACACATCGCTGCGTATAAATGCTCTCCCTCATTATTCTTTTCATCTCGTCACGGCCATTTTGACTGGGACGAGAACACTATGTGCAACGGTGCCGCTTTTTATATTCAATATTTTCTGGACGCCCAGGAATAACAGTGGTAAAATACTAACCGCACACCTATATTTCCTGCCGGTGGTCGCCCTCCGCGACCGCCGATGGATTCTTTTCACACAGGAGAACCACTTATGAAGAATTTCATCCTTGTCTCTGACTCCTTTAAAGGAACCCTAGAGGCCGCGCAGGTTTGCCAGATCCAGGAAGCTGTTATCCGCCGCCATATTCCTGACGCCCAAATCCGCAGTATTCCCATGGCGGACGGCGGAGAGGGCATGGTGGCCTCTTACCTCTACATCATGGGTGGCCAGCAGAAAACGGTGACCGTTACCGCTCCTCTGGGCGGTACCACGAACGCTGTATACGGCATTCTCCCTGATGGCAGTGCCGTCATGGAGATGGCTGCAGCGGCCGGTCTTCCCCTTGTATCAGGTCGTGAAAATCCCTTGGAAGCTACTACCAAAGGCGTAGGAGAATTGATTCTCAATGCAGCAGCCTCCGGCGTGAAAAAGATTCTACTGGGTCTGGGCGGCAGCTGCACCAACGATTGCGGCATCGGTATGGCAGCCGCCCTGGGTTATCGTTTCCTGGACGCCTGCGGAAACGACGTGGCCCCCCTCGCCAAAAACCTTAGCATCATTGAAGAGATTGTTCCGCCCCTGGCCTTGCCTGATATCACCGTCCAAGCTGCCTGCGACGTAGACAATCCTCTCACCGGCCCTCAGGGTGCTACCTACACCTTCGCAGCCCAGAAAGGCGCCGATAAAGCCATGCAGGCTCAGCTGGAGGCCGGGATGGTTCACTTTGAGAAGGTCTTGCGCCGCTTCAGCGGCGTCTCTGCAGCAGAGATGCCCGGGGCGGGAGCCGCAGGAGGTATGGGAGCCGCCGTGGCGCTGCTGCTCAACGGGAAGCTTCTTCCCGGCGCAGACCTATTGCTGGACAGCGTGGGCTTCAACCAGCTTCTCCAAAACACGGACATCGTCTTTACCGGTGAGGGGAGAATCGACTGGCAGAGCGCTCATGGAAAAGTCCCCGGCAGCGTAGCCAAACGCTGCAAGCAGGACGGCGTTCCCTGTGTGGCTCTGTGCGGCAGCATCGGCAAAGGTGCGGAAGAGCTCTACAATCAGGGAATAACAGCCATCTTCAGCGCTGTGAAGGGGATTACAACCTTTGAGGAGATTATGCGGACCAGTGGGGAAGATATGGCGTTTCTTACCGACTCTGTTCTCCGGCTGCTAACCATTAGGAAGTAATATATTTATTAAAGAAGACGCGAGGACCGGAAAATTCCCGATCCTCGCGTCTTCTTAATGACTTACTGACAGGTAAACAACTCACAGGTAATCTTGGTAGATACAAATCCACGATACGGATAATAAACAAAAAAGGAGACAGTCAAAAAGACTGTCTCCTTTATGTTGGCGCTACCTATCTTCCCGGTCCGTCTCCAGACAAGTATTGTCGGCAGAAGCGAGCTTAACTTCCGTGTTCGGGATGGGAACGGGTGGACCCTCGCTCTAATCAGCACCAACTATTCAGGATCATACCCTGAAAACTGAACAAAGAGGGGAAGGACAATCAGGCAAGCCTGCATAACTTTGTAGGTCAAGCCCTCGGGCGATTAGTACAGGTCAGCTACACGCATTACTGCGCTTCCACCTCCTGCCTATCAACC